>WRHI01000064.1 GCA_009783315.1 Peptococcaceae bacterium
GGTCTAAGGCCTTTACGCGAAAAGCGGAAATAAGACAGCGTGCGCTTTTTTCCGCTCCAAGGCCTAAGACCCGCTGCCGCCACTTCCGAAAAGGCTCCGCCCTGTGCCCCACCGCCCCCTCCTGCCCCTCTGGCTGGGCGGAGTACTAGCGGCTTACGGTTAAGACCTGAGAAGACGAAACATCGCGGTTAGAAGAGTCCCGAAAGACAAACTGAAATTGATAGGAGCTGTTGCCGCGGTATTGCGGTGGGACTGTATAAGAAAAGCTGCTTAGGTTTTTGGATTCAGTGGCATAGACATATCGGCGGCTGGTCGAATTATAAATATACAGATAGACGGTTCGATAAATTGTATTGTTGGGCACCGTTGCTGAAAAAGTAATACTGTTGCCGTTTTGGCTGAGTGTGCCTTTGTACTGAGGCAGCGTGTTGTTGTTGCCTCCATTGCCGCTGCTGCCTTCTTCGTTATCGCCGTTCTTGCCGCCGCTCGAAGACTTGTCGGGCGGTTTGTACTTCAGTTCCTTTTCTGCCGACCTGGTCATCACGGTCCAGAATTCGGAGGGCATATTCAGATACACGCCGGTGATTTGACGTTCCCGGCCTGTCCAGGCCGGGAAATCTTGATCTCGGGAACTTACAGTGAGTTCAATCCAAATGTTGCTTACGCCACCCGGCATACCTTCGGGCGTGCCGAGGTCGCTTCTAATGAGTTCAGAGGGAGTAAGGGCGCTGGGCCGCAGCCCGGAAAACGCGTCATACTGAATGCTGATGACATTGCTGGGTTTGGCAAAAATCGTGGTTTGGCGCGGTTTATCCTCAAGGGCTTTGACCATGACTTTTTGCCATAACCGGGCGGGTCTGTCGCCGCCGTAAGTCCCTGACGGGAGATAATGATCTTTGTCACTGGCGTCGAAGCCCATCCAGACCGAAGCGGTGTATAGGGGAGTGTAGCCGGTAAACCAGATATCGGGGCCTCCCGGATAATCGAGAGAGTCGGTGGTGCCGGTTTTGCCGCCGACAAACCAGTTGGAGATTCTGGCGTTGGTGCCTGTTCCGTTGTCGACAATGTCTTTCATGAGATCACACATGATGTAAGCGGTGGAGTCTTTCATGGCTCTTTTGCCGTTGTATATTGGTTCCATAATGGTGTTATCATTAATATCGGTGATTTTTGTCACACAATGAGTTTCGTTGAGCATGCCTTGATTGGGAAAGGCCGAGTAAGCCCGCGCCATTTCGAGGGGTGTAGCTTCGAAAGCGCCCAACGCGTTGGATAAGTACTCGGAGCTGCCGTCTTTGAGTTCAAGGCCCAGGTTGTCTCTGGCGAAATTGAAGCAATGTTCCGGGCCGGCGGCCTGATAGAGTTTGACGGCGTATATGTTGACGGATCGGCGGATAGCTTCCCGCATAGAGATCAGGCCGCTGTAACCGCCGGCGTTGCCGGGGGAGTAACCGCCGCCGAAGGTGGAGGGGCAGTCGTCCAGAACCGTGCCTGTGAAAAAGCCGCCTTTGTCAAGGGCCGGGGCGTAGACCATAATGGGTTTGGCGCAGGAGCCGGGCTGGCGTTTGGCTTCTGACGCCCGGTTAAAGCAGAGGTGTTCATCTTCCGGGTATTCGCGGCCGCCGGTCATGGCGACGACGTTGCCGGTGGCGTTTTCCAGCATGACCATGGCGCCTTGAACCTGAACGCCGTCTTTGGCGTTGCTTGGGAAGTTAGCCGGATCTTTCATGACTTGTTCCGCTTCTTGCTGGATGACGGGGTCAACGGTGGTGTAGATTTTCAGACCGCCTTTGTAGATCTGATCGGAGGTAAGGTTGTACTGGTTCGGGTCCAGCAGGCAGCTGACGACGTAGTCAACGAAATAGGGGTATGTTGTTTTGGAACCGACGCCCATTTTGACAGTTTCGGCACCTTCTTTGACTTTGTCGACAAATGTGAAGGGTTCTTCTTTGTAGCGGTTGTATTCTTCGGCGGTAATGATTTTTTCTTGTTGCATGATTTGGAGGATGATTGTGCGGCGGTTTTTGGCGGATTCGGGGTGTTGGTAGGGGTCGTAGGTGTCCGGTGCTTGCGGCAGACCGCAGATCATGGCGATTTCCGGCGGAGTGAGTTCGCTCAACTCTTTGCCGAAATACATTAAGGCGGCGGAGCGTACGCCGAAAGCGCCGTGACCAAGGTAAACCTGGCTTAAATAGGCGTGGAGGATGTCGTCTTTTTCGTAGTTGCGTTCTATTTGCATAGCCAGGACGATTTCCTGGATTTTGCGCTGGACGCCTTTGATGCCGCCGGAGGAGCGGTTGTCTACATTAATAAAGATGTTTTTGGCCAACTGAACCGTCAGAGTGCTGCCGCCTTCCGGTTTGTCGGGATTGAGCGCGGTGTTGACAGCGCCTCTCATGATGCGGAGGGGGTCAAATCCCCCGTGTTTGTAGAAGCGTTGGTCTTCGACGGCAATGATGGTGTCGATGAGTTTTTCCGGCAGATCCTCATTGGCGAAATGCAAGCGGTTTTCCAAGGAGCTGAGTTGGGCGATCTGGGTACCGGTATTGTCATAAACGACGGAGGCGTAGCTGAAGTTGTCTAAGGCGTTGGGATTCCAAGGCGGCGTGTCTTTCACAGAAACCCAGACAAAGACGCCAAGGCTGATGGCGCCGATCAGAAAGAGCAGCATGGTCGCGAACAGCGCTCTTTTGAGAATGAGACGTTTTTTGGTGGGTGGCTTCTTGTCTTTGTCGTTTTTTGAGGAACGAGAGACGGTGGATGGAATGGAACGGACAAAGGTTATCAAGGGACTGAAGCGGTTCTTCGCTGTTTGTATGAGGTGATCCGCAGGGCCTGAACCCGTGGGGCGCGGGTCTTGAACCCCGGGAGAAAAGTCTGAGGAGAGGGGGACGGATGAATTGCTGTCTGGGGGGACGATAACGGCAGATTTAGCGGTCTTGTTGGCGGGTTTGGTTGGGTCAAGGGTGTCGCCGGGCTCGTTGGCGGGAGTTGGGTCTATCCCTATGTTCTGCTCACAGAGGGGGTCGGAGGGATTGTCTGAACTGACCGAACTGACCGGACTGTCCGAACTGACTGCGCAGCTGCCGGGGTCAGCGGTTTTGATAATATAGTCTGTGGCTGGGGCGGGTTTCCTGGACAGAGGCCCTCTGGCCGGAATGGGTCTTCTGCCGAGAGATCTTTTGACTTGGGTGAAATTGTCAGACGGGTCTGGCTTGCGGTTACCAGGGTCATTCATATGAATACCTCCACGGAATACCTTCACGAACAGCGGGTGTTTTTTGTCCGGCTAAAAGCGCCACCAATCTCGATTGTTATTGTTGTTATTGTTGTTATTGTTATTGTTGTTATTATTTCCCCTATTTGAAGATTCCCCAGGTGGTTTATAGCGCAGTTCCTTTTGCGGTGATCTTTCCATGACAGTCCAAAACGCCGGGTCTTTATTCAAGTACACCGTGGTTCCAAACCAACGGCTCCAATCCGACCATCCACGTCCCCAATCGAAGTAGCCGGATCCTTCCATCCAAATATTGCTGTCTTGGGTTGGCATTCCTTCCGGGGTGGCAAGGTCGGTCATGACGAGTTCGCGCGGGGTGAGGGAGCTGGGTTTCATGCCGGAGAACGCGTCAAACTGAACACTGATGACGTTGTCCGGTCTGGCAAAAAACGAGGATTGTCTCGGTTTGCCTTCAAGGGCTTTGGTCATAATCTTCTGCCATAATTGGGCGGGTCTGTCGCCGCCGTATGTTCCTGACGGGAGGTAATGGTCTTTGTCGCTGGTGTCAAAACCCATCCAGATCGCGGCGGTGTAAAGGGGGGTGTAACCGGTGAACCAGACGTCCGGGGTTCCCGGATATTGGTCGGAATCGGTGGTGCCGGTTTTGCCGCCGACAATCCAGTTGGGGATGACGGCTTTGGCGCCGGTTCCGTTCTGGACGACGTCGATCATCAGGTCACACATGATGTAGGCGGTGGATTCTTTCATAGCTCTGGTGCCGTTATGTTCGGGTTCCAAAACGATTTCGCCGTTGTTATCGGTTATTTTCGTTACGCAATGGACTTCGTTGAGCATACCTTGGTTGGGGAAGGCGGAGTAAGCCCGCGCCATTTCAAGGGGGGAGGCTTCAAATGAACCCAGGGAGTTGGACAGGTAGTCGGGGTGGGCGGTCTCGAGTTCAAGGCCCATGTTGTTCTTGGCAAAATTGAAGCAGTATTCCGGGCCGGCGTCTTGGTAGAGTTTGACAGCGAAAACATTGACCGACCGGCGGATGGCTTCACGCAGGGTGATGAGGCCACTGAAGGAGCCGCTGTTCATCGGTTTGTAGTTGCCAGGAAATGTGGTGGGGCAGTCGTCAAAGACCGTACCGGTGAAGTAGCCGCCTTTGTCCAGAGCCGGGGCATAGACCATAACGGGTTTGGCGCAGGAGCCGGGTTGGCGTTTGGCTTCTGACGCCCGGTTGAAACAGAGCTGTTGATCTTCCGGGTAATCGCGGCCGCCGACGATGGCGACAACGTTGCCGGTGGTGTTTTCCAGCATGACCATGGCCCCCTGAACTTGAGCGCCGTCTTTGGCGTTGCCGGGGAAATTGGCCGGGTCTTTCATGGCTTTTTCCGCTTCCTCCTGGATCCTGGGGTCAACGGTGGTGTAGATATGAAGGCCGCCTTTGTAGATCTGATCGGTCGTCAGATTGTATTGTTCCGGATCCGAAAGACAGCTGACAACATAGTCAACAAAATAGGGGTAGTGTTTTTCGGAAGTGCTGGAGCCCATTTTGATGACTTTTTCGCCGCTTTTAACCTGTTCGACAAAGGTAAAGGTTTCTTCTTTATGTTGTTCATAGTTCGCGGCGGTGATGATGCCATGTTCCTGCATAACGTACAGCACGGTCGCCCGGCGCTTTTTGGCGGCGTCGGCATGGAGATAAGGATCGTAGGAGTCCGGCGCTTGCGGCAGACCGCAGATCATCGCGATTTCCGGCGGGGTAAGCTCATCCAGTTCTTTGCCGAAATAAACCTGGGCGGCGGAGCGTACGCCGTAAGCGCCGTGGCCTAGGTAGACTTGACTTAGGTAAGTAAAGAGGATTTCCTCTTTTGTGTATTCGCGTTCGATGTGCATAGCTAAGAAGATTTCCTGAATTTTGCGCTGGATGCCTTTGATGCCGCCGGAGGTTCGGTCTTCAGCACCAATGAAGGTGTTTTTGGCCAATTGGGTTGTTATGGTGCTGCCGCCTTCCGGTTTGTCGGGATTGATGACGGTGTTGACAGCGCCTTTCATGATACGGAGGGGGTCGTAACCGCTGTGTTTATAAAAACGCTGGTCTTCGACGGCGATGATGGTGTCGATGAGGGTATCCGGCAGATCTTCATAAGTAAAAGGCAACCGGTTTTCATGGGAACTGAGTTGAGCGATTTGGTTGCCGGCGCTGTCGTAGACGACGGAGGCGTAGCTCAGGTTATCGAGCACTTCGGGGTTCCATACCGGCATGTCTTTAGTGGACGCCCAGACAAAAGCGCCGAAGCCGATACTGCCGGCGAGAAAGACGATGAGGGTGATGATGAGGGTGTTTCTGAGGATACGGATTCGTTTGCTGCCAGGTTTCGTACGATTTCCGCCGTCTTTTCCGCCGTCTAAGGAAGATTTGCCGAAAAAGCCTTTTATTCGGCTGAAAAAACCGTTGGCGCCGGAGGAGGGATTGTCGGGGTCGCCTAAGGTGGCGTCACTGAAATCGAAGGTTGGGGATCCGGAGAGCGGTTCGGGGTTCGGGGATCGGGGTTCGGGTATCGGGGATCGGGGGTTAGGGTTCGGGGAGGCGGAGGGCGTGGCGGATCGCGGGGTTGTGATGAGGGGATTACCGGCGGGATTGACTGAGCTGTGATTGCCGCCGCCGAAGGTTCTTTCGGCCGGGGCGGGTCTTTTGGCTGGGGTAGACGTGTCTGAACCATTGCCCGGCAGATTGAGATTACCATTCATAGAATTGTTGATGTTGGATTGGCCGGCAGCTTCAGAGGGATGGCTGAAGTAGCCGGGAGGGATCTTGGTAGGGCCTGTTTTTTCAATATCTCTGGTATAGTCCAAAATTGACTTATTGTTTGAAGAAGGGGTTTCGTCCTGATCTTTGGACAAGGATTCGATGGGATAGGGGTCTTTCATTGTTCAGTACCTCCTTGCGCAATATAGGCTTGCATGCATTTGCGCTTTTGCCGCCAACATGTGTCGGCTTGCGTCGTAGGGAGTAATGATACTTCCGTTTTTCGATGACACGTCTCATTATAGCATAATGCTGGTAATTCATTGTGCCAAAATGGGTGGTATTTTATGGATGGTGTTGTAGAAACTGTTACAGATCAGACCCAAGCAGGAGCAATGGACAATGGACAATGGACAATGGACAATGAGGAACCTTTACTGTTGATTGTACCCAGGATCTGCGTGTTTCATTGCGTTTCAGAGCACGAGACAGCAAGACATGATGGGACAATAATAGGCGACGTGCCAAACATTGACCGCTTGATCTCACAATTGTCCATTGTCCATTGTCCATTGTCCATAAACTAGGGAACGGTTATATACAGAGGTGAGGCGGGGCGGCCATTGTTATCGAACAAGTCGAGTTGGAAGCGGTATGAGTCTGCGCCTTCCAAGTAATCCGGGATCGTATATTTGAAATTGCTTAGGTTGGTGATTGTTACAGAGGGCAGCCATTCATCTTTATCTGAATCATGCAGATAGAGATAGCCGATTTTATAAATCGTGTTCTTTGGCAAGGTTGTTGTGAAGGTAACGGTGTTGCCGCTAAGGCGGGCCGCATAGACAGGAACCGTGGCGTTTCCAGGTTCGTCTTCCCGTTCTTCGTCAGTCGAATATTCCCCGGGCGGTTTGTATGGCAGTTCTTTCGCCGGCCAATTATCCAGGGGCCGGTCCGGCATATTCAGAAACACTTTGAGTGTCCCGGCCGTGCTGCCGGGACGGATAAGACGGTTCTGTCCGTCCACTCTCAGTTCAATCCAGACATCGCTTTCGCGGTTCGGCATACCGCCTGGCGTGCCGAGATCGTGGGAGACTAAGTCGCTTGGGGTGAGAGGGCTGGGGATCATGCCGGAAAAAAGGTCAAATTGAATGTCCATAACATCGCCCGGCTTGTTGAAGATAGATTGCTTGGGCTTGCCTTCAAGGGCTTTAACCATGACTTTCTGCCAGAGCTGGGCGGGTTTGTCGCCGCCGTAAGTTCCCGACGCGAGATAATGATCCTTGTCGCTGTTGTCAAAACCCATCCAAACCGCGGCGGTGTAGAGGGGCGTGTAGCCAGTGAACCAGACGTCGGGGCCCCCCGGATATTGGTCGGAATCGGTGGTGCCGGTTTTGCCGCCGACAAACCAGTTGGAAATTCTGGCTCTTGTGCCGGTGCCGTTATCGACGACATCTTTCATCAGGTCACACATGATAAAGGCGGTGGATTCTTTCATGACTCTCTTATTATCATTTTCCGTTTCCAAAACAACTCTGTTGTTGTTGTCGAGGATTTTGGTGACGCAGTTGACTTCGTTGAGAAGGCCCTGGTTGGGGAAGGCCGAGTATGCCCGCGCTAACTCAATGGGTGTGGCGCTGAACGAGCCTAGGGCAAAGGCCAGACCGGGTTGCGTGTTGTTCCGAAATTCAAGGCCCAAATTTTTGGCGAAATTGTAGCAGTAATCCGGCCCGGCTTCTTGAAATAGTTTGACAGCATAAATATTAACCGAGCTGCGGATAGCCGCGCGCATGGTGATCAAGCCGCTGTATCCGCCGCTGGAGTTCTTGGGTTTGTAATTACCTGGGAAGGTGGTGGGAATGTCGTCAAGAACGCTGCCGGCGAAGAAGCCGCCTTTTTCGAGAGCCGGGGCGTATACGATAATGGGTTTGGCGCAGGAGCCGGGCTGGCGCTGGGCGCTTGTGGCCCGGTTGAAACAGAGTTGCTGGTCTTCCGGATATTCGCGGCCGCCGACCATAGCGACGACGTTGCCGGTGGCGTTTTCCAGCATGACGATGGCGCCTTGAACCTGGGTGCCGTCTTTGGCGTTGTTTGGAAAGTTGGCGGGGTCTTTCATGGCGTTTTCCGCTTCCTGCTGGGCGGCAGGGTCAACGGTGGTGTGGATATGAAGACCGCCTTTGTAGACCTGAACATCGGTTAAATTGTATTTGTTCTCATCCAAAAGACAAGTGACCACATAGTCGACAAAATAAGGATAAAGCTTCTCAGAAGAGCTGGAGCCCATTTTGATGACTTTGTCACCGTTCTTAACTTCATCAACAAAGGTGAAGGGTTCTTCTTTGTAGGCCGTATAGTCATCAGCTGTGATGATGCCTTTATCCCGCATAATGGAAAGAACCAAGTTGCGGCGGTTCTTGGCGGACTCGGGGTTCACATAGGGATCGTAGGCGCCCGGAGCTTGTGGCATCCCGCAGATTAAAGCGATTTCCGGCGGGGTTAATTCTTCCATCTCTTTGCCGAAATACACTTGTGCCGCGGAACGGACACCAAAGGCGCCGTGGCCGAGGTAAGTCTGGGTCATATAAGCATAGAGTATTTCATCTTTTTCATAGTTGCGTTCAATTTGCATGGCCAGGAACAGTTCCTGGACTTTGCGCTGAACCCCTTTCATGCCGCCGGAAGTCCGTTGTTCAACCTGAATGAAAGTGTTTTTGGCCAACTGGGTTGTTATGGTGCTGCCGCCTTCCGGTTTGTTGGGGTTGATGACGGTGTTGACAGCGCCCCGCAGGATGCGGAGGGGGTCGAAGCCAAAATGTTTGTAGAAACGTTGATCCTCAACGGCAAGGAGACTTTCAGCCAGCAGCGGCGGAACCTCATCGTAAGTGAAATGCAAACGGTTTTCCTCTAAACTGAGCTGGGCGATCTGGTTGCCGTCTTTATCATAAACGAAGGAGGAGAAACTGAAATGATCAAAAGCGTCAGGCGTCCATTCGGGCATGTCCTTAACGGAAGCCCAGATAAAACCACCGACGCCGAGGCAGCCCACCAGAAAGACAATGAGGGCGATGAGCAGGATTCTTTTGATAATGACGACTTTTTTGTTGATGGGTTTACCGTTTTTGCCGATTTTCACGTTTTTGCCGTTTTTGCCGGGTGGGCCTCCGGAAGGGCCGTTGCCGTTGGAACGGCGGGAACCGGGCCCGTTGCCGTTGGAGCGGCCGGAACCGTTGGAAACGGGGCCTTGGCCGGAGTTGTCCAAAGTCGCGCCGCTAAAATCAAAGGTATTTGTGTTTGCGCGACCGTATGAGTTTGCCCGGTTATCTGAACTTGCCCGGCTATCTGAGTACGGCCGACGATCTGTTCTTTCGTTCGAATAGTTTTGGAATGAGGACAAGGGGTCGTTATTGGCGGCAAAGTTTCCGGCGGCACGCCTGGTTTCTTCGGAAGGATGGCCGGTATTGCTTGTCCGAGTATTGTTTGTGCCGGTTTTAGCATAATCGTCGGTGTCAAAAATTGATCTATTGTCTGTAAACAAGTCATTGTCTCGATCTCTAGACAGGGATTCAATAGGGAAACGAGGATCTTTCATCTCCTATAATACCTCCTCGCACAGGGCGTGCTTTACTATTTGTGCTTTGTCACGCGATATATTGATAAAGCCTATTATAGCATAATGCAAAGGAGAACGGTAGATGGTGGAATTAATTGTTAATTTCTATTTGAAGTTTTAACTATCGTCATAAATAATTATTTGCATCCGTTGTTGCGTGTTTCGGAGGATTAGATTATTCCGATGTCGCCCTAGATAATATGTCAAAAAGGGTCTCACTTATGCCCCGAACATAACCAAGATCGCCGTGATTGCCCACAGTATCCGTGTAACGAAAATAACTTATCCCAGTTTCGGTGGCGTATATACTTTCGGCAAGACGGGCTTCACCAGCATATTCAATCAGAATAACAAACATAGGACTGGAGAATTGCCCTTCATAATGGTAAGGCGTGAGCACTTCCACAGCTTCCATTGTGGATAAAATCTGGTGGACTTTCTGCGCGTCCTCTGGGTTAAGCCGGTATACTTTGCCCTGGCTGTCAAGGACATAGATAGCCGACCAAGGCCGATCCGGCTCAGTCAACAGACCTGTGACAGGACTGCGGGGAGATTGGGGAGGTAACCCATTCTCTGTATCTTCCAGTGTTGCTGACGGAGAAGATGGTTCGGGTAATTCTACAATAGGTGAATTAGTACAACTGATCGGTAAAAGTATAGCAAGGGATATCATAAGAATCATTAACATCTTGGCTTGGTTTGGCACAACAAACATTCCTTTCGAATATAATTTTTAGTGACACGAAAATAAGATTTGCGGTGTCTTCTTGATCTGGTTTTCAATCAGTAGCGGAACTCATGGCCAACTTTTTACTACATCATAATGGTAAATTACCTTATAGATAAAGTCAAGGGTTGGAGGGTTGAAGTGCCCCTTTGTGAACTGTAAAATATCCACATGTGGAATCTTTTGGGGTTCTTATTCATATGATGATTCTATGGTGAAAGGGGTCAAAGTGAATTAAATAGTATTAAGATGGAGATGGGAGGGCTTTGAAGGTTTCGGATATTAGATCAAAGAGCTGTCTCTTGTCGGGGTCATATTGATTATTGTAGTATCTTATTCAAGGATGGACTACAGAAGCTTAGTTATTCTAAAAAAAACGGAAGAAGGGTACGATTATGGATTATGGAGTATCGATTTATGATAGTAATTTGAGTTTTAAAGCTCCTCTGACAATGCGAACAGCAACAACAACACATCTAATATTACACCATGCATATACGAATGGAAGTGTGCAGTATATACACCAAATGCATAAGGCAGAGGGCATGGATGGGATTGGCTACCACTTTTATGTTCTTAAAAGTGGCCTTGTTTATAAAGGTCGAGGATGGGAGTACCTTGGCGCTCATGCTGCCATGGGAGAAACAAATTGTAATCCTTACAGCATCGGCATTTGCTTCGAGGGAGATTACCATGATAATCCTGTTACAATGCCAAATAATCAGTTTAATTTAGGATCAAATTTGATAGCTGTGGCTCTTAGTATGTATCCTACTATCAATACAATATGTGGTCACAGAGACATGATGGCTACTGACTGTCCTGGACAATATTTCCCATTAAACGAAATAATACAAGAAGGCGTGCGTAGAAGACCTTACGCCTATATAAATCCAGGCATTCCGAACGTTGGAGGAGGGTGTCCATATCCTGAGCCCACAGTTGACATACAAATTGGCAGTGTGGGCGAAGGTGTAAGCTGGGTTCAGTGGTACCTCAATCAGAATGGCGCAAATTTGGCGATAGATGGAGGTTTTGGACCGTTAACAGATTCCGCCGTACGCACCTTCCAAAGCCAGAATACTCTTATTGTTGATGGTATTGTTGGACCTGCAACAAGAGCCAAGTTGAAAGCCTCAGGAGGGTGTCCATATCCTGAGCCTTCAGTTAACTTACAAACTGGTAGCACGGGTGACGGTGTGCGTTGGGTTCAATGGCATCTCAATAGGAGAGGAGCAAACTTGGTGATAGATGGAGGTTTTGGACCGTTAACTGATTCTGCTGTGCGCAACTTTCAGAATCATAATGCTCTCATTGTTGATGGCATTGTTGGGCCTGCGACAAGAGCTAAACTGAAATAATTAGCTTGTTAATCTGAAAACGTTTTGGGGCGATAGAGACTTTGAAAGGGTTTCTTTCGCCTCCTTTCTCTTCCGGAAAAATTGGAGGGTTGAGCAAAAATCCGAAAGTTCCAACCTGTAACCCAAATGCTCCAACATGTCCCCCAGGATCGGGTAGTCCACTGAAGATTGGAACTGTTTTGGGCGAAAGAGGCTTTGCAATGTGATTTTTCTGGCATCACTGTTAAAAGTGGCATTGCTTACAGTTACTATAATTCATAATTAATTATCCATCAATATTTTTTTGGGTTTTATCCGGGTAATATAGAATATGGGAACCAGAATAGAGGCACAAATCGTTCCAAAACTAATAACATAAAACAAGAACACAGTCATCCTATCAAGGGATACGGCATACGATGCTAAAAGGTCTTCGATGTTGACTTCATCTTTATATCCTCTGAATTCTAAGTCCATAAAACTATACCCTGTTTCACTTGCCTGAGCAGCGAGAATCTGATTCTCAATCATTCTTTCTGAAAAGCTACCGGAAATCATATTCCCGGTGAATAATGACACAGTAATTGCTACGATCGCGATAATGGTTACCTCCAAGAAGATTTGCGCGGCAACCTTGGTCTTTCTCTCGCCCAAGGAAAGATAGAGCCCAAGTTCATGTTTGCGATCTCTTAAAAACAATGTTACCAGCAGACTGATGGTTACAACTGTACATCCAACAACAATGCACAAGACAAGGGATGTGATCTTTTGTGTAGATTCCATAGAAACCTCCACCATTTTATAATTATTACTGGTGGTCTTCACTGTATAATACTTTGGAATCAAGGCCGCCACGTCCTCCCTGAACGGTTCCAGGTCTACAGGATCATTTAGAACATACAAAGTGACATAGTATACATCTTTAAATATTTCCGTCATCTCAGGATGCTTTTTTGAATATTCATCAACTTGAAATGTAAAAGCCTCATTCAAAACTCTATTAGGAGTATACATTCTGTTCTCCAGATCTTCATAGTGCACACTTTCTATTCCTACCTGCTTAACTGGTTCAAAAATGCCAACGATTTCAAAATCATATTTTTGCATGGTTGAGGGAATCTCTGGATTAGTATCATTAGCATAGATGTTGTTCTCAAAGGTCATAACAGAACCCACGGTTAGATTGTTTAGATTGGCCACTTCTTGCGAAACTAAAGCCACATACGTCAAATTTTTGAGCTCATGCTCGAAAAACGTGCGTCCAGAAACAAGACTAATCTGTCCTGCTTGCATGTCGACAATTTCCGGATTGTTGACGCCTGTAAAGGTAAAATAAGAAGGAGAAGACGTGTTCATATCTTGGTTCTTTGAAGAGGAATATCTTATTAATGATGGGGTTTCCAATGACAGCATAGCGGAATAATCAAAGTATTTCACATAAGGCAAAGCGCCTATTTTCTCAATGGTTTCAATCGAAATAGCTTCCATTTTGAAGTCCGGATTCTGAGTAAACATGACGGAGTATATCTCTTCGTTAACACTTATGGCAGTAACGGGACTCATCTCAGCGCGCATGGTAATTTCGGTGTTTTCCAGAGCTTGCCGGACAGAGATCGCCCCGGCGATGATATTGCCCAGAATGAAGATGACAACCAACAAGGTTGTAGGTTTTCCTGGTATTCTGGTTATATTCGCAACTGCCCTTTTCGCAAAATTCATAAGGCACCCCAAAGAATTATATTATGTAGAGCTACTGAAAAGCAGACAAGCATTTATAATAAAATATTATCAGAAAATTATCTGAAAATAATTAGGTGGCTTGCCAGTAACGGAGCTAAAAAGGCCCTGAATCCTTTGGATCTAGGGCCTTTTTAGGTGGCTATTCTAAATATTGTACAACGGAATCTGGGTTGTGTTTTTGCCTAAGCTAGTCCAAGAGTACATGCCACAAATGCCGTCTGCCGTTAAATTTTTCGAAGCTTGATATGACTTGAGCGCATTATAGGTGTTCGGACCAAATAATCCATCAATGCCCTTAGGATTATAGCCCAGTGTATATAGCGAACCTTGCATAGTACGAACAATAAGAGGAAGGTTCATATAACCATATCCAACCATTTGATTAGATTCAAGAACATGAACGTATATCAAACTAGGGTAATGGCCTTCGTATGGTGAAAAGATTGCGGTGCAGTTCATTGCGTTATACCCAGCATTGGCCGAACCAGGAAGAGCTAATACAAGAACTAAAGCCAACACGAAAACGAGCACTAATAAAACTGAAATTGTTGTGAAAAATAACCGTGTCCTGAGCCCCTTTTTTCCAAAAGATAATACACCATGCAACATAATTATCGCCTCCTGAAATTTTTTAAAAAGCGTCAACCATTAGTCTAGGATATATATTCCACAACTGTAACCGTTATCCTCCCGTAATAAAAGGAATATTTGTCGACAAAATGCGACAAATATTCCTGCATAGTGTGTAAATATAATGTTGGGGGATTGGTGTAAAGCATCTACTTATACGTGAGTTGCAAATCCCCATAGTTTATATGACGATATTCGTATTAAAGTTAAGAGTTACCTCCATTTTATTCTGCTGTTTCAGGCTCAGGCTCTATCTTCTTGCCGTCCGGTCCATAACCGTCCGGCCAGACACTGGTCTTTTTGGGAATACTGACACCTTCCAACTGCCAACTGGGTTGACTCTGCACGGGGAAATCCTCAAGGGCTACGCTCATGATTTTGTTCCAAATCATGGCAGGTCTGGTTCCGCCATATTCCGAGTGGAGATAGTGGCCGTTTTTGACATCAAGCTCGTCGAAGCCGATCCAGACAGCGGCGGTGTAATAAGGGCTGAAGCCGACGAACCAGGCGTCCGGGTTGCCGGAACTGATGCCGTGGGTGGCGGCGTCGAAGTTGGTGGTGCCGGTCTTACCGCAGATATACCAGCCGCCGATGGCGGCTCTGGTACCGGTGCCGCCGGTGACGACGCCGCGCAGCAGTTCATCCATGGCGTAAGCGGTCATGGCTTGCATAACCCGGCGGCTTTGGGGAGGGGGTGCCATGAGGACTTTACCGTTGAGATCGACAACCTTGGTGACGCATCTGATCTCGTTGAGCATGCCGGCATTAGGGAAAGCGGAATAGGCTCGGGCCATCTGAAGGGTTGTCGATTCAAAAGCACCAAGTGAATTGGAGAGATTAGAATAGTGGCTGTTGGGGTTGGCGGTAAGGTCTATTCCTAAATTCAATGCGAAGTTGTAGCAGTGCTCCGGTCCGGCCGCCATATAGAGCTTGACGGCGTAAATGTTGACGGAGGCGGCAATGGCCGCGCGCATGGTCATAGGCCCTCTGTGACCGCCGCCGGCGTTCTTGGGAGACCAGTTGCCTATTGTAATGGGTTCGTCAACCAGGACTGTGTTGGCGTCGAAACGACCGGTTTCAATGGCGGGCGCGTAGACGATAAGAGGTTTGCAGGTCGATCCCACTTGGCGCATGCCTTCCGCAGCCCGGTTGTAACAGAGCTGCTTGGTGTATTGGCGGCCGCCGACCATGGCAATGACATCGCCGGTTGCGTTATCCAGCATGACAAAGGCGCCTTGGACGGGTACGCCGTCTCTGGCGTTGACAGGGAAATTGGCCGGGTCAGCCATGACTTGTTCCGCGGTGGCTTGAACCTTGGGATCCACAGTGGTATAGATATGAAGGCCGCCGCTGTAGATCTGATCGTAGGTCAGGCCATACTTGTTCTGATCCAGAAGACAGCCGACAACATAGTCGACGAAGTAGGGAAAGTCTTTCATTTGACCCGGGCCGCGGTTGATGTCGTCCAGGCTGTCTTTGATATCTTCAATAAAGGTGAAAGGTTCTACCGTATAGACTTCGTATTCTTCGCGCGTAATGAGACCGCTGTCGCGCATGACGGAAAGAACCAGGTCGCGGCGGATGACCGCGTTTTCTGGCTTGTAATAGGGATCATATTCTCCCGGTGCCTGGGGCAGGCCGCAGAGCATGGCGATTTCCGGCGGGGTCAGGTCGTTGAGATCACTTTTGCCGAAATAGATCTCTGCGGCGGAGCGCACGCCGTAGGCGCCGTGTCCGAAGAAGATCTGGGTGAAATACGTGGTGAGGATATCTTCTTTCGTATAGTTGCGTTCGATCTGCAAGGACAGGACAATTTCCTGGAGTTTGCGGCGGACGCCGTCCATGCCGGTTTGCACCAGCCGATCCTCGAAGTCAATGAAGGTGTCTTTGGCCAATTGAACGGTCAGGGTGCTGCCGCCTTCCGGTTTACCGGGATTGCGCGCGGTGTTGACGGCGCCCTTAACAATGCGGACAGGATCAAATCCCAAATGATCATAGAAGTGTTTGTCTTCCACAACGAGCAGGGTTTCTCTCAGAAGATCAGGAAGTTCATCATATTTTACCGGCAGACGGTTTCCGTCCGGCGCGCTGAGCTGGGCGATTTTGTTGCCTTCCTTATCATAAAGGAAGGAGGCGTATTTGTGGTTTTCCAGCTTGGAGGGATCCCATTCGGGGGTATCCTGGACGGTGGCCCACACGAAGGCGCCGGCACCGAGGCAGGCCAGAAAAAACATAATAAAGGTAACCAAAAACATGCGTTGAAGGATGTAGTGCTTTTTCTTGGCTGTTGGTTTTTTGCCGCCGGGAGGGCCGCCGCCGGAACCTTTGAAGAGTCCGGAGACGACGGTTTTGTCGGATTTGGCGGTCTTGCCAATTTTGCCCGCCGTCGGATCACTCGGGGTATCCGCGCTCATTTTACGGGCGCTTTCCGCCATGCGGCTGGCCAGCAAGCGGGATTGAAAGGCGCTCACGAATTCGTCGACGGGTTCGTCGTTCCCGTCGTCGGCGTTAAGAAGGTTTTCGATGATGTTCGCGTCGGCGGCAGACGTTTCCGGGGCGGCAGGTTTGTGAACGGAGGCGCCGTCGGCGTTAACGTCAATACGGACGGTTTTGTCAAGGGTGCCGGCGTTGAGGATATCTTCAAGAAGGGTGTTATCCTGGTCGGCTGAGTTGTCTTTGTCGTCGAGCTTTGGTTTGGCTTCAAGATTTTTTTCGATGATTTTTATGTCGGTGAGTATATCCTCTAACCCTGAGCCGGCGGCCTTTTCGGGTTCCCGGGATGAGTCCATGGTGTTGTCTAGAGCCTTCATGTCTTATAGTCTGCCTCCTCGTGAGCGCGGTACAGCGCGCGCCCTATCTTTTTTAATCGTCAAAGTTTGCTCTACATATATATAAGAATGACATTTTCGAGACGTTTTATTATACCATATTTTAAAAAGTCTAGATAGATCTAGGTTCGGAATTTATGTTGCCAAGCCTGGGCAAAACCGCTATAATTAAGGCGTTGTGCGGACGTTCATAAATTTTAATGATAAATTAAATAAGAATCTCATAGATATGTAAATATTTAGTTATAAGTAAAATATTTCTAGGAACAAGAGAGGAAGAAATCCATGAATGTTATGGTACAGAATCAGCTCAAAAGTCTCCGGGAAGGGACAACCGCGATTATTCCCGAAAACGAGTTGGCAGCCAAAATCACCCGGTCTTTGAAGGAAAAGAAGCCGTTGTTGGTTAAGCTTGGTTTGGATCCGACGTCGCCGGATATTCATATCGGCCATACGGTTGTTTTGCATAAAATGAGGCAGTTTCAGGAGTTCGGTCACCAGGCGGTGATTCTTATCGGCGATTATACGGCGCGGATCGGTGATCCTACCGGGCGTTCAGAGACCCGGAAGCCTTTGAGTGGGGAGCAGATTCTGGACAACGCGCGGACGTATCAGGAACAGATTTTTAAGATTCTTGATCCTGAGCGGACACGGATTGTCTATAACAGCGCCTGGCTGGCCCAATTGTCTTTTGCTGATATTCTGGAGCTGGCGGCCCAGACGACGGTGGCGCGGATGCTGGAAAGGGATGATTTTGCCAAGCGGTATGCCGAGGGGGCGCCTATCGGGGTGCATGAGTTTTTTTATCCGCTGATGCAGGGGTATGATTCGGTGGCGTTGGAGGCCGATGTGGAGTTGGGCGGTACGGATCAGACTTTTAACTTGCTGATGGGGCGCTCGCTGCAGCGGTATTATGGGCAGGAACCTCAGGTGGCTCTAACCATGCCGATTCTGGAGGGTTTGGACGGCGCGCAGAAAATGAGCAAGAGCTTAGGCAACTATATTGGGGTGACGGAAGAGCCCCGGGAGATTTTCGGCAAGAGCATGTCGATTCCCGATGAACTGATGATTCGCTATTTTGAACTGGTGACATCCCTGACCGCACAGGAAACAGCCGATCTGCAAAGGGGGTTGGCTGCGGGGACGTATCACCCGAGGGATCTCAAGATACGATTGGGGATGGAGCTGGTGACGCTTTTTCATAACCGGGGGTTGGCGGAAAATGCGCGGCAGGAGTTCGAGAAGGTTTTCAGCAACAAAGGCGTACCTGACGATATGCCGGTGTTTTGTTTGCGTGACTTGGGCTTGCCGGCGCGGCCGGAGGTTGTTAGCCTGCTGGTGGCGGTGGGGTTTGCCCCGAGCCGGGGCGAGGCGCGGCGGCTGGTTGAACAGGGAGGCGTGCGGATTAATGATGTTAAAGTGGCGCCGGAGGAGACTTGTGTTGAAGTGCGAAGCGGGGATGTGCTTAAGGTAGGGAAAAGAAAGTTTGGGCAGCTGACCGTGGACGGCGCCGATTTGTGAAATGACGTGGTGGGGTGCATATTTTAAAAGTGCAGGAAGCGACAAAAAAATAAATAGAAATATCTCCTGCGGGGTTCTCCCGCAACCGAATGGTGAATGGAGATGGATATTATGTGGGCTCGTAACAGTCCCGAGGTAGGGTTTGGGTTATGGGTACGAAACCTTGACATGGAAAGGTCGTTTTTCATATCATCGAACTGCGACTCAACAAAAGAACGCTCCCGGTAGGCCGCAAGGGCTGATGCGGCATCCTTCTCGCAGTTAGTAAGTATCACCCAATACCCGGCCCTGTCTGTCTTGTAAGAGTTGATGGCAACCTGGTTGCGTTTTACCTGCCTGCCGCGCTTGCCTTCCATCTTGTCCAATACCGTCATGCCGTAGACGGCCTTAAGCTTGTCTTCTGACAGGGATAGGATGTGTTCAGGCATCTCTGGCCAATGAGAACCGACTCGGCCACAGCGGCTCCTTGCTCCAATGCCTCCCTTGCTTCAGGCTCTCTAAAGCGCTTGTTGTAGACAACCTCACCGCTTTCGTCGAGCTTTCCGATGCAGACCTGCTTGTTTCTCGGCTGTTTTAGTGACTTGTCCCAATACGACTCCTGTCTATACACATATGTTGTGCCGCTCCCCAACCCCTGACGTGGCACTGTTACTGGCCAGCGCGGTATCTGCCTCCAACTCACCATTGAGTTGCGGGAAAACACCGCGGCAGAAAGCTCTGCTTATCCTTATCGTCAGTTCATGCACTTTTTAAATATGCACCCTGCGTGGTGAGAAGCACTTTTTAAAAAAATGCTGAATATGCTAAAGTGTGGAGATGTTTGTGACGATACTATCCTTGCGGGTCTGTCTGAAACCCTTGAAAACCATTGTTTCACGTGGTATGCGATCAGTTGCGGTCGGTTCGAAAAAACTTTTTTACAAAAAGTTGACAGCGAAAAAACGGCGTGATATTATGGTAAGGCGTCTGTGGGAGAGGCAGAATCAAATACCCGCAGATTGCCTATAGAATCAGGGGTTTGGGACAGTTGGTCATTGAAAACTAAACAGCAAGAGAGCCCCGGAACGTGAAAACGGGAAGGGGAAAGACGACGAAGAAGAAAAGGGTTGGATTTGCGCCAGCGCAAAACCGACTGAGCGGAACCGAAGGGGGCGTTCTAAGAACGGTACCCGGAAGGAAGTCCGCAAAACAAGCAAACAGAGCCGAAGAAAGCTCGAAATATTTTTATGGAGAGTTTGATCCTGGCTCAGGACGAACGCTGGCGGCGTGCCTAACACATGCAAGTCGAACGGACTTAACACTCTGAGGCCTTCGGGCCAAAGACGTTAAGTTAGTGGCGAACGGGTGAGTAACGCGTGGGTAACCTGTCTTCATGACCGGAATAACAGCCGGAAACGGCTGCTAATGCCGGATGCACTTACGTATCGGCATCGATAGGTAAGGAAAGGCGGCCTCTCCAAGGAAGCTGCCGCATAAAGGTGGACCCGCGTCTGATTAGCTGGTTGGTAAGGTAACGGCTTACCAAGGCGACGATCAGTAGCCGGCCTGAGAGGGTGAACGGCCACACTGGGACTGAGACACGGCCCAGACTCCTACGGGAGGCAGCAGTGGGGAATTTTCCGCAATGGGCGAAAGCCTGACGG
>WRHI01000065.1 GCA_009783315.1 Peptococcaceae bacterium
CCGAAGGGCCTGCCCTCATCTCTTACAAAGCATGTGACTTCCGCGCTTTCCCTCCTTTCGGTGCGAAACTCACTTCAGGACACACTTTTGCGCTTTCTGCATAGAGGTCTTAGAACCGCGCCGACACGGAGCACGGCTTGGCGGACGCGCCTCACACCCCGCCCAACCTCCGCCCCCTCTCCGCGCCGCTCCCTCCTGCCCCCCGGCTGGGGTCTGACCTGTAACCTCAATTGGAGTTTGATTCGGTGCTCAAAGTGAGCAAACGATTCTAAAGATGGATTTGAGCGATTCATGTTGTATAATACATATAGCAAGATGACATGTAAACGAGATCAGAATAATGCAGAAATGAGGAGGAGCATTCCATGCGCAAAAAACTTATGTTTGGGTTGGGTATATCCCTCGGTATCATCGCCATTGCCGCCACCGGCGTCATCGCGTATGTATCAGTGGCGAACAAATCATCAGAGGAAAAAGCTGCCGCCGCATTGACAGGCTATTTCGCGACGATTGGTGCCGGCCGATATGAAGAGCTGTTTAGCCAAATCAATCTCCACAGTCAGGCTCTCATTTCAGAGGAAGATTATGTGTCGCGAAACAAAAACATATATGAAGGCATTGAGGCGAAAAACATCACGGTGACGATTAAGAAGTTTTATGATCTGACTAAGAAACCGGATTATATGACCATTCCGGCCGGGGTGGACGAGGGCGGGAAAGCCGTGGAATACTCTTTGCGCATGGATACGGCAGCGGGTATGATCACCTATGACGCCTACGCGTTGTTGACTCTGAACCCGGAAGGGGAATACAGGATCGAGTGGGAGCCGCGCTTGATTTTTCCGGGGCTGTCATGGGAAGACAAGGTTCGCGTTAACACCTTTCCGGCTGAACGCGGCACCATCTACGATCGGGACGGCAGAATGATGGCTGGGAAAGGGGTCGCGTCTTCGGTCGGGTTGGTGCCGGGCAAGATGAACCAAGACAGTGGGGCGGACATCAGAAAAATCGCCGGATTGCTGGAACTGCCGGAAGAGGATATCCAGACCAGGTTAAGCGCTTCTTATGTCAAAGAGGACACTTTTGTGCCGTTGAAGACCGTGGCCAAAGACCTCCAGGCTCTCGAAGACGATCTGCTGAAGATTCCCGGCATCATGATTGACGATCAAGCTGTACGATTTTACCCGATGGGTTCTAAGGCCTCTCATCTGATCGGATATGTTCAGAGCATCACCGCCGAGGAACTGGAAGAGCTGCAAGGGCAGGGATACCATATGAACAGCGAGCTCGGTAAAGCCGGTGCTGAGAAACTTTATGAGGAGCGTCTGCGTCCCCAGGACGGCTGTGAGATCGTCATCCTGGACAAAGAAGGCAACATCAAGGAGACTGTGGCGAAGAGAGAAAAAGCCGACGGCGAAAATATCCAATTGACGATTGATGCTTGGATCCAAGAAAAACTGTATGACCAGTTTGCTCAGGATAAAAGCTGCGCGGTGGCCGTGAACGCCAAAACAGGTGAGGTTCTCGCCCTGGTCAGCACACCCACTTACAACGCCAACGATTTTGTCTTGGGTATGTCTACGGCGCAATGGACGGCTCTTAACGAGGACAAAACCAATCCTCTGTTCAACCGTTTCAAAGCAGCTTACTGCCCCGGGTCCACCTTTAAGGCGATAACGGCGGCAATCGCTGTAGACACAGGTACGGTTGTCCCTGATGAAGATTTTGGCCCCAGCGGCTTGACGTGGAAAAAAGACGACAGTTGGGGCGGGTACACCGTTGTCACCACTAAGGAATACAGCGGTCCAGCCAACATAGAAAACGCCTTAAAACATTCTGACAACATCTATTTCGCCAAAGCCGCGCTGCGGATCGGCGCCGGGGCAATGGCCCAAAGGCTGTATGACGTTGGTTTCGAGGAGGAACTGCCCTTTGATTTTGGCCTAGCGAAGTCCACATTCTCCTCAACCAAAACCTTTGCGACAGAGATCCAATTGGCGGACAGCGGCTATGGTCAAGGTGAGATCCTGATCAATCCGTTACATCTGGCCTGCGTTTATTCCGCCTTTGTCAATCAGGGTTGTATGATCAACCCCAGCTTGCTTAAGTCCGACAATGCCCCTTCGGGATTTTGGAAACAATATGTTTTCAAACCGGACACAACTCAAACCATCCGGGCCGCTTTGATTCAGGTGGTTGAAAGCGGCACGGGCACAGACGCCCAGATCCCCGGCCGAACGCTGGCGGGTAAAACCGGAACCGCCGAAATCAAAGCTTCGGTAGACGACCAAAGCGGCACAGAATTGGGTTGGTTTGTGTTGATGGACGCCGGCGAACAGGCGGCGAATCCGTTGCTGGTGGTGGCGATGGTTGAGGATGTCAAGGGTAGGGGAGGGAGCCATTATGTGGTTCCGAAACTCAAAAGTGTTTTTGAATAATCGACAAAATGAGGGCGGAGTCCCATATTTTTGTTCTGAGCATACACTATACAAGATAACAGAATCGGACAGGATTCTCGGATCAGATCAAGGAGGACCCAGCAATGAATAAGAAAAAAGTTTTTGGATTGACCCTGGAAGAAGCCGGCAGAATTAAAAGCTCTCTTGTGAGGTGGAGCGGCGTCAGCAGGTCTGCCAAGAAGCAGCGGGACGGCAGCCGTTTTTGTGATGCCCTGGAAGAAGGCGCGAAGCTTTTGTGCGAAGATAAAACCTTTGTTGAAGTTTTCGATGTGCAAAGGTAATTATCATGTCCAACCAACCTATCCCACCAAACCTCAATGAAGAAACAACCCATGCAATCATTTCTGATGGAGAGTTGTTTGATGCCCTGCAGGCCCTTGAAGAACATTTTCAGCAATTTCTTTCGTTCAGCAAATATGCGCCGGACCTGACATATTTCGTGTCCAGGTACGATCTGATTGATGTGATTATCCAGGTTCACAAAAGGGAGGCCTATGATCGCTTTTTCCATAGGATGGAGATGAGTGAGAGGAAGCGTGTTGCCTTGTACGCTTTTTGGATTCTCAAATTCAAACCCTTTAAAATTACTGACGTCCGCTTTTTGGATGACGACAGCGAAAATGTTAACGAAACCTTTGCCATTTATTTGATATGCGCGATTCTGTTTTATGCCAACAAGCTGCAGAAGACGGCGGTGGAGAAAAGCGGCTTCTATCAGAATATGCTTTATGCTTTTCGTTATCGCAGTTTCAGCGTCGATTCAATGATCCTTTTTGTCGAAGCCATTTCGACTGATACGTTTGAAAGGGAATACAATGGTATTGTTTAGAGTATGATGAAAAAAAGTTTTAGGAACATTGCGGTACTCAATTCAATCTTCACGGCTGTGGTTATGGGAGTCGGGAGTGTGCTGCTGGGCGCTTTCCGGTTGGACTTCGTCGGGGTTTTTCGGGATTATCTTGCGGAAGCCCTCGTGTTGATCGGGCTGGCGGCTGTGATGACCGGCATTATTGCTTGCGATGTTTTCGCTTTTAGGAGTGAGAAGGCAAGAGAGCAGGAAAAAACCATAATGGACGAGCGCGATAGCTGCAACAAACGGTTTGAGGAACTTCAGGATGTTGAGTTGGAGTCTAAACAGCTGAGGGCAATTATCAAATACAAGAGAAGTAAGCGCTATAAGGGACAGAACCCGGGCTGAGGCTCTTGGGTTGCGGGGGGCAGGGGACGGGGTTCAGCTGAGGCACACAAAAACAACAGGTCCACAGGTACACAAAAACAGCACACAAAAACAGCTCTTGACTGGTTTGCCAAATTTATCGTATAATGTGGACTGGTAGTCGTCGTTGGGTCAAACTACAGATTTGGGCAATTAGCTCAGTTGGTTAGAGCGCATGCCTCACATGCATGAGGTCGAGGGTTCGAATCCCCCATTGCCCACCAACCGTATGTCAAGGATCCCGGAAATGACAATGTTGCTTGGCATCTTGTTCTATTGTGTTGGAATCAAGACACGGCGATTAAGAAGCTCAAGGTGGATTTGCAGGACGTGTTGCTAAGCTATCTCAAGGATCATCCAGGATGTCCATACGCACAACTTGAATATCTGACTCCGGAGCAAATTATTGAACTGGACAAGAAATATATGGATCCGGACTATGATCTTGTATTAGAGTGGTAAGGAATCGCAAACTTCATTTTCCACAAATAGGACTCTCGCTTGAGTAGGCCGCCCACTCAAGCGGGAAAACATCTTCCAACTTGAGGATCATTCTATTATAATGATACTGAAGCGCCAAGTTGTGAGGGGGATTGTTGTTGAATGAGTGAAAATAATTGTTGCTGTCCGTCCAGCGGCTGCTGTGGTACTTCTGCGATTCAAACTGTTTCAACCCAGCTTACTTTTCAAGACAGACTTGGGGCGTGGAAGGTACGCTGGGGAATCGGGCGTATGAATTATACAGTTGATCCAGGGATTTACGCTGTGGGAAATCCGGATGAAAAGTCTCCCGTATTGGTGAGCGCGAATTACAAGCTAACATTTGATACACTGCGGAGACATCTCTCCGGTGTTGATTGCTGGCTTTTGCTGCTTGATACGAAAGGAGTCAACGTCTGGTGCGCGGCAGGCAAAGGTACGTTTGGGACGGACGAATTGGTCGAACGCATCAAAGCGGTTGGGCTTTCCGAAATTGTTGCTCACAAAAAGCTGTACCTGCCGCAGCTTGGCGCACCTGGCGTGAACGCCCATGAGGTAAGACAACGCACAGGCTTCTTCGTCACATTCGGCCCGGTACGGGCAATCGATATAAAACCGTATATTGCCGCAGGTTACATTGCTACAAAAGAAATGCGGACGGTCAGGTTCACGATATGGGACAGATTGGTGTTGACACCGATTGAACTAATAGCCGCCGCAAAGGTTTCTTTAATGGTTTTCGGTGTTTTATTCCTGATTAATCTTTTCGCGGCGCGGCCGTTCGGTTTTTTGGACTTCCTTGCCTATGCCGCCGCTGTGCTGATCGGCACAGTGGTAACCCCAGTCTTACTGCCTTTCGTTCCCGGAAAAGCCTTTGCGTTTAAGGGCTGGCTGTTAGGGGCGATTGGAACGGTACTTATCGTTTGGGCGTACGGCTGGTTTGCTTCGTCAACCCTTCTTCTGGCAATAGGATATACGCTTTCTCTGCCCGCGCTTGCCGCTTTTTTGGCTATGAACTTCACAGGGGCATCAACCTACACATCGCCGTCAGGCGTCTTGAAAGAAATGAAAACCTCGCTCCCGTTCATTGCGCTTTCGCTTCTGGCTGGCATCGTCTTAATATTGATAAAAACTATTATAGGCTGATTGGAGGTCGCTATGAGACACAAGTATTTAAAAAATGCGACGACACTTTCATTGATCGCGGAAAAGTGTACCGGGTGCGGCAAATGCACTGAAGTTTGTCCACACGGCGTATTCGATATGGATGATGGGAAAACGCCAATTGTCCACAAAGACCTGTGTATGGAATGTGGGGCTTGCGCTTTGAATTGCCCGGCAAGGGCGATTGAGGTTAATGCAGGCGTGGGCTGTGCTACGGCGATAATCAAAAGCTGGTTTACAGGTGAAGAGCCAACTTGCGGTTGCAGTGACAACGGCGGGTGTTGTTAATAGGGCACAATATACGCCCCCGTTATTACATACAGATATGAAAATATGGCCATACTAAGAAATGTTTACAAGAATCCATAAAAGGAGAATAAAATGAAAAAATTAGGCATTTGCCTTGCGGCGCTGGCACTGGCTTTGAGCATGACGGCTTGTGGCAACACCAGCGGCGGTTCAAACAAGTTTACCCCTCAGGGAGAGACACTTACGTCCCAAGCGGGCCATTTCTCGGTTATGGTGCCTTCTGCGGAATACGATGTGTGGAATGGCATTAACTGGGAAATCAATCCGAAATACTCGGACAATAGCATTGAAATCGCGGTGAGAGAGAGAGGAACTTCATCGTTTTATGTTCGGCCGGGTTATTGGAAGCAAGGAGCCAGCTACAAAACCGTTGAAGATCTTGAGGCTAAATTGAGGAATGGCACATATATCAAAGAAGGTCCCTATCCCTATGACAAGGGCGAGATAGTAACGATTGCCGATGTGCAGCTGTGGGACCTCACAATTGATAATACTCCGAAAAATCATCAGTATGTACTCATTAAAGGGGATAAAGTTTTTGGTATTCAAACTTACCTGGGTGACGATGAATATCGCGAGGTCTATGATAATGTATTAAAACAAGTTGTGTTGACCGTTGATTAGCTGAACAAAGAACGGAGTGCTACTTATCGAAACAAGAAAAAACCTTACGAAGAGCAGCTTGAAGGCCCTCTAAGCTTTCGGCGCTGTTTGCAAGCTCTAATATTAAACGAACAAACACTTCGAATTGAAGATCTGTCATTCCCTCTGATGTACCCATCTTACCGCCTCCTTTATGTTGCTATTATTATACTGACCATCATATTTAATGTAAATGCATGGGTCTCATGCGAAATAAGTCGGACAGACTCCCGAAAACGAAAGGCACGGTATATATGTCTATAGGTTAGACGGCAAAGAAAGGGAAGTCATCCGACAATAAAAGGAAGCAACTATTAATACATCATTAGATGAACCAGCTTTTCATCATAGTTTGACATAAACACTGTGATTGCTAAAATAGTAAGAAGACAAGAAAACTTAATCTAATAATGAGGTAGGTAGTGGAACGGTACAGAATTGAGATGAAAAGCAGAGCTCCCGCGCCCTGGGGTATTGATGACTATTTAGCGAATATTCTATTTACTCCGGTTATGCTTGTGTTTGGTTGCACCTATTGGTTGGTTCATTGGTTGGTCGTTTTGACGAAAAAGCTTCTTCGAAAAAATAATCAGAAAGTGGCTGAAAAAGTTCCGGAAAATCTTTTTTCTGAGTTAGAGGACGGCGTACCTTGTGTCATAGAATTGATTTTATATGATTACAGTGTGATCGTAAAACGGGATAATAATAAAGAGTTGTTTGAATTCCTGTATTCGGATATACAAGAAATTCATTTCAGTGAACGCTATCGATGCATACGCATTTCCGGCAAACATTTATATTTTAAAAATAGCAAGGCGTTTGGAAAAATAAAGACAGACACAAGGTTTATTTATCTTGATTATGATTTAGCCTATAGTGTTCTGAACGCATTTGAAAGAATCTCTTGTATGACAATTAAGCGGATGAATTGACCCTTGCAGTTAAGCGGGGAATTAACCGGGAAGAGTGCTGATCGAAATGGAAATCGTGCACATTGACATGGATATGTTTTTTGCGGCGGTGGAAATCCACGACAATCCTGAGCTGAAGGGGAAACCCCTGATCATAGGGGCGCTGCCCCATGAACGGGGCGTGGTTGCCACCTGCAGCTATGAGGCGCGGGAATTCGGCGTGCGTTCCGCCATGAGCATCAAAGAAGCCTGGCGCCGCTGTCCCCATGGCGTCTATATGCACCCTAACGGCCACAAGTATGTGGAAGCCTCCCGGCAGATCCATAAGATATGGGATTGTTATACTGATATGGCGCAATACATTTCTCTAGACGAGGGTTTCCTCGATGTCACCGGTTCTGTGAAGCTGTTTGGCGGGGCGGAGAAGATTGGCCGTGAGATCAAGCGCCGGGTCTGGGAGGAAACAGGGCTGACCTGCTCGGTTGGTATTGGTTATTCCATGATGTCGGCGAAGCTGGCCAGCGAAGAAAAGAAACCGGACGGGTTTTTTCAGATCCTGACTCCGGAAGCCTTGCGTGAGTTGATTGTTGACCGCGGCGTTCGGGTCATCTATGGCGTAGGGCCGCAAACCGAGGCTGAACTAAGCAAATTCGGCATTCGCACCGTGAGGGATATTTACAACAACCGGGATACCATGATCCGCTGCCTCGGCAACCAAGGGAAACATATCCTTGACCTGGCGGACGGCATTGATAACCGGATCATAGCTGCTTCGGCGCAAACGCAGTCTTTGGGGAAAGAGATCACCTTTCAGCAGGATAAGACCGACCGGGAATACCTGAAAGATGTCCTGCGGCTCATAGCCAGAGAGCTGAGCTTTCAAATAAGACTGGAAGGGACATTTGTCAGAACGGTAACCCTAAAAGTCACGTTCAAAGATATGAAAAAGATCACCCGGTCGAGAAGCGGCGGCGCCACCAACAAAGCCGATGAGATCTATCATACTGCCGCCGCGCTGCTGAATAAAGTGGAACGCCGGCCTATCCGTTTGGTTGGGATCAGTCTCAGCGGGTTTTCGGAGGGTGAAGTCAAACAATTATCTTTATTCGATGATCCCAAGTCCGTCGAGGAATCCGACAAACTGGATGAGGTGACGATAAAGTTACAGCGGAAGTACGGATTGGATATCGTAAAATCCGGCAGCGAGATGATGGCGGAGAAGCGGTTGGACGCGGATAGGAAAGAAACGCATCTTTCACGAAGACATTCTTGTGACTAAGGTGTACAAGCGATGCTTGACTGTTCCTTAACAAAATTCATGCAACAAGCGATCAAATGGGCGTCATGCTGACTAATGTCATCTCTGACATTGCGATCGAATACAAGCTCGAACAGCTTGCCGGGGAATTCTTCGGAAAACTTGTCCTGGTGCTCTTGCAGCCAGGAATGAAGAATGGTTTCGTCAATGGCCGGCAGCTTTTCGACAATGTCTACGGCCAGAGCCAAATTGGCGGGTTTGGTGAACACATTGAATGATTGTGAACATTTGGCCAAGTCGCCGTAACTTAGCTTTCTGGGTTTTTCTTTGGTAGATTTCAAATCGCCTTCCCCCTAAAAGATAGTAATGAGCCATGTATAGCATAATAATAATATATATTAAAATTTCAACAAAGTCAATAATAATAAAAAATATTTATATAAATAAAAAATAATTGTGTGATGTGATTATTAAAATAGCCTGGATTGATAGATCCCGGCTGTTTCATGCAAGCTCAATATGTGAATCGCGAAAACAAGCAGATAAAGAAGGGCAAATCAGCCATTAATATTGTAATTATTTGCCAGAACGTTCATGGCTTTGGCGGCTTTATATGTGTAGACGAGCGGCCCAACAATGATCAAGGAACCCAGGATGCTGAAAAGCAAGAGACTGCCGACGCTGAAGAAATACGCGAAAACAAGCGGGCTTGCTAGAATTAATGAGCAAAGCACCAGCCAAATCCAGAAACTGCCGCTGCCAAATTTGACATCATAATGAATGTGACGTCGTTTCAGTTCCGTGCCCATTCTCGCAGAAAGCTTATAATGCCAAACAAGGTACGCCAAGCCTAAAGTCAGTGGGCCGACAAGGAAAAACAATAAACAGTAGTGCATGGTTTTTTTCCGGTCATAATTACCGGCAATGAGATCAATGTCTTTAGACAGGCCGCTCCAAAAAACGATTGGGTAAATGCCCAAGGTAATAATTGAGAGAAAAATGAAGCTGGCGAGTCCGCGATTTGTGATGAGTTCTCTGGCATATGTGTTTGTTTGCTCTACTTTGAGTTTATCCGCGTAAGTGTATACGTGTTCGTTCAAGTTCCCAGTGAGATAGTCATTGTTCTGATGAGTGTCCGGGGACGTCTTATCGTAATTTGAAAATACGTTTGTATATTCATCTGTATACGTGATTGTATATTCACTTGAACGTGTATGCGCTAATTCGGCTGCGTATGTGGCAGAAGTGCTATTGAGGTGGCTGGCTGGTTCGAAAGGGGAGCTTGATTCAGCAGGGGAGCTTGATTCAGTCGGGAAGCCGCTTGATTCAGCCGGGAAGCTGCTTGATTCAGCTGGGAAGCTGCTTGATTCAACTGGGAAGCTGCTTGATTCAACCGGGAAGTCTTTTGCTTCTTCTGGGTCATTCAAATTAGTCGGGTTGTTGTATGGTTCGCCTGGGTCGTTGTTTGAGATATATGGGTAGTTGCCTAATATTTTTGGGTAGTTGTTTATTACAGTAGAGGGGAGGCTTGTAGCGACGGGATAGCTGTTTGGCCCGCTGGAATAGCCGCCCGATCTGTCAGGATAGCCGCCCGATCTGTCAGGATAGCCGCCCGCTCTGTTAGGATAACCGCCCGATCTGTCAGGATAACCGCCCGATCTGTCAGGATAACCGCCCGGTCTGTCAGGATAACCGCCCGCTCTGTCAGGATAACCGCCCGGTCTGTCAGGATAACCGCCCGATCTGTCAGGATAACCGCCCGGTCTGTCAGGATAACCGCCCGCTCTGTCAGGATAGCCGCCCGCTCTGTCAGGATAACCGCCCGCTCTGTCAGGATAGCCGCCCGCTCTGTCAGGATAGCCGCCCGCTCTGTCAGGATAGCCGGCCGGTCTGTTTGGATAGCCGCCCGGACTGTTAGGATAGCCGCCCGGACTGTCAGGATAGCCGCCCGGTCTGCCAGGATAGCCGCCCGGACTGTCAGGATAGCCGCCCGATCTGTCGGGATAGCCGCCCGATCTGTCAGGATAGCCGGCCGGATAGCTGGCGGATCTATCAGGATAATTGCCTGATCTGTTGGAATAGCTGACCGATCTATTGGAAAAGTTTGGTTCGTCTGAGTATCGATTTGATCCGTTAGGAGATCCACTTGATCCGCCGGAATACCGGCTTGACCCGCTATTCGATCCACTGGGGAATCCGTTTGATCCACTGGGGAATCCGTTTGATTCGCTGGAGTCTCGGTTTGATCCCTCGGAGTATTGGTTTGTATATCTGTTAGATTGACCGTTAATAGGGATCCCCTCCTTCAAAGCAACCATACGAGAGTCACGACAATATTTTGTTGATATTTTAAATCTATATGTATATGACTATAATGTCAAGATTTATTTATGCATATTGTCATTATCCAAGCGTATATGTTATTCCTCAATTGAGGTCGTTCGGCAATCTTTGCCAACATTGAACAGGAAAGAGCGGGATCTAGGTTACATATTTCAGGGAAAGGCTTGGGAAACTATGATAACGGGTGAACGATCCCAGCTGCTATTTTTTATTATGTCGGAGGATCTATGATGAATGACGGGAACAATCAGAACAATCATATGGAAATTTTATATGATAAAAAGCTGATTTGCCCTTTATGTGGAACGGGATTTTCATCAAAAAAAATTAGATCGCGGTTTATCAAGCCGGAAAAACTTGATACGGATTTTTGTCAGATATTTGCTCCGGGGGATCCTAATCCCTTGCATTATTTCGTTATTATTTGTCCGGAATGTTCATATGGGTTCTATGATGATTCTTCGCGGATCCCAGGCAACGCACGCGAAGAGGTAGCGGTTTTCCTTAAGGAGTGGCGGTTCTCCCATCCCAAATCCTACTGCGGGAAACGATCTCTGTATGACGTTATTGAAACCTATCGTTTTGCTCTGGCTTTGGCCGATATTGTACGGGAAATCCATATTAATCATGCTGGGCTCAACATTCGTCTGGCCTGGCTTTTTCGCGGCCAACAGGATGGCGCCAATGAACAGAAGTATATGACTGAGGCCTTGCAGCACTATGAGCAATCATACATCAACGGCGATTTTGCGCAAACGAACGTTACGGAAATACAGCTGCTTTACCTCATTGGTGAGTTACATCGGCGCCGGCAGAATTATGCTGAAGCGATCCGCTATTTTGGCAAGGTTGTTCATCATGAGGACAAAAGCCGGTATCGTAAATATGTTAGCTTGGCTCGGGATCAATGGCAGCTGGCTCGTGAGGAACATATGCAAAAAAATAACGGTCAAACCGATTTGCAGGAGTTAACAGAATCATGATGAAACAACTGGAGGTTTTGGGGCTGGAAAAAAGCCGAACGGGTGAGATCGCGGCGGCTTTCCGTGAAATGATCCGCGGCGGGCAGATTTTGCGCCAGCCGAGTTATTTACGACTGGTTGATGCCCTCGATTCTGGCGGCGCGCGTTGTTTGACAGAAGTCTATGAACAGGGGGCGCGGGATTTCGTGGAAAGGCTGGCCGGTGAGCCTATGGCCGAGGCTGTGGGGAAGATTGCGGCCCGGCTGCCTTTGTATCCATACGCGTCGGGGGTTAGCCGCAGGTCTTTTCGCTCAAGTTCTTTGCAGGCGAATATGCGTCCTTTTGTGCGATTGTTGGGCTGTGTCTTTATGCCAAAGCTTGAAGCTTCCGGTTTGCCGGTTATCCTTCGGCGAATCTCCCGGTATAAGAACAAACGTGGGGGAGAAGCGCATTTGCCGGCTGATCTTAATGTGATGGCGGATTTTGTTTGGGAGCATTTTATAGCTTTGGCCCTTGATGAGGAGGGCGGTTCCGTCAGCGAGGAGATCCGGGTTGTTGGCGAAAACGGCTCTGTCGGCTCTGTCGGCGAGGCTGTTCGGGCCGGCTTGTCCGAGGGAAAATGTGACCGGGGATTGAGACAGATGCTGCTGCGCGCCGTGCTGAAGTCGGAACGGCGGGATCTGTTTGAGTTTGTCAAGGGTTACGCTCAGACCGAGAATGGATTGGGTTGGGATGTTGCACGGGCTGTAGAACTGCTGCAAGCAGGGAGTGAGGGCCGGGTTGAGGGGCAGCTGGCGCTGTTGGCGTGGGTAGCGGAGTATGATCTTTGGCGTTATGAGGCTGTTGCCGGTACGGTTAAAGTCTGGATGGGTTTTGGGCCCTTTCGCGCCGATGGCGGCATGATGGAAAAAATCGTCCGTTTGGCGCTGCGTTTGGCCGGAGATCCGGCGGCATGCCGACAGGCTGTCTTCGGCAGCGAGTTGGAGGGTGTTTGGGCCGGGCTCTGGGTGAGCACTCTGTCTGACGTAGAGGAAGTTTTGCCGTTGCTCAAGGAGCTTCTGCGGCAAGGGGACAAGATACAGAAACTCGCGGCGCTTTCTTTTGCGGCTGAATTGGATGATAAATCCGCACAGGTCGAATTGGTATCCGGGCTCCTGTCCGATCCCTGTACCGATCCTGATGTGCTCTGTTTGGCTATGGCCAATTTCGATATGTCTTACGTGCCGACTATGCAAACCCGTGAAGGCTGGCAGGGGGTCAGCCGCAGCCTTTCAGCGCTGGCGGACGCCGGGGCGCGCGATCGGTATTTTACCGACCTGTCCGGGCTGCTTAAGGGGATGCCGGCTGCGGGCTACCGGCTGTCCGCCGAACCTTTCCGAGGGGCGCTAAGCCGGGAGTGTCTTTATGCCAACCTGTTTTTGATTGCCGCCGCAGATTATGACAAGATGAAAATATCTGAGTTGATTGATCTGATGCCCGGTTGTGAAGCGGAAACGCGCCGGCGGTTTGTTGATGTGTTTATTTCTGAATCTTGGGTGCAGCATGAACGGGAGCGGGATTTTCTCTTTCAATGCCTCCATGATAAAAGTATGATTGTGCGTCGAACAGCGGTTGAGAAATTGGCGGCAGGAGGGAAATGGGATGAAGAGGGCGGTTGGGCCGTTCCTTTATCTGTTGGGGAAAGAACCGCTGTCATGAAACTGCTGGCGGTGAAGACGGAAGGGATGCGGGAACCTTGTCTCAGGATTCTTTTGGGGCAGCCGACTGAAACGGCTCTTGCTTGCGCGGGGGAGTTGTGTGGGGCAAAAGGGGAGGAGAAGAGGCTGGCCGGGTTGGCGTTGCTGGAAGAGCTGCGCGTCGCGGCAAGGATTACGGACGATACCTGCGCGGATGTTTTGGCTGACGCGGCGGCTGTTGTGCCTCTGGAACAGCGGGGCGGCGAGGAACGGGATTTTGTGCGGAGTTTGCGGCATGGCACCGGCGCTGATACCCTTGAGCAGGTGTTGGGGATTTTTGATCCTCAATATAAGCCGGCGGTGCTGGAACGGTTCAGTTTGAAACAGTTGCCCGGAGATGAGTGTGCTGTTGCCGGCGTTTCGGAAACGAGGATAATGAGTCTTTTGGCGGCTATGTGTGCTCAAGTTGAGGTTCACAAGGATTTTGTTTTTACACGTGTTAATTATGATTTTTCAGAGGAAGAAACGGTGTTAGGGAGTCTTGCGTATCCGGTACTGCCCAACACCACGGCGCGACGGGAGAGGAAGGGGTATACTCTCGATGATTTTGTGCTGCCGGAGGTTTGGCGGGCATGGCGGACGGAGAATCAGGTTGAGTTGCCGGAAGTGCTGGTCATGGCGTTGGCTTATCGAAGGGGACAAGCTTCTGAGCCGGAATTGCCGGCCTGGGTTGATGACGTTTATGGCAAAGTGTTGCCTATGGCGGTGATAAGGGACTGCGCGGCGGCCTTTCCGAAGCGGGAGTATGGTTCATTAGCAATGGCGCTTATTGAAAAATTTATTGATGAGTTTGAGCCGGCTGATGTTTTTCAAGCCGCCTGCGGCGCTGTGTTTGGTTTAATAGAAATCGCCGGTGGGGCCGTTGATTCAGGGCTGGAAAAACAAGGTTTCTGCCTGTCTGATATCACGGAAGTTGATTGCTTGTTGGATCTGATGGAAAGATTCGCGGCTGATGACGAGGGGTTTATGCGGTACGCGGCTGCGTGCGTTCATTTGGGTCAAATGTCCGGACGGCCCTGTGTACGGCTGGATGTCCGGCAGATTGCCCGGGCGGCGGCTTTGGGTTTGGTTAAGGATGATTTGCTTTTCCAGTTTCTTTGCCGGGAAGGTTTGGGGGAAGCTTTTGCTCTTTGGGAACAACAGCGGCAGGGTTGTCTGGTGATGGAGGCTTCTGCTGCTGCTTTGTTGGTGAATGCGTTAAAAAAGCTCTCCCGGCGCGTGATCGAGATTGTGCTTCGGGAACCGACTTGCGGACGTTTGCCGGTTAGCCCTTTGGCGGCGGATATTGTATATCATGAAGGGGTTTGGGCGTTTGTGGGCATTGTAACCGCTCTGTTAAGGCAAGCGCAAAGGCCAAGGTGCGGGCAAGAACAGGGGAAGAAAGGTCATGAACGCAAAACGGCGGAGAAGCGCGATGTTTTGCAGTCCTTGCTGGGGGCTTCGGTACCGGCGGAGGGGGACACCGCGCAGGGTTTAGGCCGTATGCTTCAGGAAGCGAAACCAGCCTGGGGAGAAGAAGGCGGGGAAGAAGGCGGGGTATCTGAGCGGTTCTTGGCGGAGGCTGCTTTGCTGGCGCCTGCTTGGACACGCCTTGTTGCCGAGTTTTTGGGATGGCCGGGTTTGCTGAGCGCGGTCTGTTTTATCCGTGTTCACCTTGGTTGTGATATGCCGGAGGAAACGGATGGGGATAAGAATTTTCCGGTAGAACGGTTAACGCCGCTTAAGGTTAAGGAAATTGGCGAGGGTGCCTTTGATGTCGGCTGGTTGCGCAGCATTTGTCAGGATTTGGGGGAGGAGAGGTTTTTGCGGCTTCTTGACGCGGCGGCGGGATTGACCGGTGTCGGCCAATATGAGCGCATGAGGCTTTTCGTCAACGCCGCTTTAGATAAGATTCCGCTGGAGAAGCTGTATCATGAAGCCGCTGAGCAGCGCCGGACAGACAATATCCTGTGTTTGAGCCTGGCGCCACTGCGGGAAGATGCCGTTTCCGATACGTCGGAACGATATCTGTTCATCCGGGAGTTTCTTGAACAAAGTCAATGTCTGGCGCCCCGGCGGCGTGCCAGAGAGAGGAAAGCCTGCGCTGTTGCTTTGAGGAATTTGGCCGGCTTAGCCGGACACAGTTAAACATAAAGAAGGCCAAACGAGTCTTTCTCGTTGGACCCTATTGGTTCAGATCCCGCGGATTAGAATAGCTGTGATTAGAACAGCTGTATTGTCATTATGGATCAGGATCTTTCCTGTTTAACACCTGCGAAAAAGGCGTGCAGCCGATGAAATCCACCGCCGAAAAGCATCATGGGGCAGCCAATTCTTGTTTGAATCCCTTTTTTCCGGCAGGTTTCCAGGGTGCTTTCATCTGCGCAAACCTTGCCGAAAAACACGATCCTTTTCACGCCGAGTTGGTCTAATTGCTCAATCAGCGCGGGTGTTTGGTTCTTATGGGTTAAAACATAGGCGCTGTTTGGCACTTTCGGCAGGTCATCAAAACTTGTGTACGTTTCGAATCCAAGCCCCGATTCCGGTGTTGTGGGCATGGGATAGACTTTTATGCCATTGTCTGTGAAAGCTTTGTACATATTTTTGTAATACAAATTATCTTGTTTCGAACACCCGCAGATCAGCACTTCACCATCAAAAAAAGCTTTGTTAATTTTTTCCATAATTTCCTCCGCGCATAAAATTTCCTGGTGTCATGAGTAATGCCATAGAAGCATACTTCCACGGATTCAGAAAAAATCCTCTTATTTTCTTACCGCCTTGATTGATCTCCATACACTATACACTCCCTTGGTTTGCAGGAGACCTCCCCATTAGATACAATATAAAGACGCAACCAAGAGCAACCACGACGACACTAAGGAGGATCATTGAGCCAATGACAAGATACGCAATAAGAGGAAGAATTCTGCCGATGATTGGGGCAGAAATTTTTTATCCGGACGGAGAATTGTTGGTGGATGGCGATACCCTGGTGGCGGTAGGGCCGCGAGGGGTGCTGGAGGACTATATCGGCAGCCGGCCGGACTGGCAGCCTGAGCGGGTGCTGGATTTGAAGAATCATGTTGTTATGCCCGGTTTGGTTAATGCCCACACCCATGCCGCTATGACGCTGCTGCGTGGGTATGCTGACGATATGCCGCTGATGCCTTGGCTGGAAACGAAGGTGTGGCCTTTTGAAGCATTGATGGAGCCGGATGATATGTACTGGGGAACAATGCTGGCGTTATGTGAGATGGTGCGCGGCGGAACGACGACAATGGCGGATATGTATATGAACGAGGATAGAGTGGCTGACGCTGTGCTGGAAGCGGGAACCCGGGCTGTGCTGTGTCGGGGGATCACGGCTTTTGATTCGGCCAACGCTGAGAGGGGCCTGCGGGAAAATCTGGAGTTGTTTCACCGTTGCCAGGGCGCCGGGGAGGGGCGTGTCAGTGTTTTCCTGGGGCCTCACGCGCCGTACACCTGCACAGGGGAATTTCTCCGGGAAGTCAGGCAGGAAGCGGAGCGTGTGGGCGCCGGCCTTCATATTCATCTGGCGGAAACTCTGACGGAAGAAAGGACGATACGGGAGCGCACGGGTCTGCGGCCGGCGGTGTGGTTGGAAGAATTGGGCTTTTTTGGATTCCGTGAGTCGGAGGGATCAGGTGCAGCCGGTGCATCGGGTGTATCAGGCGTATCAGGCGTATCAGACGTATCAGGTGTGCCTGTGCTGGCTGCCCATTGTGTGCATCTCAATGAGGAAGAATTGCTCATGCTGCGAAACTACGGTGTGAGGATTGCTCACAATCCGGAGAGCAATATGAAATTGAACAGCGGGACAGCGCCGGTGGCTCGTATGCTGGAGCTTGGCCTGTGTGTCGGATTAGGGACAGACGGAGCTTCCAGCAACAATGATTTGGATATGTTCGGGGAGATGCGTTCCGCGTCTTTGCAGCAGAAGCTGGTCAAATCGCCGTCGGCGCTAAAAGCTTACGAAGTGCTGAGGATGGCGACAGCGGGGGGAGGTGAGGCGTTGGGGCTGACGCGTTGCGGCAGGTTGGAACCCGGTGGGTTGGCTGATTTGATTGCGGTGGATTTCGCCGGATCCCATCTGACGCCATGTTTCTCTGAGGTGTCTCATCTTGTTAATTGTGCCCGCGGCTCGGATGTCCGGTTTGTGATGGTAAATGGGCGCGTTCTGATGGAGCAGGGGGCGCTAACAGGTTTGGATGAAGAAAAGATTTGTTTTGAGGCGGCTCGGCGGGCTCACGGGATTGCTGGAAGACTATAAAGAGAAGAACTATTTTGCTTTGAGCTGCTCTTTTTCCCGTCTCAGCAAAGATCCGAACAAGGTGTTAAAGGCGCCGGCAAGTTTCAGCGGTTTTGTTTTTAGAGAAGGCACCGGTTCGGGAGAGGCGGCGGCGTTCTTTGTATAAGTTAATGGGGTGATGAAGGCTTCGATGGCACGGTTCACGTCTTGCCAGTTGTCGACATTGGACAGGTGGGCCGCGTTGGGGATCCATACGAGGGGATAACCGGTGGCTTCGGACCAGGTTTTGCAGTATTGCGGTACTTTTCCCGTTCGGTCCTTTTCTCCGACAATGATGAGCACCGGGCAGGGAATATCAATGTCGTGGTTTTCGGCATAAAGGGCGTTGCCGGACAGACTCATTTGAAGGCATATTTCGCTTTTGCTCATCGGGGCGAGCATTTGCAGCATCAGTCTGCGACCTTCCTCGCTCAGGGCGTTGGCTTTGGCAAAGTTGCGGCGCAGGGTTTTGTCTGGGAAGCCCGCGGACATGGCGCCCGCGTGACATTGCCAGAACAGGTCGGAACGGGAGTAGTACCGCAGACCAAAGGGAGTTGTGTCTAGAGCGATGAAGGCCGAAACTTTTTCGGGATAGGCGTCAATGAACTGCTGGCTCACGTATCCTCCCATAGACATTCCGACCAGAATCGTTTTGGGGATGTCTTCTGCTGCCAGTATGGCGTTCAGCTCTTTGGCGGCGTTGGCAAAGGAGAAGTGTTTGTATGGCTTGGATTCGCCGTGGAAGGGGACGTCCCAGGTGATAACAGAATAGGTTTTGGCGAAGTGGCCGAGTTGTCTGTCAAACATTGTGTGGTTGGCGGCTAGGCCATGGGTGAAAACAATCCAGGGCGCGTTAAGGTTGCTATGGCGGTCAATCCAATACCAGACGGCGCCGTTTTCAGATGTGATACACTTTTTTTCCATGTGATTTGATGAGACCTCCGTAATTTCGAAATAGGCTTCTTGGTCGGTTGCCGTTGAATAGTATAGCACGAATTAACGATGATTTGAATTGTTTATTCAAGAGGGGGTGCATATTTAAAAAGTGCATGAACTGACGATAAGGATAAGCAGAGTTTTCTGCCGCGGTGTTTTCCCGCAACTCAATGGTGAGTTGGAGGCAGATACCGCGCTGGCCAGTAACAGTGCCACGTCAGGGGTTGGGGAGCGGCAGACTCCAAAAGCCCGCGTATTTTTTTCGCCTTTCGGGGGCTGCGT
>WRHI01000066.1 GCA_009783315.1 Peptococcaceae bacterium
CACCGCCTGACGCAGCCCCCGAAAGGCGAAAAAAACCGAGGGCTTTTGGAGTCTGCCGATCCCCAACCCCTGACGTGGCACTGTTACTGGCCAGCGCGGTATCTGCCTCCAACTCACCATTGAGTTGCGGGGAAACACCGCGGCAGAAAGCTCTGCTTATCTGTTCATGGGAAGGTATACGCGTATAGAGTGATGGGAAGGGGAGAATAATACATAATTCCCGCCTGGTGTTGGAAATTCTATGGATATCTGACGCTAGTACTCTACCACACCCAAATCACCTAATATCTTGCTTCATCTTTCGGCACGATACTTCGTCAGTCCCTCCTAGCAGACGCCCGGTATGCGTCGTCGGTTCTTCCTTGCCTCGTGCCGAAATACTTGCAATCTATTAGGCGATTTGGGTGTGGTAGAGTACTAGACGTTCCAACAAAAACAACAAAATGAGCGAGGACAAAACGATGTCACAAAATGATGTCATGAATTTCGCCAAAGAAGCTTTAGGGGTTGCGCTGATGGTGGGGGGGCCTCTGCTGGGCGTAGGATTAATCGTGGGCCTGGCCATCGGCCTCTTTCAGGCGATGACTCAAATCCAAGAACAGACACTGACATTTGTGCCAAAAATCCTGTCGATAGTTTTGGTGATGCTGCTTATGGGGCCATGGATGTTAAACGTTTTAACGGCGTTCACCGTCAATCTCTTTACAGATCTTGTGTTGTACGCAAGGAAATAAAGGATCTGGCCCTAGCTAATGATTCGCCGGTACTTCAAAGTCAAGATCCGGCTGATATACCCAAAAGGAGGACACTCTTCTCCCTGAGCGAGTTTCCCGGCTGTTTGCTTCGCGTGTTCAATGTCAATCGCGTAGTGAGTCGCCAGAATGTTCGGTAAGGCGCTGATGGGAAAAGAACTGAAAACCAGCCTGCTGCCGCCGTCTTTGGACTCGAACAAGTCAAAGCGGGCGACTCTGGCAAAATACCTGCCAAATTTGACGTCTTCGTTTTTGATGTGCGTAATCAGCCAATGGCTGACAGCGTTGGACAAAACAAAAGTGAGTTTGTTCATGGGAATGTTGTTCTCGAAATCCGCGTACAGACCCTGAAACGTCTCAATGAAATCATCATGAATGGCCTTGTGCGGCACATAGTTGGGATAGCTGCTGTCAACTTGGAGTTTTTCTTCATCGCCAAAATGCTTGACAACATACTCGCCTAAAAAATCCAAGCAACTTTTCATGTCAGATCTATCCGGGTTGGATTCACCAAGGGTGGCCGCATGATTAACAAGCTCCACAAGTTCTTTGTGTTGGCTGTCAATATGCTCGATATCTGTTCTCATTTCATCTGTAAATTGAAACATGGATTATATCATTCCTTCCCTTCCTGAAGGTTGTATCCAAAAAGAAGATCATTTGGTTATGTGCTAATTATATATCACGTGCCATATTGTGATATTTATAATTATCCTATGGCTCATTATGACCAATTATAAATATAGCATATCTCATTATAGCATGTCTGCCAAGTAAAATAATAATAAATTGCACGCTCAAGGAAGAGAATTATTTTCTTGAATTGGATAATATTGCTATTTAGCCCCTGAAATTCATATTTCTGTCTCAATTGGGGAACCATGTAACAAGAATCGCAGCAAGAATGGGATGATTCTATGGCGCTTTTGGAGAATCTGCAATGGAATGTTCTGGTATTTATCTTAATCTTTTGCCGATGGGCGGGCATGGTGATGCTGACGCCGGTGTTCGGAGCGCGGGGGGTTCCGCCGATTATCCGGTTGGTGCTGTCCTTGTCCTTGTCGCTGATAGTCTATCCAATTTTAATGCCGGCTGTGACACCTTTTGATGGCGGTGTGCCGGCTTTTACCGCGGTGGTGTTCAAGGAAACTCTTGTGGGGCTGACGTTTGGGTTTATTCTTAATCTGATCACATTCATTATGATGGGTGCGGGAGAATTGATTGATTTTCAGCTTGGCTTCATTATGGGCAGCACCATCGATCCGTTGTTTGGCAACCGTAGTTTTATCGCCGGAAATTTTCTGCTGATCCTGACGACAATGATTCTTTTGGCCACCAACGCCCACCATATGATGATTGCGGCTATGGTGAAATCTTACAGCTATATTCCCATTAATCCGACTCATATTCCCGACAGCAGCGCGTTTTTTGTGAAGATCCTGGGACAAACGATACTTTTGTCGCTGCAGATTGCGATGCCGATTTATGGCGCGCTGGTCATTGCCAACGTTGGGGTGGGTTTGCTGGCCAAAGTGGTTCCGCAGCTCAATCTGCTTAATCTGTTTTTCCCGGTCAAAATCGTTTTCGGCCTTGTGATGTTTTATTTAACAATTACGCTGCTGGGCGGCGAGGTTTCCCGGTTGGTTGACATCAGTTTTGGCTGGCTGGACGAGCTGTTTAGGGGGTGGAGACAATAGCCGAAACAGTAGGTGAAAAGCGCTTTCCGGCAACGCCTAAGAAAAAGAAAGACGCCCGCAAGAAAGGGCAAGTGCTCAAAAGCCCGGAGATTGGATCCGCTGTCGTGCTGATCGGGCTGGTTATGCTCCTGCGGTTTTGGCTGCCTTACATGATTTCATCCATGGCCAATATGATTGTTACAACGATGCATATGACGGCGGAATGGACCGCCGCTGAGGTCAGCGCGCTGATGCTGTCACTGACTTGGCAGGCGGCGATTATGATGCTGCCGCTGTTTGGCGCAGCGATTGTTTTGGGGCTGGCTATTAATTACGCCCAGGTGGGGTTTCTGTTTACCACCCACACCATCAAGCCCAAATTAGAGAATTTCAGCCTGGTGAAGGGATTAAAACGGCTGTTCGGACTCAAGTCCGTGGTCAACCTTGTGAAATCACTGGCGAAACTTGGGATTATTGGGTATTTTCTATACGCTGTGATCAGAGATAACTTCGGGATTTTTCCGGCTTTACATAATATGACGGTGCTGCAAGCAGCGGGGGTGCTGGGCGGCATTATTTTTGACATGGCGTGGAAGGTAGGACTGGCTTTTCTATTGGTGGCGTTTCTGGATTTTTTCTATCAATGGTTTGAGTACAACAAAAACCTGCGGATGACTTTACAGGAGATCAGAGACGAGTTCAAGCAAACGGAAGGAGATCCCCATCTGAAAGCTGAGATCAAAAAGAAACAGCGGGAGATGGCTCAGCGCCGCATGATGGAGGATGTCAAAACCGCTGATGTGGTGATCACGAATCCAACCCATTTCGCTGTGGCGCTTAAATATGATCCCGGTGAGTCGGAAGCGCCTCAGGTGGTCGCTAAGGGGCAGGATTTGATAGCCAGGCGCATCAGGGAGATTGCCCGAGAGCATGATGTAACGCTGTTCGAGAATAAAGAGCTGGCGCGTTCTCTGTATAGTCAGGTGGAATTGGGGGATATGGTGCCGGCGAGTCTCTATCAGGCCGTGGCGGAGGTGTTGGCTTTTGTGTATAAGCTGGCGCGGCGGCGAACCTCTTTAGGGTAGGTGGATGTTTAATGAACAATAACGTAAAAAGCAGAGATTTACCAACCTAGGCGCATGAGAGTGAGACCTCCAGAACACAATACTAGTGTATCTGCGTTGTCGGGAGGAACATAGGTGTCTCTGCTCAATCGATTGCTCAAACAGACAGATTTGCTGGTCGCGATCGCGCTGGTTGGTATCGTCGTTATGATGGTGGTGCCGCTGCCGACGCTGATTATTGACCTGCTGATTACTTTTGCCATCAGTGCCGCCGTGATTGTGATAATGCTGGCTGTTTTTAACAAGGAACCTCTGGAGTTCTCCGTTTTTCCGTCGTTGCTTCTGGTGCTGACGCTGTTCCGGCTGGCCCTTAGCGTGTCAACCACACGCCTGATTCTGCTTCACGCCGAGGCGGGCGCCATCATCAGAAGGTTCGGCGAATTTGTCATCCAAGGCAACGCCGTGGTCGGATTTATTATCTTTGTCATCTTGGTTATCGTCCAGTTTCTGGTCATCACCAAAGGCGCTGAGCGGGTCTCTGAAGTGACCGCCCGTTTCACGCTGGACGCCATGCCCGGCAAACAGATGAGCATTGACGCCGATCTGAACGCCGGCATTATCTCAGATGAGGATGCACGGATACGTCGCAAAAATATCCAGCGCGAGGCGGATTTTTATGGGGCTATGGACGGCGCCAGCAAATTCATTAAAGGGGACGCCATCGCGGGTATTCTTATTTTGGTTATCAACATTGTCGCCGGGTTTGCTATTGGTATTACCATGCACGGCATGGATGCGGCAACGGCGCTGCAGACATATACGATCCTGACGGTGGGGGATGGGCTGGTGACACAAATACCGGCCTTGCTGATTTCCACGTCAACGGGCCTTGTGGTGACGCGGGCGGCCAACGATACCAATTTGGGGCAAGATATTGTGGCTCAGTTCTTTCAGGCGCCCAAAGCCATGTACGTGACAGCAGGGGTGTTGATCGCGCTGGCGCTTTTGGGTATGCCTTTTATACCGATGTTTACCTTGGCCGGGGCCTTCATTTTTATAGGCCGCCGTTTGACGAGAGCGTCCCAGGACAAAGGAGTTCAGGAGACAGAAGCGATTCTTGAACAGGAAGCTGAGGATACCAAGAAACCGGAAAACGTTATGAATGTGCTCACTGTGGACAATATGGAACTGGAAATCGGCTACGCCCTGATCTCGCTGGTGGACAGCGGGCAGGGCGGGGATTTGCTGGAGCGCATCATTCTTATTCGGCGTCAGATTGCCAGTGAACTGGGTTTCGTTGTACCGGTTATCCGGGTTCGGGACAACATGAACTTGCCGCCTAACCAATATGTCATCAAAATCCGCGGCGCCGAGCTGGCCTCAGGCGACTTGCACGCCGATCAGTTTTTGTGTATGACCAGCGGGTTTGACGAGGAAGAGCTGCCGGGTATTCCGACCAAAGAGCCGGCCTTTGGCCTGGATGCCAAATGGATCAACGCCAGCCTGCGGGAGAAAGCAGAAATGTCGGGGTGCACCGTGGTGGACGCGCCAACGGTGTTGGCGACCCATTTGACGGAGATTATCAAGTCTCAGGCCCACGAAATGCTGAGCCGCCAGGACGTTAAAGGCCTGATTGACCACGCCCGGGAGCAGAGCCCCACCGTCGTTGACGAGTTGATTCCTGATCTGCTGAGCATCGGCAATGTGCAAAAGATTCTCAGCAATCTGCTCAAAGAGCGTGTCTCAATCAAAAACATGCCGGCGATTCTGGAGAGCCTGGCCGATCATGCCGCGGCAACAAAGGATTTGGATCGGCTGACCGAGCATGTGCGCCACGCTTTGGCCCGTCAGATTGTGCAGCCGCTGTTAGACGAAAAGCGTATGTTGTCGGTACTGACGCTGGAACCGCGCATTGAGCAGATGATCCTGGATAATATCAAACCTTCGGAATATGGTGCTTTCGTCAACCTTGATCCCATTGTGGCCCAAAGGCTGCTGAGTGAAATCGCCGCGGATGTGGAGAAGATTGCCATGAACGGTTTTAATCCTGTTATTCTCTGCGCGCCTCTTGTGCGCATCAATCTTAAGCGGATGACCGAAAGGCATTTACCCCATCTGACGATTCTTTCTTATAACGAACTTGTTCAGGGCATAGAAGTCCAAGCTTTAGGAATGGTGGTGTTGGACAGTGCGAGTTAAGCGCTTTGTCGGGGACAGTGTGACAGAAGTTATGAAAAGAATAAAGAAGGAACTTGGTCCGGAGGCGGTTATTCTGCAGACACGTCATTTTAAGGAAGGAACCATTCTGGGTTTGTTTGGTCAACACAAAATAGAGATTACGGCTGCTCTTGATGATGGGCCACTTTCTGCTTATCAAACCGCTTCGGATAGCCGAATCGAGGAAGCAGACCAAGCGGCAAATCAGGCAAGCAGGGTGAAACAGAAAGACAGGGCAGCAAATCGGCAGGAGGCAGCCAATCAACATGGATTAGCCAGTCAACATGGGTTAGCCAGCCAGCGTGGGACAGCCAGTCAACAGGGGACAGCCAGTCAACGCGGGACGACAGCAAGCCGGCAGGGGGCAGCAGGTAGGAAGAATGTGGCTGGGCGTGCCAAAGCAGCAAAAACGAGCGAAATAGAAAGTCGCGCGGATAAGGTATACGCGGGCTATGTCGCGGGTGGAACAGCTGGTATGGCAAAAAGGCCGATCCTGACAAAGCCGTCGGATAATCGCAGCGGTGTATCCGGAGCCGGATATGGATCAGGCGGTTCTGGATCCGGTGAGAATGACGAGAGCGTCGAAAAACTTCTCAAAACCATTGCGCAAGTCAGAACGCAAGGCGCACTGGAAAAGACAGCGATACGTATGTTGCAAGACCAGGATGCTGCCAACAGTGAGACATTGCATCGTGTGCCCGTGTCACCTGCGTCGATCACGGGCGCGCCGGCATCAAACGTATCCGCAGCAAAGACAATCACCCCGAACATAATCAGGCAGAACCCAACCGCGCCGAATGTGAATGAATTAGAGGGAAATTTCGAACTCACGAGCATCATGAGCATGCTGCACGAAATACATCAGTATTTGAATGAAGAAAGTGGCGGCGCAGGTTTTGTGCCGGAAGTGCTGCAAAAATGGCGCGATTACTTGTATGACCGGGGCGTCGGCGCGGAGATGTGCCGCGAGCTGTTGTTTCAGGTGCAGGTACATCTGAAAAGAGAGTTGTGGCATGACGACCGTCGTGTGTGGGCACTGCTCCAGAAAGACATTCTGGCCAAATGTGCCCGTACCCAGATTATTGACGTTAAGGCGCTCAAGAAAAAAAACAGACCGCTGACCATGGCTCTCGTTGGACCCACAGGCGTCGGCAAAACCACAACGATCGGTAAACTGTCGGCTGGTTTCAGCATTGTCGAATCACACAAAGTCGCCCTAATCGCGGCGGACACCTACCGGGTGGCTGCGGTGGAGCAGCTGCGCACCTTCGGAGAAATCCTGGATATTCCGGTGGAAGTTGTGATGAACGCCGCGGGATTGCAGGAATCTCTGGCTAAACATTTGGATAAAGATGTCATTATTATTGATACAGCCGGCCGCAGCCCCAATCATGAAATGCATATGGACGAGCTGGAAGAATTCATGGAGGCCGGCCGGCCTGATCTGACCATGCTTGTCATCAGCGCCACCACCAGCCCGCAGGAGCAGGGATATGTGCTGGAACGGTTCCGGACTCTGTCAACCCATCTGATTCTGACCAAATTAGATGAGAGCCGCAGCGAGGGGGCCATGCTCGATTTGGTGCGTCGAACGGATTTGCCGTTGACTTATTTAACCAACGGTCAGAACGTTCCAGACGATATCGAAGTGGCCACGCCGGAAAAACTCGCGCGGCTGATTTTGGGGAAAGGCGTTGTCAGAGATGTATCATGACCCTTTCAGGAGTTGGGCGCGAACTATGTATATATTTTTGAGGGGCTGCTGCACCTTCAGTGCAACAGCCCCTTTTTCAGAGAACATTTTACCAACCCCAATTGTTGGGATAGTCAAAGGTCCACAGATAAGGTGACTTCATCTCAATTCGATAGTCCTTTTCTAATGCTTTCCATGTATCGGGTCCGACGATTCCATCCGGATACAATCCCCGGGCTCGTTGATAATCAATAACTCCTTGCTTTGTGATATTGCCAAAGTAGCCATCAATACCTCCGGGGTATTTGCCAATATTGCGTTTTTTGCATTCGCGCAAAAGATCCTGCAAGAGACAGACATAAGAGCCCTGGGTATAATAATTTGGGCCATATTTAATTTGACTGACACGCTGGTCAAAGTTGTAGGCTGAACCATAGACATAGATATAGACTGTCGACTTATTTTTTTTATAAAGGTGAAAATGAACACCATCAGAGACTTCATGTGCAGATAAAGGAACAGCTGTTGAGGTCATCAAGACGACAAGAAGTGCTAATCCAAGAATCTTCTTTTTCATTGGTTTTCCTCCCTTTCTTTGAAACGAGATTTTCCGGCATACCCTTTTCAGTGATATCAGATATCATTCCACCTCCCATTGTCTTCCGGATAACGCTGCGTCATAGTGTTGTGTCCAGAAACACATTGTATAGAAACCGATAAGGGTGCAGCCAATAGAAATAATCAAATCGACAATTCCAATGATTGCGCAGGGGCTTTTCCTATAGATATCAAATGACTCTCGGGGTCGATATAGATACTCAAGCTTATCTTCATTCCCTGGTCAACGGAATCCTTACCAAGCTCGTACATTATATAGCCGCCCGGAATGGTTTGTCCTTGCGGATTGCTACAGACAAAGCCCTCTGTCTCTGTCAGGAACGTAATATATTTTTCAGCGTCCTTGATAGCCTGCGCCTGATCTCGATAGCCTGTTGCATATTTCAAAGTAACATCTACCGATCCTGAAGGATAGCTGGTGTAGGTATCCATCTGCAGCAGTTCCCGCTCCTCAACCACCTTTACAAAAGTAGTGATATAATCATTGCCAAGATTGATTTTCTCTTCGCTGACAATACGTTCCGCAGAAGGAATAGAAATTTGGAGCGACTCGACAGATGAATTGGCGCCATTAATCTTGTTTTCGGCAATTCCGGTTGTGTTGCAGGCCGCAAAGGCCGGGAAAAGAAATATTACTGTCAATAATGCTGTCCACCGAAAAAACACCATATTTCTGATGGTTTTGGTTGTTCTTTTATTCATAATCCCACTCAGGTCCTCCCTTAAATAAATAATTAAGATAATACTTATATAATTAGATCCTACATGTAGATGCGATTATTGTCAAGTATATGACAATGAATACTTTATGGATCTATAACCATTTACTTCCATAATACTCCCGGCTGCACTCCCTCGTAGAGATTTGAGTCCCCTCTCTTGGCGCCTTATTAAATTGTTAACGATCCATATTAAGCGCAATTTCACCTTCATTCCATCAAGCGACGGATAAGGAAGCCCATTTCGGACAATAGTAGAGAAGAGGAAAACATAAGACTTATTCTGTTCGGTGGCGGCGAGTCTATATCAAAGAGGGGAACCACGTGAGAGACGAGTTTTTGGAGGGCGCGGAGTTGATGGATGTCCTTCAGCCGGGTCTGTCAATGGAGATGATAGTCAAACATGGCGAGAACCACGGCCATTATAGGACTAAGATCGAAGATAAGGACGAGGGGACTTTGACGATTGCCGTGCCTTATGGTGAGAGTGGTTTTCTGCCGTTGCGTCCAGGTGAGGGGCTCGATATAATTTTTGTTTTTAAAGGAGAGTCTTATCTGTTCCCGGCAGAAATATTGAGTCGTCAAGTCAAGGCTCTGCCTACTTTTGCCATTTCCGAACCCAAGACCGCGAAGAGGAAACAACGGCGTCATTACGTAAGAATACCATGTCTAAAAGTTGTCTATTATCAGGTCATTGGTCATGACACGCAACTAGGCGCAAGACAGGAAGCCCATGCGCTGAACATAAGCGGGGGAGGGTTTCTGCTGCTGACAAGTCAGAAATTGCAGCAGGAGGACAAGCTGCTGGTTCAGCTGACTTTTGGCGACGATTTTTTCGAGATTTTATGCTTGGTGAAACGTTTGGAAGCTGTGGGTTCAGGCTGCAAGGGAGGGTGTGGTCAGTATAGGGCGTCCGTACAGTTTTTGAATATTTCCGAACGAGACCGGGATAAGATTGTCAAGTCTGTTTTTGAAATTGAGCTGGATTTGCGGAGAAGGGGCTTGATTTAGTGAAAGATCTTAATGAAATGCAATTGGGGGCTTTGTGTGAAATGGGCAATATTGGCGCCGGTAACGCGGCGACGGCTTTGTCCCAGCTCCTTGATCTCAAAATCGATATTAATGTGCCCAATGTGCGGGTTGTCGCACTAGAAAGCTCGGATACTTGGGGTGACCGGGGTGAAATTCAGGTGGCTCTTTATTTAAAAGTGGAAGGTGAAGCTCCGGGGAAGGCACTTTTTTTGACGAGCACTCAGAGCGGGGAATATATTGCGAAGACTCTGCTGCGTATGGATAAACGGCCTGATTTGAACAGCGATGGGATTGCGTGTTCGGCGATCATGGAAGTGGGTAATATTTTGGTTAGTTCTTTTTTGGTGGCGCTGACTAATTTTTCCGGTATCCATATGCAGTCGTCCATTCCCGCCATGTGTATCGATATGTTAGGCGCGATGCTGCAAGGGATCTTTTTGGACAGCGATGAGGTTGGGGATACGGTGCTTATTATTGATACTGAGTTTTCCGGAACGAGTGATATTGAGGGACAATTCCTTTTCATACCGGACGGGGATTCTTTAGATAAGCTGTTGGGAGTTTTTGGATTATGAACACGGTGTTGGTTGGTATGGGCGATTACAAGGTTTCTAGGGTTCCCGACGCGTTGATGACGATTGGGTTGGGATCTTGTCTTGGCGTCTGTGTCTATGATCAAATGGCCAAGGTGGCTGGAATGGCGCATATTATGTTGCCAAGTTCGCGGGATATGCCACAAAGCAATCCTCTGAAATACGCTGATACCTGTTTGTCAATTATGATGAGTGAGATCAATAGGTTGGGCGGCGTCAGTTCCCGGTTGAAAGCAAAGGTTGCCGGTGGGGCGCAGATGTTTGCCGCTCTCGGCAAGGCGTCAGCCATGCATATCGGTGAAAAAAATATGGATGCTGTTTCGGAAGAACTGAAAAAATACGGCATTCCTATTTTGGCGAAAGACGTCGGCGGCAACGTCGGCAGAACGATAACTTTTCGTATTGAAACTTCAGAATTGTATATCAAAACGGCTAAAAGCAGCAACGGAAAGGTGATTTGATGTGGGAAGAACGGACGCATCAACGCATGAAAAAATGGGCTCTTTTTGCGGCCTTGTTTCTTGGCAATCTCTCTCTGATTTTAAGTTATTTGTTTCGGTCAGAAATGATCTACTCAGCCTGTAAGGCTGTAATAATTTTTGCAGTTATGTATTTTATATGCAGAATAGTCATAGCAACTTGGGATAAAGTAAATAGAAGAGATTTTCAACTCAGTCAAGATGATTTTTCTTCAATTAAGACGACGTTGGAGGCCCTTGATGATCTTGATGAAAAAGGCGTTAAGGTGACTTATAATCCGCAGCTTGAACCCTCTGGGACGGATCGGGCGGATGAGAAAGCCGGGGTCACCGCGGGGCAGATTAATGCGGATTTGTTGGGGGATAAGGGTTAGGGGTTAGGGGAAGGGGACAGGGGTTAGGGATTAGGGGTTAGGGTTGGTGATTTGATAATTCAAGGATAGAATTATCAAATTTCGGGATTTGATGGATCGCTTAGAACCCTTTCCTCATCCTTTGTTCGGTGGTAGTTATTGGTGTCGATCAAGCGTGTAGGAGGATGGAGAAGGAGATGAGCAATTCTTATGAGCAAGTAGCGAAGCAGCAGACTGCTTGGTCGGAGTCGGCTGTTGCGAAGTATCTGCCTTTGGTCAAGCGCATCGCGGGCCGGTTGGCAATTTCCTTGCCTTCTCATGTGGAGGAGGAAGATCTTGTTGGGTATGGCGTGTTTGGTTTGTTGGAAGCTTTGCAGCGTTTTGAGCCGTCCCGGGGCGTTAAGTTTGAGACTTATGCGGGAATTCGCATCCGCGGCGCTATGATTGATGGGCTGCGTGCTATGGATTGGGTGCCGCATTCGGCCAGACAGAAAGTTAAGCAGGTCCGGAAGGCTTTCGAGAATCTTGAGAGTGAGCAGGGGTCGGCCAGTGTTGAGGATGTCGCTCGTTCTTTGAATATGTCGGAGGGTGATGTTTATACGAATTTGCTCAAAGGTCAATATATGAGTATGGTCTCTTTGGATGAGACCGTGGCGGCGTCTGAGGATGAGAATGGTACCGCCGCGATTAATATGTTGGCGGATCCCCGCGCGGAGGAAGCGTTTAATGAAATTGAAAGAGAGGATCAGGCTAAGATTCTGAGTGAGGCTATCGGTCGGCTTTCGGAAAAAGAACAGATGGTGCTGGCTCTTTACTATCAAGAAGAGTTAACTTTGAGGGAGATTGCCGCGATTTTGAAACTTTCTGAGTCGCGAATTTCGCAGATTCATTCTCAGGCTTTGGCAAGGCTGCGTGGAGCTTTGGGTCGTCATTTATAAGGGTCTGAGCGCGCGCGAATATTTAAGTAAATTTTTTATTAAAAAATTCGATAAAGAGATAGACGAATCTTTGCTGTGATACCTTCGGTTTGCGATCATACAGCATTAATTTGGATTACGAGAATGTGATTCGATTCTAACTTACAAAAAATTCTTCTTTAGATTGCGTCAACAAGATTCGATATATTTTACACAAGTTAATCCTGATCTTGAATGATGAGCGCTTGTTTGTCATTGAGGATCAGGGTGACAATTGTTGGAGGTGAATCAATGGTTATTCTGGACGCCATTGCGCCACAGCCGGATGTGAAGATGAAAGGTCATGATCAAGGTAATGCATTCAAAAAATCGGATCCTGACAAAGTATCTTTTGGCGATATTATCGGGATTACGATCAGACAAGCACAGTTTGCGTCTGAGGAGGATGCGTTTTTTGACGCTGATCCGATTTTGGCTGTGTTGGATGTGTTTGACGCAGGCGTTGACGCTGGGAGGCAAGATTCTCCCGATGTTGGGGTTGGACAAATTCCGCCGACTCAAGACGATGAGGCAATTTATTTGGAAAAAGATGAGGCTGCGGGTATGAAACCAGGCATGACAGGAGCGTTGCTTTCTTTTGGCGAATTGATTTCGTTCAAAGAGCCGGCATCTTTTGACAAACCCATATCTGAGGTGTTCTCGCCGGTACGAGGTGAAAACGCAGCCCTCTTAAGGAAAGAGCAGGGCTATGCGCCGACTTGGCAGATGTGCGACGATGTTTCTGAGGTGTTGGATAACAAAAAAGATTTTGCGGACACTATACTTTTAGACAGAGAAATGAACAAAACCGACAAACCCTTGAATCAGATTTCGAGATTGATGGGCGAGTTAAGTGGTCGGATTAAGGATTCATCAAACCAGCCGGAGGTTGCCCTGACCGCTAAAATGATGACAAACTCTCCGAGTCGTGATGTGGCGGGTTCCTTAATGGAGCCTAAGGAGACGGCGGTTTTTCCGAATGGCGTTCAGAACGCGGCTGTTGTGACGTCGCCGGTTCCGTCCCCGACGCCTTCTTTGGCGCCACAAGTGATTCAAAGCATCCAGCAAGTGGCTATGCATTTGCCGCCCCGTGCGGTGCACGAGATGACAATGTCTTTGCATCCGCAAGAGTTGGGAAAACTGGATATTTCTCTGCGCATGGAGAATGGTCAGCTGCATGTGGTGATCAAAGCGTCTGAGCTGGGAACGGGACAGTTTTTGCAGAACCAAATGCAGGATTTAAGGCAGAGTCTTAGCGACGCCGGCATTAATTGCGGAGACCTGCAAATGGATTTTGGCGATCAGGCGGAAGGCCAGGCTTTTGAAGAAGCTCTTCGGGACGGTAACAATAATTTGCAGAATGATAACAGTGAGGCGGCGTTTAACAACGGGATTCTGAACGATGGTGACGCGGACGACAGTTCTGCCAGAATTAATCTACGGGCGTAGCCCTATTATTAAGATCCGAATTGAGGAGTGAAATATTGTGGCGGTTGACAATATTAATTTTTTCGGCAACCTTTATGGTTATGACAGTTTTTCCACCGGGAACTATACGTCGAGTGCCATGCAGGGGCTGGATAGGGATGTTTTTCTGCGGCTGATGGTGGCGCAGTTTGCCAATCAGGATCCGATGTCGCCGGTTTCGGAAACGGAATCGATTGCCCAGTTGGCGCAGTTCAGCACACTGGAACAGATGACCAATATGGTTGATTCTATCATGGATCTGAAAGTCGGCATTGCGCTTATGCTCAATCAGTCTTTGATTTCTCAGGGTTCATCAATGATTGGGAAGGAAGTTACGGGAACCATTTACGATGAGAATGGCGTCGAACGCGAAATCACAGGGGTCGTCAGTTCTGTTCACATGAAAAATGGTTTCTTAACCTTGAAAATCGGCGATGAGGAATTGCCTATCGATTTTGTTAAGGAAATCAGGAACAGCGCGCAGTGACAGTGGACAATGGACAGTTCGGGAAGATTATTTGTTGATATGACATCATGTAATGGCATCCTATAATGATGATTTGGAAGGATAAGATTTTTTGTGCTTGTGTCTAAAAGTGCCAAAAATTGCCTTCCTATTTGTTCGAAAAACAACTTTAGAAAGAGAAGCGAGGGTTCGATAATATATTTGCAAGTGAATTAAATGTGAATATAATAATTAAAAAAACGGGAGGAATACTCTTATGATGCGTTCAATGTACTCTGCCGTTACAGGCCTGAGAAATCACCAAATCGCGATGGATGTAATCGGTAACAACATTGCTAACGTTAATACAATCGGCTATAAGCGCAGCAAGACATCTTTTGCCACCATGCTTAGTCAAAATTTGAGCGGCGCGGCGGCTCCTGATAACCTCAACAATCCGCCCACATTCGGCGGCATCAACCCTATTCAGGTTGGTCTTGGAATGAGTATTTCCTCCATTGACCGCATTATGAATCAGGGAGCTGCTCAGAATACAGGCAAAGCGACCGATATGATGGTGCAGGACGATGGATTCTTCGTGGTTCGTTTGGGCAGCGATATCTTCTATACTCGCACAGGTAATTTCGATTTTGACCGCGACGGCAATTTGGTTGACCCGTCAACAGGCGCCCTTGTGCAAGGATATGCCAACAGCACCCTTCAGGGAACTTCTACCGCGCCTGTGGCACCCAGTTGGGGTACGGCTACCGGCAGCATGAATATTAAACTTGGTATGGATCATCCGGATTTGGCCGGGTTCACCCTTTCCGGATTCACCATTGATAAGAAAGGTGTCATCACCGGCATTTATAGTGACGGAACTCAGTCGATAACTGAACAGTTGTATATGATTTCTCTGGCGAACTTCTCCAACCCCGGCGGCTTGATGGCGATGGGTAACAACTTTTATGCGCCCTCCAACAACTCCGGCGCGGCTTCGGTTGGCAAACCCGGCGAGAATGGTCTGGGTACGATTATCCCAGGCGCCTTGGAAATGTCCAATGTGGAGTTGGCTCAGGAGTTCACCGACATGATTGTCACCCAACGTGGTTTTCAAGCGAACTCCCGTGTTATCACGGTTTCTGATTCATTGTTGCAGGAGCTCATTGATCTAAAACGCTAATGAAAGTTTTCGTAAACTTTTATTGTCAGGTATAGGAGCGGGGAATCCGCAAAAAATATAATAATCTTCGACTGACGAATTTTTGACAAATCAATGACCCCTCATAGAATTCTGTTCACGGAGGAGACTATGTGCTCCTCCGTTTTTTCTTTTGAAAAGCCATGAACATGGAAAAGGTTGGTGAGAAGAATGCATATAGCGTCTTATTATTTAAGAACCTTGCAAACGCAATTGGATCTCATTGGCAATAATATTGCCAATGTTAACACGCCGGGGTTTAAAGAACAGCTCCGGTCTTTTGAAGAAATGTACGATAGACAGGATCGCAGCTGGAACAACGCGCTTTTTGGCCGGCCGCTCAGTGTTAACGGCGGTGTTGCCGGGCCCCTTTATACAGGTATGCGGATGAATATGGCTTCGGGGACATTGGTCAGTACAGGCAGCACCCTTGATGCCGCAATCAGTGGCGGTGGATACTTTCAGGTGCGGTTGCCCGGCGGTGAATTGGCATATACCCGTGTCGGACATTTTACAATTGATCAAGACAGAAACCTGGTCACATATGATGGTTTGCTGCTGGAACCGGCGCTTCGGGTGCCGGCAGGGGCACAATATGTCAGTATTGACGTCAACGGTGTTATTACGGCAGAAGTTAACAACACCACAGAGACTGTTGGGCAGATTAGTTTAGCGTTTTTTGTTAATGAGCAGGGTATGCAGCAAATTGGCGGAGGTCTTTTTCTGGAAACGGCTGAATCCGGCGCCGCGATGGTAAATCTTCCGGGTGTGGGAGGAATTGGCAGTCTTGCCACGGGCATGTTAGAAATGTCTAACGTCGATTTGGGGAACAATATGGTGGATATGATCAGCGTACAGCGCGCTTATCAAATAAAATCACGCAGCATTCGAACTCAGGATGAAATGCTGCAAACGGCTATTGGGATGAGAGCGGGGCAATAACTGAGCAATCAGAAGAAACCGCCGTCAATAAAAAGGAGGGGAGCGAAAAAATGGATTTATTTGGTCTTAACACGCCGGTTCTGCGTTCTATTGAGCGCGGGTTGGACTATGCCAGCCTGCGGACAAAAGTTCTGCAACATAATATCGCGAATATTGATACGCCAAATTTTAAGAGATCGGATCTTAATTTTGAGGTGTTGCTCAATCAGGCTTTGGGTAGTCATACACCTATGAGTCTGCGTCAAACTCATGAGAGGCATTTGCTGGGCAGCAACTTTTCAGACCAAGGTATGATCTATCAGGATAGGGCTACATCAACACGCAATGACAACAACAATGTTGATCCGGACGTGGAAATGACACGGCTGGCAGAAAATACGTATACGTATATGTATCTGAGCCGGGCCATGACTTCTTATTTGGGGTTGTTCCGCCAAGCTTATACTACGCAAGGGTAGTAAGCAATGGACAATGACAATGACAATGGACAATGGACAATGGACAATGGACAATGTGGGAATTTATTGTCCGTCATCCATTGAGTAGGGGGGGTTTTATGATACGGGGGCTCTATACTGCCGGGGCCGGCATGCTGATGAACAATCAGCGTATGCAAAATATTGATGACAATATTGAGAATCAGCGGACTCCTGGTTTTTTGGAAGTGGGCGAGCATGTGGTCTCTTTTCCTGAGCATCTGGCCAGACGGATTGATCATCCTTATGGTATGCCGTCTACACATAATTTGGGCGTTTTGGGCACAGGTGTTTATATTACTGACTTTGCTTACAAGATGTCCCCTGGTTTGCTGCGGGAAACAGGTAATGCTAGAGATTTAGCGATTAATGGAAATGGTTTTTTTGTTCTGAATACGCCTAATGGCCAGACTTTTACGCGCAATGGTCATTTTATGCGCGACCCGGGCGGGTTTTTGCGTTCGGTGGGGGGGAATCCTGTTTTGGGTGTTGATAATTTGCCGATTGGGCCGGTGCCGGAGGATTTTGCTGTGACAGCTGATGGACGTGTTGTTGATAGTTCGAGCGGCGCTGTGTTGGGGCAACTGAGAGTTGTGGCGCTGCAGATGGATACGTTGGAGCGCGTTGGTCAAACGACGATGTATACGTCCCGGGCTCCGGCTGTGGATTTGACTGAAGGCGACCGCCCCAGAATCCAGCAGGGGTTTGTTGAGGAGTCGAATGTGGATATCGCCGGTCAGATGGTGAAAATGATTGAAACCAACCGGGCGTTTTCGATGAATCAGCGTATGGTTCAGATGAGTGATCAGGTTTTGCAGCGGACAGTTAATGAGGTGGGTAGGATTGTTTGATTGGGGCTTTTTCCGTAGAAGGACTCCCAATGTTTAAGTAAAACTTCAAAATAAATATAAAGACCAGCCAATATCTGGCTGGTCTTTGTCTTGTAAAGTCCTATTTGTAATCCTGTGGTGCAAACGTCAGCGACATAATTTCGTGGCCGTCGTTGCTTTTATAAACATAAATAAAAGTCGTGTCAACATCCCTCAAAGCTTTTAGGGAAGAGTTGGTTTTGATGGTTTTCAGCAGTTCCGTTTTCGCGATGTTCTGCAATTCATTGATCTGTTCTTCGGTAAGTTTGTCCTTCGAATAATTCACCAGTGTATAATTGTACTGAAATATTTTGCCTGCAAGAGCCTCTGTGTTATCTAAGCGGGTTTCAGAGTCCACTTTCATTGGGCATTGTTCATTAATCTGTTTGGAGGCGTCCGATAAAGTTTTGTCAACGATGCTATCCGCTAAGTTGCACCCTGTGAACAGAATAACGACGCTTGTGAGCATGAGGATCATGGTAACCAGGAAGTACCTCTTTTTCATGATTTTTCTCCATCCTATTCTTTGTGTAATAATTCCGAAAGATATGAACATTGCCATGAACATTGCCAAAAGTTGTTCTATATTGTCGGCGATAATACAATAACACGTTCATCGTGAAAAGTCCAGTTTCAAAGTTCGACGGCAGCTGTCAAGTGACGGTCAAGTGACGGTCAGTGATGGTCAAGTGACCTTAAGGTGTCTGTAACCAAGCTGTGAAAACCCGCATATATTAGACTATATTCTGTTCTAATACCCGTACAATCGCGGGAAACCACCATGAGCAACAAGGAGCGAGACACATGGCTAATGATAACAACACCAATACCGGTTGTAATCTATATCCCAAAGGCGACCCCGGCGTTGCCGGACCGGCGGGATCCCAAGGCGCCCGAGGCGCCCAGGGAGTTCGCGGTGACATAGGACCCCAAGGAGACCCGGGATGCCAAGGGTCACAAGGCGTTAAAGGCAACCCCGGTCCCCAAGGGTCCGCCGGCCCTATGGGACCCATCGGGCCCAGGGGCGAACCGGGTAACGTGGGAGCACAGGGACCGGCGGGGCCGGAAGGTCCGGCAGGCCCCAGCGGTTCCGTCGGCCCCCAGGGACCCATAGGCCCGGACGGTCCGGCCGGGGCAACCGGTCCCATGGGACAGGAAGGCCCCATGGGATGTCAGGGCCCCCAAGGAGAACAAGGACCTCAAGGCAACCAAGGGCCCCAAGGCGATCAGGGCATTGTCGGCCCCACCGGTCCCATCGGCTCCGGAGACACCGGACC
>WRHI01000067.1 GCA_009783315.1 Peptococcaceae bacterium
AAAAACCGTCTCGGTTTCTATGGATATTTTGCTGGTGATGCCCCAGGTTTTGGCGTCGTTGATGGATGTGCCGACGAAGTTTTTGACGGTGACTTGGTTGAACAGGCTGACCATCAGATAGATGAGGACGGCGACGGCTATGATTGTTCCGGCGATGATGCCGTAGCGGATCAGTTTGCGTTTGTTGTAGGTGTTGTCGATCTCTGTGTCGTGTTCGGGGGCGGTGATGCCGGCGGAAGGTACGCTTGAAACCGCTGAAACAGGATACATCGCGCCTGAAGCGGAAGCAGCTGTTCCCGTGTTCTCTGTTCTGCTATAGTTCTTTTGACTAAACTGGCTAAGAAAATCTTCACTCATGAAGCTCAAGGTTCCCTTCCCGTAGTCTACGAACACCCTCCGTTTGCCGGACAATCCTTAAGGCACAGACTCCAGATCTTACTGTTTCTTCATTGTCCATTTGTCCACAGGCTGAAGGATATCAGCCTTGTCAATTGTCCATTGCTATTGTCCATTGTCCATTGTCAATTGTCCATTGTCCATTGTTATAAGTTTTCCTTTCCGCAATTTATAAACGATATCCGCATGTTTAGCTATTTGTGAAGAGTGTGTAACCACAATAACGCATTTGTTATGTTCATGCACTAATTTTTGCAGTATGATGACGATCTCATTTTCCATGTCTTCGTCTAAATTCCCTGTGGGTTCATCAGCCAGAATCACATCAACATTGGTGGCCAGTGCTCTGGCAATCGCTACCCTTTGTTGTTCACCGCCGGAGAGTTTATTAATCGCCCGATCGGCTTTGGCGTTGTCCAGTCCGATATAGTCCAACAGGTTATGGGCGACCTCGTTAATATCTGGCGGTAGCTGGTTATCGGTTATGCTCATGGCGACTTTGATGTTTTCCGCCGCTGTCATGTACGGAATTAAGTTGTAAGCTTGAAAGATGATGCTGACTTTATTGCGCCGGTACTCCTCAAATCCGATACTGCCGATGTCCTGCCCATCGTAAAGCACTTGTCCGGAATGGGGCTTGTCCAATGCGCAAAGCAAGGAAAGAAAAGTGGTTTTGCCCGAACCGGATTCACCCAAAATGACGTTAAACTTGCCGCGATCGAAGCCGCAGGTGACATCTTTGAGAATGAATCTTCTGGAATCTCCATCCTGATAAAAATAGTTGATATCTTTTACCACAACCAGGCTCATGATTATTGTCCTCCCAACTGTACAAATGTTAATGATGGCGCCTCTTATCTATAAGTTTATGCAGCCCATTTTATCATTTCGGAAAATAACTCTCTCTACAGCAATATTCTTGCACCAACTCTCTGATACCACATTTTCAAGGATATTTTTTCTTACATTAGAATTTTCTTAGGATTCAGCCGTGATATATAAGCAATTGGCATCAGCGTTGAGAGGCTGACTGTCCCAATACCGACAGCATAAAACAGCAACATGGTTATCAGATCAAGTGACACCGCATACGACCGCGCAACCTCATTGCTGTCGATCTCTGTCCTGTAGCCCATATATTCTAATTCCGTGTAGACGTAGCCATTATTGCTCTTTTTTCCCTGTTCAGCGGCAACTTGATCCACCAACATTTTTTCAGAAATGGAACCGGCTAGAATATTGCCGGAAAATAAAGACAAAGTAATGGCAATCAAGGCAACAACAACCACCTCCAGAGCAATCTGCACGACAACCTTTGTTTTCCGCTCACCCAAGGAAAGGTAGACACCAATCTCGTGCTTGCGGTCTCTTAAGAACAACGTAATTAGGAGACTTAAGATGATGAGCGAAGCTCCCACGACAACAAACAAAACGATTGCCCTCCTGTTAAAAAATTAAGAATGAGGAAGGCTTTTCTCTCTGCAATGAATAGGCTATAGGTTTTTAAAAGACAGGTACGGCCGAACCGCCCCTGTTGTTCCCAGAAACACATAATGGGTTTTAGATATCAACCTGGTAAAAACCAAATGAAATATTTTTTATTTGCATACTGGGAGCATTTATTTGTGACCATGAACCTCCTGCTACCGCAGGCGAGTTATACTCCCAACCATTGATGAGTACTCCTGAATAGTAAGTTGATCATTCTTACACAAAGTGTGATTATATGAACGCTTGCAAGCTTAACCACCATTGGTCCCTAATTACAATATTGATCATTGATCTTTCTACATCAAAATTCTCTTGGGGCTTAATCGTATCGCGTAAAGGATAGGGATCAAAGCAGAAATCCAGATTGTGCCGATGCCAACGGCATAAAAAAGAAGGATTGTCATCAGGTCAAGGGATACCTCATAAGACTGTACAATATCATCACTACTGATTTCAAATTGATAACCCCTGGTTTCTAATTCTATTTTTGACCAGGAAAACTCTTCGGTTTGTACTTGCTCCGCGGCTATCTGATCAATAAGCATATTTTCTGAAACAGCTCTGGACAGAATATTCCCGGATAACAACGACAAGGTAATGGCAATCACGGCAACAATTATTACCTCTAAGCCAATTTGCATAGCAATCTTGATCTTTCTTTCGCCCATAGCGAGGTAAATGCCCATTTCATGGCGGCGGTCTCTTAAGAACAATGTAGTCAGGAGACCCAATATGATAATGGTTGCAGCTATTGCTATATATAGTACAATGGCTGTGATATCCTGAATGGATTTTAGTGGAGCGGCAACTTTATTGAAATCTTCAGCGAAATTTATAACTTTATAGTAATCCGGCATGAGGGTGACCGAATCTTCTATGAATCTGTCCATATCCATCGGGTCTTTTAGAATATATAAAGGGGTGTATTCTTTCAGTTCCCTGAAATCCATCCCCGTCAGGTTTACGTATTCATTGTATCGCGCTGTATTCACTTCATACAAAACCTTATTGGGAGCGTATATTTTGTTTTCCATATCATCATCCATCCAACTCAAATCGTCATACCCGTAACCACCTGTTCTTACTTGCTTAACAGGTTCAAAGATGCCTATGACCTCAAATTCATAGTGTTGGAAATTGATAAGCTGGCTATTTCCGTCCGCATCACCATAAAGTAGATTTATTTCAAAATCTACTTTTGAGCCAACCGATATATTGTTTATATTGGCGACACTTTGCGAGATCAGAGCTACATAAGAAATATTTGTGATTTCCTGTTCGTTAAATACGCGGCCCGAAATAAGTTTGATTTTGTCTTCTTTCAGATCGATCAAGTCGGGATCGTTAACACCCTGAAATGCAAAGGCATTGAACCAAGCGGCGCCATATAGGTTACGACCAGACCTCTCCAAAACTCTGCTTTCAAATGTGGTGCCAACAGAATAGTCAAAGCTTTTCACATAAGGTAATGTTCCTATTTTCTCAATAGTTTCGACCGATAAGCTTTCCCGCAAGAATTCCGGGTTTTGTTCCTGAAGAACCGACCCTATTTCCTCATCATATTCCAGGGTCACAACCGGAGTCATCTTCGCACGGATAATAGACTCGGTGCTTTTGACAGCCTTCTGGACCGAAATAGCACCAGCGATAATGTTGCCCAAGATGAAGATAAGGCCTAATAATATCAGCGATTTGATTGGTTGTCTAACGATACTGGTAAATCCCCTTTTGAGATAATTCATGCGATGCCTCTTTCTAATAATATCCCCACGTCAAGGGTATTGGGAACGCAGAAACAATTCGTTCCCCAAACCACATCGAGTATCATTTTTCGTGACAGTCATCTGCCAAAGCCCGATTATTCACAATGTTCCTCCTCAATAACAACATCTAATAGATGACGCCTCCCGGCTCCTTCTTTATGTTGATTATAGCAATTTTATATGCGTTTTTCAATGAGCGCTTCCGTAAACAAGTAGTAAAATCGGGCAGGCGTCAACAAGACTGGCTGACGAGTAACATAAAAGAACCGCGCGAACGCGGTTCTCACTGGAATGGCTATAGCCGATTCGACTACCAATCGGCACATAAACTGCTGATTCTATGCGTTGTAACTCTTCTCCCTGCCTTTTCATTGTCAATTGGTCCACAGGCTGAAGGATATCAGCCTTGTCAATTGTCCATTGCCAATTGCTACTTCCGCGCCTGCAGCCGGCTGATCGCCCGCCGCAGCGAAGCCTCAGCCCGGGCGACGTCAACATTGGACACCCTGTCCTTCAGGCGTTTCTCCGCCCGGGTCTTGGCCGCCTCAGCTCTCATCATATCAATGCTGTCGGCCAGTTCAGCCGTCTCCGCCAGCACGGTGACATGGTTATGCTCCACCTCCGCGAAGCCGCCGGAGATGGCCATCTTCTTGACCTCGTCATCAACTGTATAACGGATCACGCCGCTCTTCAGCGACGCGATCAGAGGCGTATGCCGCGGCAGAATACCCAGCTCGCCCTCAGTGGCGGGGAGCGCCACGAACTGAACGTCGGCATCCAGAACGGCGCCTTCCGGCGACACCACTTGAAAATAAAACGTTCCGGCCATGGCTCATGCCTCCAATTTCTTGGCGTTTTCCAGCACGTCCTCAATGCTGCCGGCATACTCGAAGGCTTTCTCCGGCAGAGTATCATAGCGGCCTTCGCAGATTTCTTTAAAGCTGCGCACGGTATCCTTGATCGGCACGAACTTGCCTTTCATACCGGTAAACGCCTCAGCGACGGAAAACGGCTGAGAAAAGAACCTCTGGATACGGCGGGCGCGGTTAACAAGAAGCTTCTCATCCTCGCTAAGCTCGTCCATCCCCAGAATCGCGATGATATCCTGTAGTTCCTTGTAACGCTGCAGGATCTTCTGGACTTCCCGGGCGACGCTGTAATGCTCTTCGCCCACAATAGACGCCGTCAGAATCTGGGACGTGGAATCGAGAGGATCCACCGCCGGATAGATACCCATCTCCGTAATAGCGCGGCTCAGAACCGTCTTGGCGTCCAAATGGGCGAAAGCCGTCGCCGGCGCCGGGTCGGTCAGATCGTCCGCCGGCACATAGATCGCCTGCACCGAAGTCACAGACCCGCTCCTGGTTGACGTAATCCGCTCCTGCAGATGTCCCATTTCCGTAGCCAAAGTCGGCTGATATCCCACAGCCGAAGGCATACGGCCCAGCAGCGCCGACACCTCAGATCCCGCCTGAGTGAACCGGAAAATGTTATCAATAAAGAGCAGCACGTCCTGATTCTTGACGTCACGGAAATATTCGGCCATGGTCAGCCCTGTCAGACCCACCCGCAGACGCGCGCCGGGAGGTTCGTTCATCTGCCCGAACACCATCGCCATTTTGCTGATAACGCCGGAATCCTTCATCTCATTCCAGAGGTCGTTGCCTTCGCGGGTTCGTTCGCCCACACCGGCAAACACCGAGATGCCGCCGTGGTGGGTCGCAATGTTGTTAATAAGCTCCTGAATCAACACCGTCTTGCCCACGCCGGCACCCCCGAAGAGCCCCACCTTGCCGCCCTTGGCGTAAGGCGCCAGCAAATCAACCACCTTAATGCCGGTCTCTAATACAGTATCCGTCGTTTCCTGCTCCACAAAAGGCGGCGCTTTGCGGTGAATCGGCAAAACCATATCGGTCTCCACCTCAGGCAAGTTGTCGATCGCTTTCCCCAAAACGTTAAACATCCGCCCCAAAGTCTCGTCTCCCACATGAACGGAAATCGGCGCGCCTGTGTTCACAGCTTTCATGCCGCGCTGCAATCCGTCCGTGGAAGACATAGCAATACAGCGAACAGTGTCGTTCCCCATATGTTGCATAGCCTCCAGCGTCAGATCAATGCCGCCGGCTTCATCCTGAATGGTGATCGCGCTATAGATTTCCGGCAAAGCGTCGGCGCTGAATTCACAGTCAACCACCGCGCCGGTCACCTGAATGACTTTCCCGGCTTGTGCGGAAACAGCCGGCGCTTTCGCCTGTGACGGCGTCACCTGTTTCACTTTCCCCGGTTTTTCTTGCGTATTAGTCACAAAAACGAACCCCCCTTTAGCAATTGTCAATTCAGAATAATTGTCCGAAGGACCATTATTCCAAAGCCGCTGCCCCGCCGACTATCTCCGAGATTTCCTTGGTGATGGCCGCCTGACGCGCCCGATTCATAGCCAGTGTATACCGTTCGATCATACCTTTGCAGTTTTCCGTAGCCGCATCCATCGCCGTCATTTTGGCGCCTTGCTCGCTGGCTTTGCTTTCCAGCAGCGCGTTGTAAACCAACTTGTTGAGATACTGCGGCAACAAGGCTTCCAGGATGGCGTGGGGATTCGGCTCAAAAATATAGTTGTCGACGGATTTGCCTGTTTTCTTCCCGCCGGTCCTGCCGGACTCCTCATGGCTGGCCCTTTGGCGTTCCCGCTGGCCTTCCCGGTAGAGCATGGCGTTGGTCCAGTGATCCTTACCATAGTTCGAATCGAGGGTTTCGTCTTCCAATTCGATAGGCAGCAGACATGTCATACTCGGCGTCTGGGTCAGCACAGAAACAAACCGGGAAAAAACCAGACAGACTTCATCCACTTCGCCTTCTGTGTACAGGCGGACAAGTTCCTCCGTGATCGCGCCGGCTTGCTCATAGGTCGGACTCTCGCCCAAACCGGTGAACTCCGCCAGAATCTCCGTTCCCTGACGTATGAAGTAATCTCTGCCCCGGCGTCCCACCGTAATCAGGGCGCAAGGCGAATCTTCTTTGCTGAGGATCGCCTGCATAGTGCGGATCAAGTTGGCGTTATAGCCGCCGCATAGGCCCCGATCCGCCGTCATCAGCACGAAAAGCCGCTTCTTCATGTCCGTGCGCTTCACCAGCAACGCATTTTCGGCGTCTTCCGGCTGCGCCTGAAGCAAGCGCCCCATCACAGCCTTAATCTGCTGCGCGTAGGGACGGGAAGCCACGGCCTTATCCTGAGCGCGGCGCAAACGGGACGCGGCTACCATTTTCATGGCCCGGGTGATCTGCTGCATATTGGATATGCCGCGGATCCTTCTTTTGATATCGCGTACCCCTTCCATTTAGAGGTCGAGCAGCGCTCGACTTCACCTCCTTGCTTGCATCAGGGCACGAAGCCCTTTTTGAAATCGGTAATGGCCTCGTTTATACGCGACATCAGCTCATCCGACAAGGCTTTCTTCTCAACGATTTCGCTGATGATTTCGGCTTTAGAGACACGCATATAGCGGAGGAATTCTTCCTCGAAGTCTTTGATTTTTTCTAGAGGCACATCATCCACATGCCCCCGGGTTGCCGCGAAAATGACCAGAACCTGCTCTTCCACCGCCATGGGCACATACTGGCCTTGTTTGAGGATCTCCATGGTCTTTTGCCCGCGGTTCAAACGGTCTTGGGTGGCTTTGTCCAGGTCGGATCCGAACTGGGCAAAGGCCGCCAATTCCCGGTAGGAAGCCAGGTCGAGACGCAACTGGCCCGCCACCTGTTTCATAGCCTTTATCTGGGCGCTGCCACCGACGCGGGACACGGAAATCCCCACGTTAATGGCCGGTCGGAAACCGGAATAGAACAGATCCGATTCCAAAAAGATCTGACCGTCGGTGATGGAAATCACGTTGGTCGGAATGTAGGCGGCGATGTCGCCGGCCTGGGTTTCAATGATAGGCAGCGCCGTCAGAGAACCGCCGCCTTTTTCCGGGGACAGCTTGGCCGCTCTCTCCAAAAGCCGGGAATGCAGATAGAAGACGTCGCCGGGATAAGCTTCGCGACCAGGTGGCCGGCGCAGCAACAACGACAATTCGCGGTAAGCCACAGCTTGTTTGGACAGATCGTCGTAGACGACGAGAACATGCTGACCTTTGTCCCGGAAATACTCGCCCATGGAACAGCCCGAATAGGGCGCGATATAGACCATCGGCGCCGGTTCGGAAGCCGTCGCGCAGACGACCAGAGAGTATTCCATAGCGCCGTGCTCCTCAAGCTTCTTAACGACACCGGCGACAGTGGACTGTTTCTGGCCCACAGCCACATAGATACAAATCACATTCTGGCCCTTTTGATTGATAATGGTATCCACAGCCAGCGCTGTTTTGCCCGTCTGGCGGTCGCCGATGATAAGCTCCCGCTGGCCTCGGCCGATGGGCACCATAGAGTCAATTGATTTAAGGCCCGTCTGCATGGGTTCATTAACCGATTTACGGTCAACCACGCCGGGAGCCCTGGTTTCGATGGGGCGATACGCCGCGGCGGTTATGTCTCCCTTGCCGTCGATGGGCTGCCCCAGCACATTGACGACGCGACCGATCAAAGCCTCGCCTACGGGCACTTCCACAATGCGGCCCGTGCGTTTGACTTCATCGCCTTCTTTAATGTTTTCATACGGTCCCAAAATAACACAGCCGATGTTATCCTCTTCCAGGTTCATGGCCATGCCGTAAATACCGCCGGGAAATTCCAGCAACTCGCCCGAGAGGGCTTTTTCCAACCCGTAGACCCGGGCAATCCCGTCGCTGACTTGGATAACCGTCCCCACATCAACAACATCCAGAGCGCCTTCATAACGCTCAATCTGTTGCTTGATAATGGAGCTGATTTCTTCCGGACGCAAATTCATTTTCTTACTTCACCCCTACTCGTTGTCCGAACCTTTTCGGTTCGAACTTTTCGCTATTCGATGTTCGATATTCGAGAAAACGGATGACATTTCTCAATTGTCAGCCGGGCTTCGCCGGCAATGCCGTCAAGTCGCCAAAGACGCTTTTCTCAGATCGCTGTGCATCTTGCGCAACGCCGCCCGCACAGAACCGTCCATAACCGTATCGCCAATCTGCACCTTAGCGCCGCCGATCAAATCCTCGTCTACGGACTGAACAAGGCGGATTGTGCTGCCCGTTTGCGCGGCCAAAACCGCAGTCAGCTCTTTTTCCTGCTTGTCCGACAACGGGCCGGCGCAAGTCAGCTTGACCTCCACCACATGCCGGGCCGCGTCCGCCATACGGGCAAACTCCCGGGCAATCAGTTTAAACAATCCCTGACGACGGGACTCAATCAACAGATACAGAAAACTCAGCGTAACTTGGGAATATCCCTCACACACACGGGAAACAAGTGTTTTCTTATCAGACAGGCCAATATTGGGGTGGTTCAGAATCGTATGCAGCTGCCGGTGGTCTGCCAGCAGCGCCGCGAATTCTTTCAGCTCGGCGTCAATCTGATCCAGAAGCTTCATGGAACCGGTTTCATCCGGCAAGCCGGCTGCTTCCGGCGGCCCTATAGCCAACTCAAACAAGGCCCGGGCATAGCGTTTAGCCAAAGCACCATCTAACATGGTCTATCCCCTACCTCATAAATAAATTGATCAATCATATCCTTCTGGGCGGAAGCGTCAAGGTTTTTGCGCAAAATCTTCTCCGCCACAGCCACGGATATATCAGCCACTTGGGTCTGAATCTCCGCCACCGCCCGGGCCCGTTCCGTTTCAATCTGGGCCAGAGCCGCCTGTTTGGTTTTTTCCGCGTCTTCACGGGCCTGTTCCATGATCTCCGCCGTTCTCAGCTCAGCCGCTTTGGTGGCCTTTTCAATCAGCACCTGGGCATCTTGATGAGCTTGACGCAATTCGTCCTGATACTGAAGCCGGAGACGCTCCCCCTCCTGACGGTCATTCTCCGCCTGTGTCAACATATCCTCAATGTTCTGACGCCGTTTTTCCATCATACCCATCAGCGGTTTCCAAGCGAATTTCGCCAGAATCCAAACCACGATCAGAAACGACAGAATCATTAAAAACATTGTCCAGCCAAAGTCCAAAGGACTTAGAACCGTATCATGTTCCACTTCCGCCGCCAGCAGAAGGCCAACAGTATAAAGCAACATGATCCCTCCTTTCTTTGCTGATTATTAATTCCGCCTCAACAAAGCTAGGACTTCAAGAACACCATAAGAATGGCGATAACCCATGTGAGCAGTGGCAACGCCTCAATGAGCCCGACGCCGATAAACATAGTCGCCCTCAGATCATTCTTCGCTTCCGGTTGACGGGCCATCCCTTCCAGGGTCCGAGAAATAACGTTACCGTTTCCAAGAGACGCGCCGAGAGCGGCGGCGCCGGCGGCAATCCCCGCACCAATCATAGCAGCAGCAGCTAATTCCATTTGTGATATCCTCCTTATTAATTAGGGTAAAATAATGCTCCCGCTCACGCAGGCATGAAACCAACTCTAAGTAACCCGTTCTAATGATCTTCCGCGACAGCCTGAGCCACATAGGCAATGGTCAGCACCGTAAAAACAAAAGACTGGATCGCTCCGATAAAAATGCTGAAAGCAAGCCACAAAGCCATAGGAATGAAAGCCCCCAAAACGCCTCCCAGATGCATATTCTGCGCCATCATCAGCATGAGCACAATAAGAACTTCCCCCGCAAAGATATTCCCGAAGAGACGGAAAGCCAGCGTCATCGGTTTCGCGATATAATCAAGGATATGAATAGGCAAAAAGAACGGGAACGGTTCCAGAAAATGTTTGAAAAACTTCATCCCCTTCATTCTGATCCCCATCGCAAAAACAATCGTGATTGTCATCAAGGCCAGTCCCATGGTCACATTGATATCGGCGGTAGGAGACTGTAAGTTCGCGACCCCAAACACCTCGTTAAGCGCGCCGGTTTCGATCTTCCGGAAAAGGGGCGCGAAAAAATTCGGCACCAACCCCGCCAAATTCGAAAACAGGACAAACATGATCAGCGTCACAAGATACGAAAGCAGTCCGGCAGCCTTTTTGTAATCCATGTTTTCCGAAATCAGGTTTTTGACAAAATCGACGCACCATTCCAGAAGATTCTGAAACTTACCCGGTTTACCGCTGGTCAGCTTACGCGTACCCAAGAGGACAAAAGCCATCAAAACAATCAAAACCACCCATGTCATAATCAGGGCCTTGATGTGCACTGTCCCGTTAAGAAACGACCATCTCACAATTGGCTCCATTCACTTCTCACCCCCTTTCTCTTTATGCGCTATTTTCGTGCGCTATTTTCGCGCGTCATCCGCAGCATCTCGCTTATGATTGCCAAAGATATGCCAATCGCGAACCCGATGACGAGAAAAACCAACCCTTGCGGAAACCAGCGAACCATCAGAAAGACAACAGCGGCCGCAAAAGACCAGCGAATCAACAAGCTCCTCAGATAAAGGGCCATTACACGGGTCATCTCCCCTTCCATGGCCCTTCCCAAATCACGGAACAACCACTGATACTGGGTCAACCCCACCAGAAACCCGATGAGACCACCCCAAACGCCGTCCAGCCCGGTGATCAGCGCGCTTGCCGCTGTCAGCACCAGTGCCCCCGCCATGGCCAGCACCGTCAGCGTCTTGCTTGTCAACCAAAAAGACTTATGTTTCATGGTCGTCAGACTCCGTTTGCGAGGGCTTCGTCGGCGAATTTGTCTTTAAAAACCTCCAGATCATGAAACCCAAATAAGCCACACCCAAACCCAAAGCAACAAAAATGGTCAGCAGCGTCCACAAAGGATCGCTGTCAAACCGCCGGTCCAGAAAAGATCCCAAAAAATAGCCGCCCACCACCAGACCGGCAAGAGTTGCGCTAATGCCGGTTCCTATCGCAGTATAGTGTATCCAAGAAAGCGGTTTCTTTTCCATCAGCCACCATAAATGAGTCAATCTTTTGATTTTAGCCTACAAACACTATTTTGGAGCATTTTGACATAGAAATCAAGCATTTACCATTCTCCAACAATCTTTTCTATTTTAGCCTCTTATGAATCTAAATTAGGATACTATTGCACAACGCGCTGAATGATCCGTTCAGCCGGCTGAATTATTCAGTCAAACCAAACCGGACATTGCGCTTAACCCCGCCCGCGTCCCGAAAAACAACCCGCCTGATCATAGCGTTCTGAATCATGCGGTGGCAGAGCAGGCATGGTACACTTACGGCGACGGAACCATCGGCCTCGTTACCGGCAATATAGATTGTCGCGTCCCGCATCTTCACAGGATCCCCGGCAATAATCGCGTTCTGCTCCGCATGGACAGCCACACACAACTCATAACGCTCCCCCGCCGGCACATTCAGCTGCCGCCGTACACAAGCGCCGGTATCAACACAATTAGGCTCTCCCCGGGCCGCGCCGTTATACCCGGTGCTCACAATAATATTGTCCTTCACAATAACGGCCCCATAATTGCGCCGCAGACAAGTCGAACGCCGCGCGATCACGGCGGCCAGCTCCAGGAAATATTCGTCCCATCCGGGCCGCTGCATATTAACCGGGTCAACAGGTTCGGCGGTTTCAGCCGTTTCGTTCGCCCCTGTGGTTTCTTTCCCCTCAGCCAACTTGACCGCCCCTGTCCCAACAGCGGCTGCCGGTTCGGCGGTATCCAATGACTCAACAACCTTGACCTTTACGCTCATCATGGCCCCTCCATTCGATCGGCTTGACACTTGTCAATTGTAAAGTGGATACGCATCGCACAATTCCGCAACAATCCCCCTGGCCTCCTCCTGCCGCGCCGGGTCGCCGGGGTTATCCAACGCCAAAGCAAACGCCTCGGCAATCCGAACCATAGCCTCCGTTCCCATACCCCGGGTCGTCACAGCGGGCGTACCGGCGCGGATGCCGCTGGTCACCATAGGCCCCTGGGGATCAAAGGGAATCGTATTCTTGTTCACCGTAATATTGGCCTCATCCAAAATCCCTTCAGCCACCTTGCCCGTCAGATTCTTGCCCCGTATATCCAAAAGCATCAGATGGTTATCCGTGCCGCCCGAAACAACACGGAAGCCCTTCCCGGCCAAAGCCTGGGCCAACGCCTTAGCGTTATCAACAACTTGGTGCTGATAAGTCTTAAAAGCCGGCTGCAGCGCTTCCCCAAAAGCCACCGCCTTCGCCGCAATGGTATGCATCAGAGGCCCCCCTTGGGTTCCGGGAAAAACCGCCTTATCAATCTTCGCGGCAAACTCCGCCGGACACAAAATAACGCCGCCCCTGGGCCCCCGCAAGGTCTTATGGGTCGTCGACGCCACGAAATGGGCGTGAGGCACCGGACTCGGATGCAGACCCGCCGCCACCAGCCCGGCAATATGCGCCATATCCACAAACAGATACGCGCCGACCTCATCCGCAACGGCGCGCAGCCTCGCGAAATCGATCAACCGGGGATACGCGCTCGCCCCCGCCACAATCATTTTGGGCTTATGTTCCAACGCCAGCCGGCTCACAGCATCATAATCCAACATCTCCGTCTCAGGATCAACCCCATAGGAGACAAAATTAAAATAGACCCCCGAAATATTCACCGGACTGCCGTGAGTCAGATGCCCCCCATGGGACAGATTCATCCCCAGCACCGTATCCCCGGGCTGCAACATAGCGAAATAGACCGCCATATTGGCTTGGGCTCCTGAATGAGGCTGAACATTGACATGCTCGGCGCCGTAAAGCTGCTTGAGCCGCTCCCTGGCCAGATCCTCCGCCATATCCACCCACTCGCAGCCGCCATAATACCGTTTGCCCGGGTATCCCTCAGCGTATTTATTGGTTAGCACCGAACCCTGAGCCGCCATCACCGCGGGGCTGACAAAATTCTCTGAAGCGATAAGCTCCAGCTTCCGGCGCTGGCGCTGTTCCTCCCCTTCAATAATCCGCGCCGCCTCAGGATCCGCCGCTCGCAAACACTCCCACATGCTATCCATCACAAACCTCCCTCTCAAGTTCTTACTATACCCTACCCATAATTATCAGATATTGCTCACCTGTAACCCTTGTCCATTGTCCCTTGTCCCTTGTCCCTTGTCCCTTGCCCCTTGCCCATTGTCCATTGTCCATTGTCCATTGATCTGTCATTCGATTTTATTGACCCGCGCCACGTGCCGGCCCTGATCAAAACACGACGCCAGAAAAATATCAACGATCTCCAAAGCCACCTCCTGGCCAATCACCCGTTCACCCAGCGCCAGCACATTCGCGTTGTTATGCCGGCGGGCCATGTTTGCCATATACCCATTCACGCACAGAGCCGCCCGGATCCCCGGAACTTTGTTGGCCGCCATAGCCATGCCGTTGCCCGTCCCGCAGACCAGTACCCCCAAATCCGCGGCCCCCCCGGCCACAGCCCTGCTCACCTGAGCGGCATAATCGGGATAATCCACAGCCTCGGCGCTGTCCGTACCAAAATCCACAACATCAACCCTTTGTGCCCCAAGATGCCCTTTGATAATCTCTTTCAGGCGAAAACCGCCGTGATCCGCTCCCAGAGCCACCCGCATCCGCGTCTCCCCCTTTATCCTGATTGAGGTTCAGGATTACTCGCTTGTACCAAGCTCGTCCGACGATCCGATGTCAGCAATCCCAAACCTGGCCCTCATCTTATCCACAAATCCTTCAATTTCCGCGGCGCATTCTTCGTAACTTGTCACACAACCGCCCCAAGGATCAGCAACATTGGCCGCATCCCCGGCGCCCGCCAATTGGCCGAGCAAAAAAACCTTGCCCCGGAACTCCGGCGCCAACCGCAGAACCAATTCCTGCTGACCTGTTGTCATCGTGACAACAACATCGGCTTCCGCCAGCATCGGCAACGTTAACCGCCTGGACTTGTGGCCGCTCAGATCAATACCGCGCTTTTGCATCACCTGGATGGCCTGAGGACTTGCCGGTTCCCCCCCGCAAGCGTCAATACCCGCGGACAGGACGGCATACTTCTCACCAAAAGCACGGTTAGCCAGCGCCGCCGACATCGGGCTCCGGCATGTGTTGCCCGTACAGACAAAAAGAATTTTCATGATACCTTCACTCTCTTGCTTGGTCACGCTTGGTTACACCAGATCACACGTGCTTTCTCGTCCTTGGCTGTTCTTTTGCCTGATGATATGTCTAAAAATAATAATATTGGATAAGCGCGTCAGTTGTCAAATCTCTTGGGGCAGGATTATCGGATATTCCGCAGCAATTTGACACTTTGATCGCTGAGATTTGACAGACTCGCCGTTATAATTTGACCCATTCGCCACTGGACTTTTACACGTGGCTTTCTTCTATGTACCGATTACACTACTGATGAGATAATTAAACAGTTCGCCAAAACATAATGAGAAGAGTATCCCATCCATCAGATAAGCAACCATTTTCCCTCTCCAAGTCGTTGAGAAATTCATGACAACGCTTTTAACAGGTAAAAGGAGAAAGATAGCCACCAGGGCTAATCTGCTCACCCCGGCTAAGAATACTGTTGACATCAACAAAGGAATTATCAGAATTGTAACATGTGGTAAATACTTCTGAATCAATAATTGATACGGCGTAAAAGGCAAATAAAAACCATTCTTTTTGTTAATCGCTTCCGGTTTATTTAGCCTTGTCAGGATGTTATCCATCACCAGGACAATAACAAGGATAGCAACACCGCCAAGCCATGCTATCCCTCCGTAGAATAAAGGCGCAATGCAGCACACGAATGTCACAAAATAAGCGTTAATCAGTGATCTGATACAGACGGTCATTCTGGAAATTTCTTTGAAATAATAAAAGAAAACCGCATTTTCATAAAACTTCTCTAGAAACGCGAACTTGCTTTTGACTTTCGATTTAGACAAGGAAGACTGGACAGTAGAAATCCTTGCAAAGTCATTCGATACGATCCCTTCAAGCATTCCTCCGTATGCATAATAATACTTGTAGATATCGTCGTATTTTAAGGATTTGCGAACGAGAAAGAGGATGATCATGGCTGCCAATACCAGACTGGCCAAGGCAACCGAATCAACAAGATATATGAGAATTATTATTGACAGAAAGATTGTCTGTGACCGCAATAAAGAAGACACTTGAGTTTTATAAAAACACATCAGATTGGCCAGGCCGTTGATAATCAGAGCCACCACAAGTGTCTTCGATAAACTGATATCCATAAGCATAAAAACCATAAATATGCCAAGCGAAAACAGAATTGACTTTACAAAAACATAACCCTTTATGAACCCGAGGTTGACAGCCTTAACAGAGAGGAATTGGATTGGAATGTTGATCGTCGGGTAATCCTGCATTATTTTTGCAATACAGTAAATAAGAAATATGAAAGACCCCCATTTTTCGAAAACCGTATTATGTTCTCGAATGACCCCTGCAATCGGTTCCAGCATACTAAGCAAAAAGACGCTAAAAAAAGCGACCGCAAATAACAGGAGGAAATTTTTTTTCATCAGGCGAATAGACTGCCTCACTCGGTTCAGCCAGTGATACTTTAAAGCTTCAATCGCCATAACTATCTCCTATGATGGTCGTAATCTTTTCTTTTGTCAACTCGCTGATTTGATAGTGCAACGTTTTCCCATCCCTCAATACCAGACATTCATCACAAACCTCAACCAAACTATCTAAATCATGACTTGAAATGATGAACGTATTCCCATTCTGCTTCTTTAGGTTAATCAGATTTTCAACAGCTAACACCTGGACCGGATCCAAGGCTGCAAACGGCTCATCCATAATAAAAATCGAAGTATCCCGCACCATTCCCATCGCAATATTCAATCTTTGTAATGTTCCTTTTGATAAAGCATCAGGGAAATAGTTCCTGTACTGTTCCAATTTAAGGGCTTCAAATATTTCATCTATACGCTGTAAGGCCTCTATTTTCGCAATTTTCTGAGATCGGCAAATGAGCAGCAGATGCTCCTTAACCGTTAAGTCAGAATATAAGGATGGCGTATCACTGATAAATGCCATGGGTATTTTCAGATAATCTAAAGGGGTTAATGATTTATTATGCAGAAATATATCTCCTTGATGGTCTCGGATTAATCTCATCAGGATTTTCAGGAATGTTGTCTTTCCTGCACCGTTTTTCCCCACAAGGCCATAGGATTTTCCCAAATAAAACTCGAAGCTAATCTTGTCCAAAACAACCCTCCCTCCATAGTCCTTCAGAATATCCCTTACTTCTAACAACTAAATCACTCCATCCAATTTAATAAGCAAAGACTTATGATCGTTCTCAAAAGAATAGAAATCTTCGATCACTTCCTCTATGTTCATCTCAATACACAACTTGTAATATTCGTGACTATTCGGACCATCAGCACGAACAATGCACTTTAAATTACCAGTCTCAAAATCAAGCATTGTTGAATAATTAATGAATTCTTTAGCCTCTAAAAAGAGGGCTTCGTCTCCAATTACATTTTCTTTTTTCGCGCATATTTCCACTATTTTGCTTATTGTTGATTGATCGGCTACAGAACTATTCAAAAGATCCCTTCTGCATGTTTCATTATTGATATTATTTTCTTTTTCAACAACTATTTTGTGCCTATCGCCTCCTTGTTTTTTCATTATTATTTTTTGATCTGTTATATACTGCTCTATCACCAATAATAAGTGTTTAAGTATATCATTTTGAAATAGTATGTAATCGTAATTAAAAAGATTGGAGGCGTCTCCCAGTTTCATCGTACTTTCCCTTCTTATTTTAGAAAATAACAAATCCAGTTGCCCAGATAAAGTGTAGCTATCGATAGGTATTGTCTCCACCAAAGTATCATTTTCAAAAACAGTTAACGGTATAATGACAGTTAAGTAGATATCTCCCAAGGCTACACCTTTCTCTTTGCACACGCTCCCGTTCCCATATAATGTAAATTCGGATTTCCTAGAATCAATAACACCATTTTCATTGATTTCGCGCAAAAATCTCTCTGCTACTTCATCAGTTATTTTTCGATAGCTCCTCCTTATTTCTTCTTCTTTTATGTCTGCAAGATCACATCCCGTTAAATAGCTCGTATGCTCTTTATTATTAGTAAAAACATACTCAAATTGAAAATCAGGCATTCGATCTTCTCCTTTTTATAGAAATTGGAGGCGTACAGTATTTTACCCTAACAACCGAACCCAATTTTCCACATAGATTGCTATTTTTTTCTGTCTCCCTGAAAGCTTCAACCCTATAACCATTAAACGTTCTCATATTATAATTCAAACAGAAACTCCGAAGAGGATCTGCCTTAACTCCATTTTTTATGAGATATGACTTTGAGATGCTAACGGCAAAATCGCCAGTATATGTGTTTGTGTGAACGGTCAATAGAAATACAGCATTTTTGGCCAAATAAAATACAGCATTTTCGGCCATTTAGTGTACAGCACTTGCCACCATGATTTTTGATAGTGATAACCCCCTTTCTGCTATTGTTAACGATATAGGTTTTCTAGTGGTCTTAATCTTAAGGTTATTTGGGTGATTGCTCCGGATTTGGGAAGTTCTCCTCGCCTACGGCTCGTCAAACTTCCCAAATCCGGAGCGCCAGTCTTGGGGGCCTGTTGCTGACGACTCAAATCACTTCTTGAATATCCTTTCCTGATGTGCCAGTCTGTAGCTGTCGCCGTCCATGTCAAACACCTCGCACTTGTGCATCAGCCGG
>WRHI01000068.1 GCA_009783315.1 Peptococcaceae bacterium
TATTTGCATCAAACCCCAGTCAAGATTCTCATTAAAATCGAGTTCAGCTTCAGTTTTGCCTTTCCCACCTGTAACTATGGTGTTGTAAGTTCCGTCTTCTAATTCATCTTTAAAATGCGGTATACCACCTTCAGTATATAAAACAGCCAGAACCAGATTCACTGGTAGTCCACACTCATAAGCCATAATGGTTAAATAATTAACAATTTGTGTTCTTGTGGGTGGTATCGTTCCATCTGCCCCAATGTCACCATATTTCTTCCACACGTTATTGAAATTATATTGCTCTTCCTCCGTTTTTTTGGGGGTATCATGGGGCGGGTTCGGGGATGGCAAGCCATCTTCGTTCAAGTACCATCCTGACCAATCTTCTGGACCGTCGCCGGCAGCCGGCACCCCAGGAGAATCTGGATCTGGATCTGGATCTGGATCTGGATCTGGGTCTGGATCTGGGTCTGAACCGGGGCCCGGATCTGGAACAACCCCGGGGACATACGGAACCAACCCCGAGGCGGTCACATATCCTCTTTTTGTACCTTCCGCCGTTGTGTATTGAACGAACGAGTAGCTGCCGGTATTGAGGGCCGGCGAGCTCAAGCGTGTGACCTGTTCTCCCTTGTTGATAGATCCCACAACAGCATATTTGTCGCTTGGCCCAAAGTACACTTTCATTGTTTCTGCGGGCATCAGTGTTTCTTCCGAGTAATTAGGCAACGCGGGAACTTCGCCGGTGTCCAGGAACTGCAGGGAGCTGTTGGATACATAGCCTCTTTTTCGGCCACTCGTGGTGTTGTATTCGATATAGGATCTTTGGTCGTTTTTCTGGAGTACGGTTACATATTCGTTGGCATAGATTGCTCCGGCTTTGCTTTCTAGGCTGTAGGTGTAATAGACGTCGGCAGCCGTTGACGCTATGGCCAAGCCCCCTTCTTCTTCCATGAAAATCTGTTTTTTGTTTGAATGCGTTTCGGCGTTAGACAAGCCAACCCCTTGTGTTTTCTGTAACATGAATTAGAACCGTTCCCATGAACTTTTGAAGAACTTTGTTGCGTGACTGGTTCTCTATGTAAAATTTTACACAAAAAAGATTCTATTGTCAATTCTTGTAGCTATCCATTTTTATGTAATCTTCTGGCGGAGGGGGCGGCGGGCCGCCGCCCCTCCGCCTTGAGCAAGTTTTGTCTTGATCCGGCTTGTTTTTTAGAGGAGATCGTCAATGCCTTTTATGATCCCAGCCCATGCCAATACTGCAGCAATTTAATGTCCATAAAACATCTCCTGTATCAAGAATAAAGTCCGATGCTTCTTAAAATTCCGTAGGGAAGTTATATTATTATACTTTATTCTTCATCTGGCATAAAGGTCTGTTTTCAATGGATAATCATCACTGACTCTGTTATAATTCTGAAGTGGGCTTACTGCCCAAGTTTGTAGCTGGGGCGTACCGCAAGTGGCTAGAGACTAGTGGCTATGTGATCCAGCCCAAGATGATTGCTTGGGCTAGAAAGAAACAACTTGTCGATGTTACAATTTGGAGCCAAGTCAAAAATACTTATCGAACGCATAGCATTATACTTGTGAATCTTTTGGTTGATGGGTTCTTAAAAACTGCTGACGGCACATCTCAAAATGCCAATGGCGAAACGACGCTGAGAAAGGAATGTGACTGAAAATGAAAAGACACAACTTACTGTTAAGAGGTTTGGCGCTGCTGCTTTCTTTTATCATGGTAGTTGGCTTCACGCCTCTTACAGCAATGGCGGCGGGTCACCCGGAAGGGAGGTTCATCGTGACACCAGCTCAGGACGCGGTGCCGGCGGACGCTATACACATCGCTACAGAAGCGCAGTTGGCAGCCATCGGAGGCCCGGACAGCGCGGGAAAGTATTACGTCCTGGACAACGACATCGACCTGACAGCCGAATGGACGCCGATTGAAGATTTCGCAGGTACCTTTGACGGACAGGGGCACAGTATCAATAATCTGTATGTACTGAAAAGCAGTGAGCGGAAATACGCCGGGCTGTTTGGGAAGACAAATATGGACGCCTATAATATTGATTTTATTGATGTTACAATAAAAAATGTCGGCGTGAAAATAGGAGCACAGGGGGTGAACGCTTATTCTTGGGCCGGAGCCTATTCATCTGTTGCTGAGTGTTATGCAGGAGGTTTGATTGGCTGCGGTGGCGGCACAATAACAAACTGTTACACGACAGGAGATGTGACCGCCGATTCTACCGCCGATACTGACGCCGATTATTATAAGAGCGCCAGTATAGCTAATGCCTATGCGGGAGGGTTGGTCGGTTACGGAGGTGGCATAATAACAAACTGTTACAGCACAGGAAATGTGACGACTGCTACTTATGCTGATGCTGATTATACTGGAAGTAATAGAGATTATGCGGGAGGTTTGATTGGTTCCGGACGTCGCACAGCGATAGCAAATTGTTTCTCTACAGGAAATGTGACCGCTTCTGTTGAGAATTATTGTCGTGAGTCTGATATTCATGCGGGAGGCCTGATTGGCCATAGTTTTGGCTACAGTTATTATAGTTATTGCACAATAACAAATTCTTACGCTACGGGAGATGTGACCGCTTCTGTTTATGCGAAATCTGCTGGCAATGATGATCATGGATATTATGGCTCGACTTATAATCTTGTTTATGCGGGAGGTATGATGGGCTACGGCGATACCCCATTGATAAATTGTTACGCTACAGGAGATGTGACCGCTTCTGCTGAGGCTCTTTCTATGCCTGACCCTCAGATGGCTACTGCTTATATTTATGCGGGAGGTTTGGTTGCTAGCGGGTATATGTTTGAAAGCGCCGTCCCAATAGCAAACTGCTACGCTACAGGAGATGTGACCACATCTGCTAAAGCTTACAACATTCGAAATCATGCCGGAGGTTTGACACCTTTTATAGCCCCGATAACAAACTGTTATCGGCTATCAACACAAACAATCGAAGGAGATACGGCGCAGGGCGGAAGCGGAACGCCGCTCACACCAGAGGCCATGAAACAGAAAGAATCGTTTGTCGGCTGGGATTTTGACTATACCTGGCGTTTCATTCCCAATAGCAATGACGGGTTTCCCTCTTTACTGAGCCGCGTTTATTTTCCCACCGACCGCTGGAGTTTTGAGAATCCGGATACGGAGATCGCTAAACTGGTATATTACGACCTGTTTGGCCAATCCCAGGGGAACGTGATGTACAAAAAATACAAAAGAACTAACGATTCAAAACCGGGGGAATTCGGGCAGTGCTTCGGCATGGCGGCCACGACGGGCGCCATCAACAATGGGGCGCCGAAAGCGGAGTCGTTCGGTAAGGATTACCTCATGGATATTGGCTTAACAGACAGGGATATTGTCACAGGTTTGACGGCGGCTGACTTTATCAAATATAGTCAAGTGATGCAGAATCATCCCAGTCTTATCAGCGAAATTGTGAGAACTATGGACAAGCCGCAGTTGCTCTATCAGGCTGAAAAAGCCTTTGGGGGATATGGCGGCGCCCCCATCGTCATTAAAATCATCTCAGGAAGCGGCGCTCATGCAGTGTATCCTCTGCGCATTGAGAACGAGACGGAAACCTCTTGTGAGATCATCATCAACGATTCTAACGATCCGAATAACGAAAGAGTGATAACGCTTCTTCGGCCCGATAAGTCTAGCGATTATGACGCCTGGTCCTACCAGATGAGCGATGGCGCATGGTGTGGGACTGTATATGGCGACGACTCAATTGCCTATTGCAGCCCAGGGATGTTGCTGCTATCGTTTTTGGTAGATTATGCACAATATCCTGACAAAAAGACGGTTCGCAAGAACGGTGGTCTGCTGAATATGAACAACGCGCAACAAACTCTGATTGCCACAGATGCCCGGCAGTTTACGGCGAGTGTCGATGGGGCGGCTACAGCCGTAAACGGCGACCAATGTGATACGGAGCTACTGCTTCCCATTATTGATGCAGGCGGCGGCGAGGCTGTAGACGCACTGTACTGGGTGAACACCGACAAAGGCCAGGTATCTTCCATCAGTTTTTCCGATCTGGATGAGGACGCGGGCTTTACAGTCGCCGGACAAAATCGCAGTATGGAAGTAGAAGTCCCGCAAGGTTCGGAGATCAGTTTTGATTTTGTGGCTATGGAACCGAATATCACGGGATTGTCCGTTCCCATCGGCGAACCGTTTTCGATAGCAAGCGCCTATGAGTCCGACACGGAGGAGCAAAACAGCATCTTGATTACCGGGACCTCTGCCGGCAAAGTTGTGTTAGCAAAAACGGAAAACGGCGTAATCCTCTCTGGAGCCCATGATGTCACGGTGGAAGCCTGCGTCGAAGACACCACGGGAACAGAGTCTTTTGGCGACATCTTTGCGGACGATGCAGTGGCTATTACCGTTGAAATCAAAGATGGTCGTTTGGTAATCACAGCCGGCGCCGGCACAATGTTATCAGACGCCGAAAGCGTAGACGCCGACAAAGCCGCCCTGACATGGGAAACGATCAGAGGATCAAACACCGATCCTGACAAAGTGATCAATAACCTTGCCGCGCTGCCCGATATGGGCGCGAATGGCACAGCCATCACATGGGAATCAGATAATCCTGGTGTTTCCAATACCGGTGAGGTAACACGTCTGGCTTACGGCGCGGGCAATGCAACCGGGATGTTGACAGCCACAATCAGCAAAGGGAATGAGAGCGACACGGTTGAATTTGACTTAACCGTTTTGGAATCGCCGCTCTCTGCCGAGGCAACATTAACGATCCTTACTGTCAGTGAAGGAGCGCTTATTCCGTCTTTTGACGCAAACACAACAAGCTATGCTGTAACCGTACCTAACAGTGTCAGCAACATCACCATTGACGCCGCTTCAAATGATACGGTGTCCGGCGCGGGAACGAAAACACTTACTGTAGGTGTAAACATTTTTGAGATTGTTGTGACCACCGGTAGCGGCGCCATGAAGATCTACACAGTCAGCGTCACCCGTGAAGCGGCGACACAGCCAGCATCTGACGCTGAGTTTTTACAGGAAAAGACGGCGGAAATCCTCGCAAATGGCCTTAGTACAGGTAATCTTCGTCTTGAAGGAAAAACACTGACCTTGATTATCGACGAACGGGAGTTTGTGCTCAGCACGAATGCCAATAATCGTAACATCAGTGGTGAAATCGCTCTTGGTGATGGCCGTTACTTGAAATTCGATATTAAGGGCAACGGTTCAAATATTAAGGAGTTTTATGTTTACGAAGGCACTTAACGCGAAAAGCCTACAAAATGTGAGGTTACTGAAAAAGTCAAGAAAGACCGCTGTTGTTAGACTCCTGTTTCATTGCTCCAAAAACCGGCAATTCGGGGGTATTCATGAGGCACCTGCATACGGTTCAATGAGGGACGCGTCAGGGGTTGGGGAGCGGCAGAATCCAAGCGCCTCACCGCCCGACGCAGCCCCCGAAAGGCGCAAAAAAATACGCGGGATGAAGCCAGTAAAGGTTTTTCTCTTTGCGTGTTCCTCGCTAAAATTTGGCGACTTAGAGACTCTGAATCAAGGCGTTCTGATTGATCCCGTCAATCGCCGCCCGCAGATCCATAAACACACCCACATCATAAAACACCTCACTGATGCTGCCCTGATCCGTAAACGGGCTTTCCTGCATCACCGAGTAATCCTTCATGGTGCCGTTTTTGACGATATATCGCACGATCTGCCGGACAAAGTATATCTGCCTGCTGTCAAGCTCAGCATTATTCAGAAACCGGGAAAACGCCGCGTTCGCCGCTTTCAGATCAAGGCCAACAATAGAACGCACCAACTCGCCCAGGGGCGTTGCGCCATATTGGGCGGCATACTGCTCTTTGGTGCCCAGCTCATTCCATAGGATATGCTCCAGAGACTTGACGTCATCTTCGGTCAGCGGTTCGTTGCCCTTCAGTTTGGCAATAGCCGGAATCCTTTGATTTTCGGTGATGTAATGATTGACCTTCTTTTTGTAATGAACCAAATCATCGTTTTCTAATTGCGCGTCGTTCCATTTCATGGAGAGAATGTCATCCTTGAAATCCGTGTTGTAGAGCACTCGCTCCACGGGGGGAATATACTTGATCAAGTCGCGAAGTTTGACGCGGATATCCTCATAATCAACAACCTTGGCCTGCTCCAGATAATCGTTATGCAGTATCTGGTCCAACAGCTCTTTCTGTTGTGTGATAGCCGGAATCGTGGCGCCATACTTTGAAAGCTCATCCGCCTCACGAATCACATCGTTTTTCGCCCAGGTGAAGTTCTTTGCCGCCAGCATGGCAAGTTCAATTTGATAAATCAACTGGTCGAACCGCGCGGCGGTGACGTCATCTCCTGACGGCGGCACGAAAGGAGCGATATGCTCGGCGATTTGCAAGGTGTTTTCGTAGGTTAACGCGTTAAAATCATCTTCATCCTGGAATCTATCGATGATACGCAAATGCTGCTTGACGGCGAAGTTCTCCCGCGGCAGCGCCTGAATCTGCGCCACCAGGTTCTGCACCAACTCTTTGCGGCAAGCCTGCAGTTCCTCTGTCTGGAAGCTGAGAGCCTGCAATTGATAAACCATCTCCACCTTGGTGTTAAAGGTGCGCTCCTGCAAGGTGGGCACTGTGCCCGCCTCCCTGCCTTTGGCGTGCAATCGGAAGAACTCAAAATTGCCGCACAGGTCAAAGATGTAGAACTCCTCCTTGTCCTTGCCGTCCACCAGCCCTTTGCAGGTACGAGTCCCCCGCCCAATCATCTGCCAGAACTTCGCCCGGCTCAGAACTTTTTTGAAAAACACCAGGTTGAGGATTTCCGGTACATCGATACCGGTGTCCAGCATATCCACGGAGACCGCGATCTGGGGCAGCTTCTGTTTGTCGGCAAAATCGTCGATCAGGCTCTGGGCATAGTTGGTATAGTTGTCAATCACTCGCGCGTAGTGAGAAGGATAGTCCGGGTATTCCTGATTCCAGACCTCCAGGATTTTTTCGGCGTGTTTGTGGTTCTTGGCAAAGATAATGGTCTTGCCGATCTTTTCGCCGAAATCCACTTTCTGGCCGTAGGTCATCAGGACATAGAGGGCTTCTCTGATCGTATCTATGTTAATAACCCAGTTATTGAGGGCGCCGGATTCGATCCTGTCAGGCAGATTCCCCTCTTCATCGGTAAAGGTGTTTTCGTATTCCTCCTGCTCCTCAGGGGTCAGATCATCGTAGGCAATGCCTTCGGTCAGGAAGCGGAGCTTCGTTTCCACAGACGCATAATCCACCAGATAACCGTCCTGCACCGCCTGAGCGAGCTCGTATCCATAGGTGGGCACGCCGCTTTCCAAATCAAAAATCCCGTAGGTGTTCTTGTCGATTTCATCCTTGGGCGTGGCGGTCAGCCCCACCAGCAGCGCGTCAAAATAAGTGAAAATATCCTTGTATTTGTTGTAGATGCTCCGGTGGGCTTCATCCACCACAATGAGATCGAAATGCCCCGGCGTAAACAACCGGTTGCCTTGATCGTCCAGGCTGACGTCGATGCAGTTCATCATGGTCTGATATGTGGAGAACACGGCCCGGGCGTTGACGTCCTCTTTTCCTTCTACCAAGTTGCACAGGGAAAGGTTGGGCATCAGGTTGTGGAAGGCGCGCTTGGCCTGGGTCACCAGGGTTTTGCGGTCGGCCAGAAACAGCAGGTTCTTGATCCAGCCGTGACGGATAAGGACATCGACCAGGGCGATAATCGTTCTGGTTTTGCCGCTGCCGGTGGCCATGACCAGCAAACCCTTGCGGTGGTTGCGCTGGCCAAAGGCGTGACATACCGCCTGTATAGCTTCCTTCTGATAATAACGGTCAGCTATGGCATCATCGACCCGTACGGCTTGCAGCGAGGCGCGGGCTTGCATGATGTTGAACTCTTTTTCCAGGTCGCGCTTGGCATAGATGCCCGATACCGGGCGCTCCGGATAGTGTTTATCATGCCATATGCGGGTGTCATAGCCGTTGGTCATAAAAATAACCGGCCGCCGGCCATGCTTCTTCTCCAGAAAATCGGCGTACAACACCGCCTGCTGGCGGCCTTTTTCCACGTTGACGCTGGTGCGCTTGGCTTCGATGACGGCCAAAGGCAAGCCGTCATCCCCCAGGAGAACATAGTCCGCCGCGCCTCGGCCGGATTTGTTGGGCATGTGATCAATGGGGTATTCGTCCACCCAGTTGGGACCGCGCTGCCAGCCCGCGTCCTGGAGCATGACGTCGATGTAGGCCTTGCGGGTCTGGGCTTCTGTCATGTCCATGGGTTTGAGGGTATAGCCTTGTTTGAGCCGGGCGGCGCGTTTGGCGGTGAGTTTCTCCCGTTTGGGCAGGTTATCGTCCAGCAGGGTTTGGAAGCTGGGAAGTGGGGCGGTGGAGGGAAGTGGGATGGAGGAGGTTGGAGGTTGGATGGGAACGGGAGTGGGAGTGGGAGTGGGAGTGGGAGCGGGCGCGGGAGGGGTGCTTGGGACGATAGGGGCGACAGGTGTTGCTGGCTCCGGCGCAGGTCTGTGTTCCAGGAGGGCTTTATCGAAGGCGGTTTCCGTGTAGTGGGCGCCGTAACAATAAGCCACAAAATCCATAAAGCTGTGAAGGTTTTGCAGAGCCAGGACGGCCTGGTCACGGGTGACCCCTCCGGAGGTGTGAGCCGCGTTGTTGCCGACGCGGCGCAAATAGTCCAACTTGGTAAACATACCAGGCGGGATCAGGTCTTTGAAATTCTCGTCGCTGATGAGAGTGGTCAGCCTGTCGTCGTAAGGTTGGCTGAGTGAGCCGTCCACGCTGTAGACCCACTTGACCGCGAATTCCAGAGCCGTGCGGCAGGCGGTGGCGCTCAGGGCGGGAGAGATGGGCAGGACGCGTTCGGCGGCGATTGTGGCCTCGGCGAAGGGGTTGAATTGGGGGTCTGTTAGGAGGAAGTCGAAGTTGGTGCGCATGGTGGGTCACCTCCGTGTGGATTGTTTAGAAGAGGTCGCCGTTGAAGCATTTTTGTGTGAGGGATTTGTAGAGGCGTTGTAGGGTGTCTAATCCGTTCTGGAGTCCAACTTTTGATTTGTCTGCTTGGCGGACGAAGTCGGCGAAGCGGGTTTGGAGGTCAAGCGGGGGGACATAAATTGGCAGTGCGGCAACTTGGCTCATGCTGATTCGAGCGCGAGTTTGTCCATGAATGCTATCGCCCGCAATAGCTAACGTCGCTGGCTGATTTATATACTCGCAAACAAAGCATGAAACAACTTTGCTAATATCCGGTACGAAATGAACGCAGTCTGCTTTGTTGATAGCAATTTCAACATGCTCTGGTAAAATGCATGCACGCAGATTTGGTTCACCAAGCGTACCAATAACTACATCTCCCGGCAGACAGGTGTATTTCTTAAGTGTTTCATAGTGTTCCATTGGTATAAAAGCCTTGTCAGAATCCAGGAACTCTGAAACGCCGATATTTTGAAGCCGAATAACTCTTACACCGCTTTCCGCATAATGTGATGATTTCAAGTTTGAGCCAAATGGCCCATCGCTCATTCGTAACGACACATCGCGCAAAGTGACTTGCTCCCATCCTTTTTCATTTACTACCGGATCCCCGAACATCTCGATAAACCTCGATTTGACAAGCAGGTTCATCTTTTCAATCTGTGCTTTACGCTTTTCAATGAGGGTGTTGGCACGGTCGAGGACGTCGGCTATTTTTTGTTGGATGGGCAGGGGCGGGAGGGGGACATAAAGATTTCGCACCATTTGACTGTTTAGATTGTTTACAACTCCGCCGACAACCATACTTTTAAACTCATCATAAACCCTATCTGAGCTAAGGTAATAATACAAAAATCGTTTATCAAACAGTTTTTCTTTGTCACGCAAGAGAAGCCAGCCATCATGAATGCAGCCGTCAATTTTTAGTATATACGGCCGTCCGAAGCTCATTGAATTTGAAAGAAGGAAATCGCCCTCATGTACATAACGTGATTTCTTTACACCTGCAGGAATTATCTTTTCTTCTGTCTTCGTGATGTACATACTATTCGGAGCTGTATCTCCAATTTTTATCCAGTTAATACCATTATCCCCATTCGTTATATAGTTACTTATAAGCCGAGGAGAGCCGCCTCTTTCAACAATACACACATCCCCCAACCTCACCATCTCCCACTTACCCATAGACCACACCACTTTCCGCCAAAACCCAGACATCCCTGATTTCTTCCAACAACGCTTCCTCAGATGGCAAATACAGTTGATATTGGCTGGCAAGGATATGGGTATTATCCTCAGGCAATGTGATCTTAACCAACGTGTCATTCTTCGCGGCACATAACAATATTCCGACAGTCGGATTTTCATCGGGCAGTTTCTCATAGCGATCAAAGTAGTTGACGTACATTTGGAGCTGCCCCAAATCTTGATGAGCAATTTTATGTGTCTTGATTTCCATCACAACAAAACAACGCAGGAGTCTGTTATGGAAAACCAGATCCGCGAAGAACTCTTCACGTTTCAAACCAAGAAATTCTAAAATCATCGGATCTTTGATGATTTCTGTTGGGTGTTCCGGCATGCGTTCTTTCCGCGCGACCCCAAGAACGGATTCTTTGTCATTGCTGATGAGCAGTCTTTCATAGAGCGAGGTGTTAATTTGCCGCTCCAATTCACGGCCTGTCCAACTGTTGTTAACAGCTTCAAGCTCATAATATTCACGTTTGTTGTCGTCCTTGATAGCAATCAATAAGCGATATTGCGACCAGTTTAATTGCGTCCGCAGTGCGGACGCAATTGGATACGTTCGATAAAACTGTCTGGCTCGCTCGATCTGACGAACGGTGAAGCCGCTGCCAAATTCTGGTTCAATGACTTTAGCCAAGTTCTTGATTAAATAAGCCCCATAATCGGCACGATCTTTGCCATATTGCTCTTCGAGAAAAATGCGTTCCCCTAAACGCCAGTACATCAGCACACGCTGAGCATGTACAGTGTGGATAGCCGCGTTTTTCGAATTCACAATGATCGTTTTAATATCGTTATAAAAACGATCATTCAATTTGTCATTGTTCATAATCTCGCCCATCAATCAACGCCTCCCACACTTCTCATAACCAAGCCGTCTACCCTCCGTAAAGCATCGGTTAGCTTGTCGAACTGCCCGATAAACCATTGGAAATGGTGCGGATATAATTCAACGTTGTGTACGTCGGCGTCGATGGCGTGCAGAATCCTCTTAGCAACACTTTTTTCCCGGCTTGTGTACCATTCAAGCGGCGAGCCATAAGCCGACTCTATGGCCTGTTTGTTAGTCTCAAGCCGTACAAAATCTTCACGACGATAGACATAAAGACCAATTCGGAGAGCCTTCTGACGGTATATCTGTAAAAAGATATGATAGTCCCGGCTTCCGAGAGAAACATCATACCAATCGTCATATCCGGCCTTCCGTGACGCAATATCGTCTCCGCGACCGTTTGATTTGCAGTAATCCACAAAGCCGCTCCAAAACTCAAATCGTCGAATATGCCTGTCTGTAAGGTCTCTTGTTGTTGAATGGGTTGCCTCCTTCAATTGCTCAATGGTGGTCTGACTTGTATCGACTTCGGGTATTTCGGGGATGTCCTCTCGTTCATCCTCGATAAAACCAATGTGGAGCAGTTCTGTTTTTTGTTCATCGGTCAATGTGATATTCCACCTTGATTCCATGAATCCGAGCAAGACCATTCCTCGCTTATGGATGTGCCGGGCCGTCCAGTCCTCTTCCTGGGCGACTTCGATTTCAGAGTGGGACCCATTAATATAACCACGGCGACCGGCGGATGTGGGTGGTTTCTTATCTGGAAAGCCATCGTTTTGAAGGGACGAATTGATGCTTTGGGATAATGGCAGCAAGTTGCCCAAAGTCGCAGATAACAGCTTCAGTTCCTCCGCATTGAACATTCTGTAGGTATTGCGCCAGTACCACTTGGTCGGTGTTTGTGGCAAGATATGCTCAATGGTCACCTTGTCTTTTTCCACTTGGGTGAACATAGTCCAGTCAACTTTGCGCAAATTGTTTCTGACAGCTTTGTCGAACTCGTATTCATAAAGGAAGTACCGCAAGTCACGCCACCCATAAAAACCATCGCCGGAATCGAAGCGTCGGTTGGTACGAGCCATAAATGATTTTATGGCATAGTCCATATCGCCGTTAACGGTATTATCCAGACCCTCAGATAGTGAGGCAAGAGACGCACCCTTGTTTAAAACGTTGCGAGACTTGTTGTAATAGACACTGCTTTGATAATTCGATTGGAAACCGCCTATACGAAAAGACACAAAGATAAAGCGTTCAATCGCTTGGTACAGGGTGACTCGTTCCTCCGGAACCGTCGTCTTCTCTGTGGACATAGCCGCAGCAACCAGAGGTCGAAAGTAACCAATACCGATTCGATTCAGCTTGTCGAGCCATATCTTCTCATCATCACTAAAATGACTGTCGTATGGGAAAAAGCTGAAATACCAGTATTCAGCCAGGGCCTTCAAGCTGTTCACATAATCGCTTATTTCTTTTGGCGCAAGTCTGCTGACGAGCTGTATTTCTGTTTCGGGTTGCACATCGGGTTCATCCTCACCAGGTTCCATGTCGGACGGGACGAACATATTGTCTTCTTCTTGTATTGGAGCGTGTTTATCGTACACATTCTTGGCGGAGAATTTTCCAAGCAAGAAGTGAATATAGTCGTCCCCGCCTTTTCTTGAGTAGCGGAAATAGGTAATCCAATGGGCCCGGAGAAATTCGTCATCTGAAAGCGGAGCGTTTTGATTCCGCCCAAGTTGATAGTATACCTCTTTCCAGGTGTCGTTTATGTTTTTCCGCAGCTGCCCTTTGTCCTCAGTGTCCAATTGCCCATCGTCAAAAAGGGTCGTCAAGTAGATTAAGCGATTTTTCAACAATTCAAGGTTCGTCAGTTTCTTACCACGATTGTTCATGGTCTCGAAAGCCACGAACACATCGTAGTCGTCTTCAATCTCATGCAAGTTGAACATGAGCCGCTGTGTCAGCTTACGATAAACACCTTCGACACCTTCGATTCCATCGCTGTTATACAAGACGCGTATGTTCTCATAGAAGAAGTTTTTTGCGTACTTGAGATTTTTTGTGTAGTATGTTTCAAAAACCGTGCCGCCGTGCGGTTCCCCGAACACCTTATATTTCAGATAGTTTGCGCTGGGATTGTCAGTTTCGTAACCGAACAAGTGTGTCGTTACGATATTTTGAGGCGGCCGTTTGCGCACAATGTATTTAGTCTTCAGATCTCTAAGGGACTCGAAACCCAGAAGGATATCCTCGTCCGCCTTTTCGGTATTGTCAGGAAGACTTTTGACGAATATGGCGATTTCATTGAGCAGAATCGAAAATGTTGTTAGCCGCTGTTGCCCATCCACCACATGGAAAGGTTTATACCCCATATCGAGCAGCCACGTGTCGCCGTCCCACGACTTTATATCGTTTCTGTTTACCGGTTTTAGCGAAAGCAATCCCGTATAGTGATATCTTTCCTCATGGAGGTTCAGCAAGTCTTCCCAGAAGTCCGCGAGTTGTTCATGTCTCCAAGCATACCCCCGTTGATAATCCGGGATTCTAAAGAGCCTGTTTTGAAACAGGACTGACAATGGTTGCAGCTCGTTGGCCATATGTTTTCGGACCTCCTGTCATTTCTCGTCTGTCTCGCTGTTTTCTATGTCTTTTAGGGTTATGCCTTTTTCGGTTTTCCATTCAGTATTGCCATTTGTCGGTGCGCCAAGCACAAAAGATGAAGCCCCGGAGGGCGTTTTAAACAGGATGTCTTTTTGGAGGACGCTGTTATCATTAATATAGTCTTTATTATCCTCTCGCGCCGATTTTGTGTAATCCGGACAGCTTGGCACTGTATCCTTCCGAATGGTACTGCCTGAGAGAACAACAAACCCCTCGCTTGTCAGCCGCGCCGTTGCGTCGACGCCGCTTCTTTTTATCATGAACATTTGCTCTGGTATAGCGGAAAGCGTATTTGTCGACTCTACACCTATCTGTTGCGAAAGCGGTTCGAAAACTTTATACCCAAGTGCTCCCATCACGATTTTTGCGTGATCGAGGAACTCTTCCAGTTCACATTCTTTCTCCTCAGTAATGTTGCCGAGGGTAGGGTCATTGCCGTTCTTAATCGTGTACCGTTTTGCCGCCAACGCTAAATTCGTGAATCGGTTTTCAAGATAACTTATCTCCGTGGGGCCGAATGAATTATTGGATGTCGTGAACGCAACAGCTTCTGTCCAGTAATCCTTATCGGGGTTTCGTTTGTGTTCTTGCAAGCGACACAGGATTCCTTCGCCGTTTTTTCTGACACCCGCTTGACCAATATAGACAACACTTTCTCCCGTTTGGTCAGACGTGCCAAATAAGAAGTATACCCCGCTTTGCGAGAGGTCATGGCGTCCCTTGCATTTTTCCAATTCTGTGCGAGGGATTCTATAGACCACTCCTGTCCAGTTGGCAAGCGTGCACTTGATGCGCCCGTTGGGGTCACCGTCCATCAGAAACAGATTGATGCTTTTTCCTATCATCGACATAACTTGTCCTCCCATTTACTCGTCAAGCAGCGCCTCCAGCTCCCTGAGCCCGTCCTGAATCTCCCGCTCCAACCCCTTGATCTCCGCCAGGATCTCACGAGGATGAGGGTAGTCCTCCTCCACATAGGTGCTCTGCTTATATTTGTTAATAGAAAGATCGTATCCGTTACCCACAATCTCATCTTTCGGTACCAGGAAGCTCTGCTCTGTCCGGGCCCGGCCTTCTTCGCCCGCCAGATTCCGAAAGCGCGCCACTATATCGGGAATATCGCTGTCGGCAAGGGCCGTGCGCTTGTCGTCCAGGCTGTAGCCGTCGTTTTGCATATCATAAAACCACACCTGATCGGTGCCGCCCGCCCCAGTCTTGGTAAACACAATCACAGCGGTGCTCACCCCGGCATAGGGTTTGAACACGCCGGAGGGCATGGAGATAACAGCCTCCAGCCGGTGGTTCTCCACTATTTCCTGCCGGATATCCTTATGGGCCTTGGATGACCCGAACAGCACCCCGTCCGGCACGATGGAGGCGCATCGTCCCCCGTTTTTCAGCATGCGCAAAAACAACGCCAGAAACAGCAGCTCGGTCTTTTTGGTTTTGGTCGTTTTCAAGAGTCCTGTTGACACGATGTCATAATCGAGGCTGCCCTTGAAGGGAGGATTGGTCAGGATCTTGGTATATTGGCCTTCGTCGGCGTTCTGATCCGACAGGCTGTCCTTATAGACAATCCGGGGATTGGCGATGTTGTGGGTCATCATGTTCATGGCGCCGATGCGCAGCATAGTGCGGTCCATGTCGTAGCCGGTGAACATCTCATTGTCGTAATGGGATTTGGCTTCTTTGCTATAGAAAATCTCATCCCGATAGTGCTCTTTCAGGTATTCCCCCGCCGCCACCAGAAAACCGCTTGTCCCGCAGGCCGGGTCGCAGATGCTGTCGCCGGGCCGCAAATCCAGCAGTTCCACCATCATGGGGCGTGCGGAACTGGCCGTTGGTGCCGGCGGTGGAAAGTTTGGACAGCATGTATTCGTACAAATCGCCCCGAGTATCCTGTTTATCAGGTTTATCAGGCAGACGGGCAATGGTGACATACATATCGTCCAGGGACGTGACGATTTTCTCCAGCAGCTGGGGTGTGGGAACCTTGAAGATAGCGTCGTCCATATATTTGGCATAGGCGCTGTTCTTGTCGCCGTTCAGCTCTTTAATAAAGGGAAAGACCTCGCCTTGCATGGTTCGGTACATGATTTCGGCGGGTTTGTCCCGCAGAACAGACCATTTCAGGTGCTCCCTCCCCCCAAAGATACCGGTATAGGGCGTCCCCAGCATGCCGCTTTCCTTTTGACGGATGTTATCGGTCTGATCAAGGTCGCGAATGAACATCAGATATGTAATCTGTTCAATCACGTCCAGAGGATTGGTCAGCCCGCCCGTCCAGAACATTTCCCAGAGCTTGTCGATTTTGTTCTTGAGTTCACCGGTTATCATGGGGACACTCCTTTTGGTGATTGTCTTTGAGTTCGACCATTACCATCGTGATTTGCTTGCGCGCTCATTTCCGCGATTGTCTTTGAGTTTGACGACCACACGAAATTGCTTCTCCATATGAGCTTCCGGATAGCGGCAGTTGATTTTCGTTTCTATGATATCGTCATACCCGAAATAAAGCAAATGACTGATTTGGCTGTTCTCCGCCTCAGGAACATAGCCGAGTTTTGTTTCACCGTAGTAAATAGCCACCGCGTCAGGATCATGGGGGTTATCCGGTTCGGATTTCAAGATCACCTGTGTGCCCAGTTCGAGTTCGTCCATAACATCAAGCCCGTCATAATAAGTGAACCCCGCGATATAACAATCCAGCAAATTGCGGCTTCTTTCGTACATTCTGAATCCCTCCTCTTATGGTGGTTGGCGCCTTTCCTCTAAGAAAATCATACCATAAGGGGTGTCCAACAGTACGGACTATGATTGTCTGTGGGTGTAGAGTTTGCCGCTCTTCTGAATGAGCTCCTTCATAGCCTCAATCAAGCCGGCGGGCGCTTTTATCTCCGCGCTATCACCGAATTGAAACATCCAGGCCAAAAACACCGGGCTGATTGAGACATCCACCGATATTTCAAACCATTCCTTCTCTGATGAAAACATGCGAACATCTTGGCCGAAATGATCCAGAACCACATTAGCCAAGCTGTTGTGGAAAGCGAGCCTGGCCCGTATAAGCTCGCCGCTGTACATGCCAAAAACCCGCTTGACGTGTTCGGTTATGTTGAATCGGTTCCCGTCAAACGTGTCGCCGTCCTCGGCTAGAGCCTTGACGCCGCTCATTCGGTCAACACGATAGTGGGTCAGACCGTCATATTTGGAGCTGTATGAGATAAGGTAGTAGTTGTCGTCGTTCCAACACAGGGTTACAGGGGTAACTTGATAGAATTTTCCTTGCTTGCGATATATCCGGTTTCGGTTTGTGTCATAATCGAAGTATTTGAAGGCGATTTGTTTGTTGTTGTTAACGGCGTAATGGATTTGGTCGATGTTGTAATAGACGGTTTCGTTCATGGTTTTGGCCCGATCCACCATGAAGACCTGGCGCCGGAGCTGTTTGGCCTGTTCACTGCTTGTAAGAGCCGATAACTTCTTAATCAAGGCTTCGCTTTTTCGTTTGGTTATGAAACGGCAGCTTTGCACAGCGTCCACAAGCAATTTGAGTTCCGGCATCTCAAATTGGCGTTCTTCGATGTAGTACCCCACCGTTTTGCCTCTGTGCATTTCTATGTCAAGTCCGAACCGGCGCAGGATTTCCATATCCGTATAGATGGATTTTCGCTCGGCTCTGATGTCATACGCGGCAAGGGCCCTGATAAGTTGCGACATGGAGAGAGGATTGCTCGCATCCGTTTTCTCCAGCAGGATTTTCATCAAATAGAGCAATTTCAACCTTTGGTTAGGGGAGGATGCTTCTCTTGGGTGGCGCGGTGTTGTTGGGGTTGTCATCTTTTTTCCTCCCTGATCGGTGTCGTATATTCGGCTGAGCAAGCGGTCTCTGCTGATGGCTTATTTCTAATTGCACTCAAAGCCCATCAGGGTTGATTTGTACTATTCTTTGCTTAACTTGTTCAGGAAGCAAAGGGCATCTCAGAAAGGCAATGTTACCAAGACTTGTGACGCTGTCAGGTATCGTAACTGACTCAAGGGAACTGCAACCCGCAAACGCACTATTGCCAATGCTTGTGACGCTTTCAGGAATAAAGACTGATGTAAGTGAATTGCAGCTGGCAAACACTCCGAACCCAAGACTTGGCACGTTATTGGGAATTGTGATTGATGTTAGCGAGCGACAAGTATTGAAAGCAGCGGTGCCAATACTCGTTACGTTCTCTGGGATCGTGATTGATGTAAGCGAGCGGCAACCTAAAAACGCATTGCTGCCGATAGTCACAACACTGTCGGGAATTGTAACTGATGTAAGGGAGTCACAATTGAAAAACGCGTTGTCGCCGATAGACACTATACTGTCAGGAATTATAACTGTCCTGACTTGATTATTAACTACCCCCTGCGCAAACTTCCCCTCAATTCCTACAACAGGGTTTTGTTCAATTTCTGAAGGGAGTATTACATCAAGGTCTTGCCCTGTGTATTTCGTCAAGATAACGCCGCCCAACTCGCTGCTGTGTTTGTACTCAAATTCCAAAGGGGATTCTGAGAAAATGC
>WRHI01000069.1 GCA_009783315.1 Peptococcaceae bacterium
GCGGGAGAATCCAAGCGCCTCTCTGCCTGACGCAACCTTACAAGGTGAAAAAAGTTCGCGGGCTTTTGGAGTCTCCCGCTCACCAAACCCTACCTCGGGACTGTTACGAGCCCACATAATATCTGTCTCCATTCACCATTCGGTTGCGGGAGAACCGCAGTGGATATTTCTATTTATTTTTTTGTCGCTTCCTGCACTTTTAAAATATGCACCCAGGATAAGCCTAAAGATTTGTAATCTAAGTGAAGACGTATTACAATTGTACAAAAAGCTGTATGAAGGGAACCGCGTAATAGTGAACAGTATTTATTTGGCCTTGCAGGAAACAATTAAACAAGAAATAACGGCGGCTCTGGAACGCGCCGGCGCCAAAGGGCGGCTTGAATTGGGAAGCATAGCGCCTTTTGTTCTGGAAAAACCTCGGGAAGCCGGGCATGGCGATTTGGCTACGAACGTGGCTATGGTGCTGGCGAAAGAGGCGAAAAAGCCGCCGCGGGAGATTGCCCGCGCGCTGCTGGATGAGTTCCGGACAGAGGGAACTTGGGTGGATCGGCTGGAGATCGCCGGCCCAGGGTTTGTAAATTTTTGGCTGAAACAGGATTGGCTGTTTGATGTAATTCCTGAGGTTCTGGGGGCGGGTGCGCGTTATGGCGCCGTGGATATCGGTCGTGGCGAGAGGGTTCTGGTGGAGTTTGTCAGCGCCAATCCTACCGGGGCACCTCATATGGGCAACGCCCGGGGTGCGGCCCTGGGGGACAGCTTGGCGGCGTTGCTGAGTTTTGCAGGTTATGATGTGGAACGGGAGTTCTATATTAACGATGCCGGCAACCAGATTGAGAAGCTGGCGGATTCTTTAGAAACCCGGTATTTTCAGGCCTTGGGGCAGGATGTGCCTTTTCCGGAGGGTGGCTATCAAGGGAAAGATATCATAGATAGGGCCGCGTTGGTGGTGGAAGAGGTCGGGGATCGGTTTATGACTTGGACGGCACCGGCGCGCCGAGAAGCGCTGACGGCACCGGTGATAGAACTAAACGTCGCTGAGATGCGCCGGATTTTGGAAGGGTTCGGTGTGGCTTTTGACCGGTGGTTCAGCGAGAAATCTTTGCACGAACAGGGTAAGATCAGGGAAATCGTGGATCAGTTGACCGCGAAAGGGTTCATCTATGAGCTCGATGGCGCCTTGTGGCTCAAGTCTACGCTTTGGGGCGATAAAAAAGATGAAGTGGTGGTGCGGGCCAACGGTATTCCGACTTATTTTGCGGCTGATATCGCTTATCATGCCGATAAGTTTGCCCGTGGTTATTCACGGTTGATTGATATCTGGGGGGCGGATCACCATGGTCATGTTGCCCGGATGAAAGGTGCTATGCAGGCTTTGGGTTATGATGCCGATAAGCTTAATGTGATTTTAATGCAGCTGGTTTTTTTGTTGGAGAACAATGAGATTAAAAAGAACTCCAAAAGGCAGGGTCAATACGTCAGTCTGAAGGAATTGCTTGAGGAGGTAGGTGTTGATGCGGCCAGGTTTTTCTTTATTATGCGAGATCCGGATTCAACTGTAGAGTTCGATCTGGAACTGGCGAAGCTGGAGTTGTCGCAAAACCCTGTTTTCTACGTGCAGTACGCCCACGCGCGGTTGTGCAGCATTCAGCGGGAGGCGGCGGAGCGGTTCGGCGATCAAGATTATGTCAAGCCGGAAGAGTCTGAGGCTGAAGCTTCGTTGTACAGGCTTCTTGTGCAGCCGGAAGAAGCCGCGCTGATGCGGAAGCTGGCGGAGCTGCCTCAAGAAGTGAGTGTGGCGGCGCAGTTGATGCAGCCCCACCGTTTGGCTCATTATGCCCATGATTTGGCATCGTTGTTCCATACATTTTACCATGAGCATCGTGTATTAGTGGAGGAAAAGGCCTTGCGCGACGCCCGTCTGGGACTGCTGAAGGCAACACGGCAGGTTCTGGCTAATGTTTTGGCGATTTTGGGAGTCCAGGCGCCTGAGAGAATGTAAAGACAATGGACGATATTCAATGGACAATGGACAAAACAATGGACAATGGACAATGGACAATGGACAATGAGGAACGCAAGATGGCAGGGCAGGCAATGGACAATGAGGGACACAAGATGGTTGGGCGGGCAACGGACAATGGTGAAGGCTATCCTCTGATAAATAAGGGACTTCATGATATGAAGCCATTGTGTCATCGGCTAAATTCTCACATTGTCCATTAGTCCTCAGGCTGAAGGATATCAGCCTCGTCCATTGTCCATTGAATATTGTCCATTGTCCATTGATTAAGGGGGTTTGTGTATGAGATATACGGCTTGTTGGCTGAATGATGAGGCTCGGGATCGGGATCGGTTTAACGCTTTTGTGGCTGGGCATGCTAAGGGTCATGTTATGCAGCTTTGGCAATGGGGCGATATTAAGGGCCGTACGGGTTGGAAGCCTTGGCGGTTGGTCATTACGGAAGAGGCTGGCAAAGATGAAAGCTTGAGCCAGGGTGTCAATGAGGGCGGCAGTCCTTCTCTTCTCTTGAACCTCGAACCTCGAACCGGTGAACTCGCGAGTATGACGGTGTTGGAACGGCGGCTGCCGCTGGTGGGCGCACCGATTTTTTACGCGCCCCGGGGTCCTGTGGCGGATGTTCATGATGCTGACCTTTTGGACGCGGTCTGGGCGGCGGTGCGAGGGAAGGCGAAGGAGAGGGGGGCGATCCTCCTAAAGGTTGATCCGGATGTGTCTGCTGAGGACGCGGTGTTGATGGGGTTGCTCAAAGAGGCGGGCTTCAAGCGGTTGGAGACGGGGAAGAATTTCGAGGGGATTCAGCCGCGCTTCGTTTTCCGGTTGGATATCCGGGAGCCGGAAGAGGCGCTGCTGGGGGCGATGCATCAGAAGACCCGCTATAATATTCGTTTGGCGCAGAAGAGAGGGGTGAGGATCCGGCGGGGGACGCGGGAGGATTTGCCTGTTTTTTATGAGGTGCTCAAGGAGACGACGGAACGGGATAATTTTATGGTGCGTTCGCTGGCCTATTTTGAAGATATGTTTGATTCTCTGCAGCCGGCCGGATATGCGGAATTGTTTATCGCGGAGTATGAGGGACGGGTTGTGGCGGGTACCTTTGCTATGACCGCCGGGGATAAGGCTTGGTATGTTTATGGGGCTTCTTCCAATGCCGATCGAAATGTTATGCCGAATTATTTGATCCAGTGGGAGATGATTCGTTGGGCTAAGGGGTTGGGGTGTGCGATGTATGATTTCCGCGGGGTTTCGGGGGACTTGAATGAGGATAATCCGCTCTATGGGCTCTACAAGTTCAAGAAGGGGTTCAACGGGGTGTTTACGGAGTTCGTGGGGGAGTGGGACGTTGTTTACCGACCGGCGATGTATCGGGTTTGGCGGTTGGCTGAGAAGGTTTATTCAGGCGGGGTGAAAAAGGTTTTGGCGAAGCTGCGTGTCATGGTTTCAGCGCGTAAGGGGTAGTGCCTCCAATTTCTTGCGGGTCAGACCAGTGGCGAAGGGGTTTTTTCTGCAATCCCCCGTCTATCCATTTGTTGACAATTCATGAAATAAATCCTATACAAGATCAGCGAAGGATCAGCGAAGGATCAGCGAAGCCAAAGGAAGCCAATTTGAACCATTGACTTTGTGCAGGACATCTTTTATATTATAAACAGGCATGTTCAATTTTGAACATGTATATTTTTACAATAGGGTTCAGAATAGCGATCCCTTATATTTTGCATTATTTTGGAAATAGAAAGAGGGAAATAATGTGAGTTCCCCACATACCCAGCCGCGGGTCTGGATTGAAATAGATTTATCGGCTATTCGAGCTAATTATGAGCAAGTGGTGGCGTTTAAAGCGCCTGAGGCTCGTTGTTTGGCTGTTGTGAAGGCGGACGGTTATGGGTTGGGTGGTGAGGCCCTGGCTAAGGCTTTGGCCCAGGCCGGTTGTGATGCTTTTGGCGTGACGACTGTGGCCCAGGGCGCTGCGCTGCGCCGTGGGGGTATCCAGGGTTTGATTCTGGTTATGGGGCCGACGAAACCAGATGAATGGAGCGAAGCGCTGGCAACGGAGCTGACGCTGGCGGTTTCTGAGTTGACCATGCTGCAAGAACTGGAGGAGTTTTGCGCGGCTCAACATGGCGAGGAGCCAGCCTTATCACGCACTCTCGATATTCATTTGGAAATTGAAACGGGTCTGGGGCGGACAGGGTTGTTTCCTGAGGATCTGCGCGCGGCTATGCCGGTTTTGCTTTCTCTGCGCTGCCTGAAAATAACGGGGATCTATACGCATTTTGCCCAAGCTGAACGCAAGAGGGGCAGAAAATATTCACAACGTCAGTTTCGGCAATTCTGTTCGGCTGTCGATTTTCTGAAGGAAAACGGGATTGAGCCGGGGCTGCGTCATGTCTGCAACAGTCCGGCTTTTTTGACGTTTCCCGAGTTTCATCTTGATATGGTACGTATTGGCACGCTGCTTATCGGTCAATTGCCGGCGTCCCATTTGGGCGGGCGCCTGAAGCTTAGGGATCCCTGGACGGCTAAGGCCAAAATCCTGCAGGTCAGGCGCGTGCCTGCGGGCAAGCGCGTTGGTTACAACGGTTTATACAGAACCCGTACCGATACGCAGCTGGCGGTGATTGGTCTTGGTTACGCCGACGGGTTTGCTGTTGAGCCAAGACTGGTGCCCAAAGGGGTGTTCGATCTGGCCAAAATCATTATTAAAAATATTTTCCTTTTGTGCAATATCCCTTGGCACAGCGGTTCCGACAACATTTTTATAGGAGGGCACCGGGTGCGTGTGGCGGGAAAAGTGGGGATGGAGCTCACTGTGTTGGATGTAGGCCAGATTGATTGCACAACGGATCAGGATGCCATGATCCCTCTGCGGCGCACATCGGCCGGTTCGCGTCTGCAGCGCGTCTATTTTGATGGGGAAGAGTGCTTGTTTCCTCCTTGTGTTGAGGACGCTGCTGACAAGTTCGTCGAATAGCCCCCAACTCTGTTATTCCCGGGTTTCTTCTACATCAAAAAAGCCTCTGAGTTCGTCGATATCATCCTGGCTTAATTCACCGTTGCGGCACAGAGCGCTTACAAAGCTTTTGGCGTTTCCGTTAAACAGCCTGTTGAGAAAGGTGTGTCCCTCAGCCTGAACATAGTCTTGTTCAGTAACATTGGGCGTGTACAGCGCCATGTATTGGGACGAGGCGTTAATCATGCCTTTGTCACGCAGACGAACGACAAGGGTCTGAACCGTTGACCTGCTCCACTCTGCCTTATCTGTAAGCCCTCCGCGGATTTCCGCGAAAGTCAGAGGGCGTTCTTCACGCCAAAGAACGCGTATGACTTCGAGCTCGGCGGCAGAGATATTTATTTCCATAGTCTCGTTCTCCTTCGAACGGCAGAGACGCCTGCCTTTATTCAGCAACCTTAAAATCGTAACAATCAATGTTCATATTATGGGCCATTATTCCCACATGACCCGACAGGTAGGGGTTGTCGTTATCATTGAATCCAAAAACCCACACGCTGTTTACATAGACATCAAACCTGTTTCCTGCCATGACTACTGAGAGCTCCACTTCGGGCACATAGTTGGCAGCTGTCTCTTTGAACATATTCACCTTTGTTACAAAAGCCCCCAAGTTGGTCGCGCCGTACCAGCTGCCTTTCGCGATATTCATGCCCCCGTCCGGCTGGAGCCAGAACAAATAGCCGGAAGCATTCAGGTTGGGGCCGGCGTCGTGCCGTACATACAGGCCGCCCCCGCCCCAGGCGCCCGTGTTGTTATAATCAAGGGCAATTCTGGCGGAAACTGTACCGTCCGTAACATTCTGAGTACCCTTCAGACGGGCAAAAACCGTTCCTGACACAGCCTGCTCATTATGGATCAATTTCCCCTTGTCAACTTTCCATTTGTTATTCCAGACAAACTCATTTGGGTATGGTAGCCCCCAGTAGGCAGATAAGGCTCTACTTTTGTTTGGCCGGCCTGGATTTCGGCGGTTCCTTCATCAACGGTTACCCCGAAATAGTCTTCGGCTTTCCAAAGGACATAAGCGTCAACAGCCATGGCGTTCGCCAGATCAATCTCAAAAGCAAATGTGTCCGTTGACTCAAAAATATTCAGTTTTCCCGGCGCCAAGCCCTTGACATAGACCAGACCGGATGCCGGTGTTGCTGTTCTCCACACGGCATATAAGGAGGTATCGGCATCGATTGTCAAGGTGGGGTCTTCCTTCAGGGTAAAAACCTCGGCGGAAGGATTTCCTGTGGCACTGTTGGTATATTGGGTTTTCATATCCGGCGCAACGGGATCGCCGCCGTTTGCGTGATAACTCAATGTGAGTTCGCGTTCATACAGCCCGTAGTAGGTTGCGCCGGTATGAGCCAGGGTCAGCTGGTGGGACGACCCTGACAAAAGCTCAACAGCAACAGAGGCGCCCGTTTCTGTTGAACGGCTCCATCCTATGGGGTTCCAGTCGAGATGGCCCCGAGGCGTCGGAACAGAAATGGTTTTTTCACTTTCTTTGTTATAGATCCACTCTGAAACCGGGGTGGCGCCATCGAAGTCTTGAAAATCCGCCCTCAGATCTTTCTTGTAGATAGCATACAGCACGTCATCGCGATTGGGCCTGATGCTGTTCAACCCTGTTTTTGCGGTCTTATCCGTGTTCCAGCCAACATGGATCCAGCCTGTTTTCGTGGCTGTGATCATTTCCGGCCTCAAATCCACCGTCGCGCGGTTGGTGACAACCTCACTGGTTCTGGCGGCAAACGTACCGCCGTTTTCCGCGTGGTTGTACGTGAGAGTAAAGACGCCGGAGTATAGCCAGATCAGCAGAGCATTCTCCGCGGCTCCGCGAAAATTATTGACAAATATCTGTTCATGTATAATACTTGATATGTCAGAAGGTTTATCGTGAGCGATTTATTACATAAAGCAGAGGAGACAAAAAATGGCGGACATGAAGCTCAATGAAGATAAATTGCTGAAAGAAAGCATTAAACAATTCCAATCCGCAACAGGAAAATGGGGCGTTGAATCCTTGATAGGCGAAGGCTCCTTCGGCAAAGTCTACAAAATCCGCCGGCAAGAATTCGGCAAAACCTTTTACTCCGCTATCAAAATCATCTCTATACCCTATGATGAAAACGAGATACGCCAGATGAGAAATGAAGGTCTGAATGAGACTTCCATACGGGACGCTTTGCAGAGCCTAGTGGCGGATATAATCAATGAAATAGAAATCATGAGCGGATTTCGCGGCAACAGCAACATTGTCAGTTATGAGGATCCTGAATCTTCTCGGCTTGTGCGTCCCAAGGACTCTATTACACTGACCTCCAATAAAATGTTGGTTGCTCAGTTCGAAAATCCAGGAGGGATTTGATTGCTTATTAGGCCGGACAATAGTTAAATCTTGGCTGTTTCCGGCCTTCTTCCATATCAAAAAAATTAGTCTCATAGAAAAAGACGCCCCGCCCGGCAGGAAATCAGTACAAAACCGCAGAAGATTTGCGTCACCGTATAATTTGCGGGGTATCTCATAAAAATAGAACACCGAACACCGAACACCTATTCAAACAGGAGGTCGATACTATGCAATTTGTGCCGATGAATGAATTGCTTGCGAAAGCCCAAGCGGGGAAATACGCCGTAGGGGCTTTCAACTGCAACAATATGGAGATTGTTCAGGCCATTGTGGCGGCGGCCGAGGCGGAGCGGGCGCCTGTTATCATTCAGGCCAGCCAGGGCGCTATCAAGTACGCGGGAATCGACTATATCGCGGGGCTGACTCGCCTTGCCGCGGAAAAAGCCACTGTTCCCATCGCGTTGCATCTTGACCATGGAACGAGTTTTGAGCAGTGTATGCTCTGCCTGAGAGCCGGCTTCAGTTCAGTTATGATTGACGGTTCCAAGCACGCGCTGGAAGACAACATCGCGTTGACCCAAAAAGTTATTGCCGCAGCGCGGCCGGTGGGACTCAGCGTGGAAGGTGAGCTTGGCAAAATCGGCGGTACGGAAGACGACATCACCGTAGCGGATCGCGACGCCATGTTTACCGATCCGGAAGAAGCGGCGCGCTTCTGGCGCGAAACCGGGGTGGACGCCCTGGCGGTGGCTATCGGAACAGCCCACGGCCGCTACAAAGGGATACCCAAACTGGATTTTGGTCGTCTTGAAGCCATCAAAGAACGTGTTGAGGCGCCGATTGTTCTTCACGGTTCTTCCGGTGTGCCGGACGAAGCCATCCGGGAAGCGATTTCCCTGGGTGTGGCCAAGGTCAACATTGATACCAACATCCGGGAAGCTTTCACCAACATCATGCGCCAGCGGCTCATGGATAATCCCGAAGACGTTGATGTGCGCAAAGTTCTGGGCCCGGCCCGTGAGGGCATGATTGAAGTCGTGCGGGAAAAAATCCGTTTGTTTGGTTCGAACAACAAAGCGCATCTTTAAGGCGCCTTGTTGCTAGGGCCCAAGGGGAATGGAAGCAGATTTCCAAACACCGAATACTGCATACCGAATACCGACTACCGAATACCGAATAAAAGGGGTTTGGGCTCATGGAGTTTTTTCTGGATTCGGCCGACTTTTCTGAGATTCAGGAGGCCTGGAACTTGGGTGTTATCTCGGGGATTACGACCAACCCAAGTCTTGTGGCTAAAACAGGTGAGGATTTTCATGATTTGATCCGCCGTATCTGTCATCTGGTTGACGACGGCGTGGCGGTTAACGCCGAAGTGATGGCGCCGGACGCGGATGGTATGGTGCGGGAAGCCGCTGAACTGGCCGCGATTCATCCTAATGTTGTTATTAAGATTCCTATGACCTCCGCCGGGCTTCAGGCTGTGAAAAGACTTGATCCTAAAGGGATTCGAACGAATGTGACCCTTGTGTTCGCGCCTGGACAAGCTTTGCTGGCCGCCGCCGCCGGAGCGACTTACGTGAGCGCGTTTCTGGGACGGTTCGATGATATTGGGGAGGATGGGGCGGCGGCCCTGGCTGATATCCGGGATGTTTTTGGGCAGTATGCCATCAAGTGCAAAATTATCGCCGCCAGCATACGCCATCCGGTACACGTCTTGCAGGCGGCCCGGATTGGCGCGGATATCGCGACGGTTCCTTTTAAGATACTCAAGAAGCTTTACGAACACCCGCTGACTCAACAGGGGATAGAGAAGTTTAACGCGGATTGGGCAAAGGGCAGTTGACAATGGACAATGGACAATGGACAAGGCTGATATCCTTCAGCCTGTGGACCAATTGCAATGGAAAGTGGACCAATGAAGAGACAGGTGAGGCAATTGTCAGTTGCCGATTAATAAGATTGGGGGAAAAGGAGTATGATTGAGTATAACGAATCGATGGAGAGAGGTTTGACAATGGAATTCGCCCGGGTGACCGAGGCGGCGGCTTTGGCTTGCGCGCGCTGGGTGGGCCGCGGTCAGAAGGATCTGGCGGACGGTGCGGCGGTGGAGGCGATGCGTTCTGTGTTTGATACCATCAATATGAAGGGCACGGTGGTTATCGGCGAGGGCGAGATGGATGAAGCGCCTATGCTGTATATTGGCGAACGGGTGGGGTCGGGATACGGACCTCAGCTCGATGTGGCGGTGGATCCTTTGGAAGGGACTAATTTGGTGGCGGGGGGGCTGCCCGGGGCTATCGCCGTGGTGGCGATCGCCAAACGGCACGGCTTGCTGCACGCGCCTGATATGTATATGGATAAAATCGCCGTGGGTCCGGCGGCGGCCGGTAAGATCGCCCTGGATGCGCCGGCGCGGGAGAATTTGACCAATGTGGCCAAGGCTCTGAATAAGGAACTGGCCGATCTGACTGTGGTGATTCTGGAACGGGAGCGCCATCAAAAACTCATTGAGGATGTGCGGGCTACCGGCGCGCGGATTCGTCTGATTCGTGACGGTGATGTGGCGCCGGCTGTGGCATGCGCTATTGAAGACAGCGGCGTGGATGTTATGATGGGTATTGGCGGCGCGCCGGAAGGCGTGCTGGCGGCGGCGGCTCTGCGTTGTATGGGCGGTGAGATGCAGGGGCGGCTCTGGCCTGAGGATGATCACGATGTGGAGCGGGCAAAAGCTCTTGGCGTTGAGAAGGTTGATAAGCTTCTGAAAATGGAAGATTTGGTGACCACTGATGATATCTTTTTTGCTGCTACCGGTATTACTGAGGGTGCGCTGCTTAAGGGGATTACTTTTGTGCCCGGGGGCGCGGTGACCCATACGATTGTTATGCGCGGATTAACGGGGACGGTGCGTTTTATTGAGGCCCGCCATATGTTCGCTAAGAAACCTAGGTATGCTGCTGGGGGTTATGAGACGAAGTGAGCGCGCCGGTGTTGATCGGATGATAAAACTTTATGACAAAGCAAGTCCCGCCGCTTTTAAGATCTTCGGCAGTGACGGTTCCGTTCTGGCTGCCGATAACCAAGCGGCTTAGCGTCAAGTCGGCGCTGAGGTTCAGCTCTTGCACGGTTTTGCCGCGGTAGCTGCGTTCGAACAGTTGGGTGAGGTTTTTTGCATCAAATCCTTTGCCGTTGTCTTTGATCTGGATTTCGGTGAATGTGCTGTTTTGGACAAAATTGATATCGATTTGATTGACGTCCGGGGATTCAAGAGAGTTTTTGATTATGTTGCCCAGGGCTACGGCGATCCAAGCTTCGTCGCCTTGAATGGAGGCGGCTTCGCTTGTTTCGATGTTGAGAGCTATATTTTTGACGTTGAAAAGCTTGGCCAGAGGTTTGGCAGCTTTGTCCAGGACGGTGCGGACATCTATGGCAGCATCACGGAAGTTGGCGGCGCCGGCGTCAAGGCGAATGATTTTGAGCAGCGTGGTGATGAGATGGTTGGTTTCGGCCAGAAGGGAGTTGAGTTCCTGAATCAGCTCGTTTTGGCGTTGGGGGGACAGGTTGCCGGCTGCAAGGAAAGACGCGACGATGTTGATGGAGGTGAGGGGAATCCTCAATTGGCGGGATATGTTGTTAATAAAATCTTTCAGGTATTTCTTGTCTTTTTGCAGTCGAAGGTCGTGTTCACAGAGTCTGTCGGATATTTTTTGAACTTGTTGGAATAAGGCGGTGAGTTCGTCGTTTTCATAGGCGATATGAAAGACGCCGCTGATGCTTCGGCCGGTCTGCAGTGTGGTTTCGATGAGGTCGCACAGAGAGTTGATTTGTTGCTGGCGTCGGTACAAGTAAAAAAAGAAGATGCTGACCAGCGCGAAGGTGAGCGCCAGTGTAATAATCATCGCGAGAAAGGACACAAAACTTTCTGCGACGGCAGCGGTTGCGCCGAGTGCAGCCATGATGGCGATTGTCTGTCTGACATCTTTGATTCGCAATAGACGCATTTCATTTTACCTGACCTTGGTTTCGACCATGCGTTCCAGGCTCAATGCGGCGGCGGCGATTTCCCCAGGAGTCATTTTGATTTCGAACCGCATGGTTTCAAGACTTTCAGCGATATCTGCCAGGCGGGTCTTTTTCATGTCAGGGCAAAGAAAGCGGTTATTGACCATGTGGAATTCTTTTTCGGGGGCCAGCACTTTGAGCCCTTCGGCAATTTCTTGTTCGGTGGCGATGATGAAGGAGCGGGCGGCGGAATGAAGGGCGGTGTCGATAATGTCTGAGGTGCTGCCGATGGTGTCGGCGTAAGCGAGCACCTCCGGCCGACATTCGGGATGCATGAGCAACAGGGCTTGAGGATGAGCACGCCGGGCGGTCAGGACGTCATGGATGGTGACGTCGTGATGAACGGGACAACAGCCGGGAAACAGGATGAGTTCTTTTTCAGGAACTTGACCGGCCACATAGGCGCCAAGATTTTGGTCGGGGACAAAAACGATCTGCCGCTGGGGTAAGGAACGGACAACGTGAACGGCTGACGAAGATGTGCAGCAGACGTCACTGACGGCTTTAACCGCGGCGGACGAGTTGATATAACAGACCACGGCGGCTTGCGGATGTTTTTGGCGCAGAGCCAGCACATCTTTCGGTTGAATCATGTCAGCCATGGGACAGCCCGCGTCGGCGGCCGGAAGCAGGACGGTTTTGCCGGGGTTCAGGATTTTGGCGCTTTCCGCCATGAAACGTACGCCGCAGATGACGAGAATTTTGGCTGAAGCCTGCGCGGCGCGGCGTGCCATTTCGAAAGAGTCGCAGACATGATCAGCGATGGCCTGAATGTCCGCGGTTTGGTAATAGTGAGCCAGGATCAAGGCGTCTTTTTCTTTTTTAAGTGAACGAATTTTATCTTCTAAGGACGGCATTTTTTTGCTCCTCTGGTATTTGAGGGTATTTTGTCGTTATCATAGCATATTTTATAGCACATGTGTATATTGTCGAAGGAAAAAGTCTTTATTGACTTTGCGAGGAGGAGATGATAAAATTTAAACAGTGTTTAACATCCGAATGATTAAGTTAGAAAACAAACATGTCGATTAATTAATCGAGCTGAAAAGATAGAATAGGGAAACCGTGAAATGAAACCGTGAAATGAAACAGAGAAATGAAACAGAGAAATGTACAAGTCAATGAAAGTCGGCAGTGAATGCCGAAACAAAACTATGAGGTGAATAAAATTGAATCAACTAAAAGTGGGTCTTGACGTGGGCTCAACCACCGTGAAAGTGGTGGTGTTGAACGAGTCGGACACCATGATTTTCAGCGACTATCAGCGCCATTTTTCTGATGTCAGCAGCACGGTGCACAAGCTGTTGGAGAACCTGGGCCGCCAATTTCCAGAGGCGGCTATTGGGATGGCTGTGACCGGCTCCAGCGGGATAACCACGTCGGCTCAATTGAATATTCCCTTCGTTCAGGAAGTGATTGCCTGCAGCGAGGCGGTGCGCCGCTTTGTGCCCGAGACGGATGTTGCGGTGGAATTGGGCGGCGAGGACGCCAAGATCACTTATTTTGGCGACGCGCCGGAGTTGCGCATGAACGGCACCTGCGCCGGCGGCACCGGGGCTTTTATCGATCAGATGGCCACCTTGCTCAAGACCGATGCCCAGGGGCTGAACGATCTGGCTGCGGGGCATAAAGTTATTTATCCCATCGCTTCTCGCTGCGGGGTTTTTGCTAAAACAGACGTGCAGCCGCTGCTCAATGAAGGGGCGGCCAAAGAGGATATCGCGGCGTCAATTTTTCAGGCGGTGGTCAATCAGACCATTGCGGGGCTGGCTTGCGGCAAACCGATTCGCGGCAAGGTGGCTTTCCTGGGTGGTCCTTTAAGCTTTTTACCACAGCTGCGGCAGCGGTTTATAGAAACGTTGAATCTGCAGCCGGAGGATATTATTTTTCCGGAGAACGCTCAGCTGTTTGTGGCCCTCGGGGCCTGTTACAGCGCTGAACCCCTAACCCTGAACACCGAACCCCGAGCCGCGAACACCGAACCAGCCAACCCCGCGCCCTCCACCATGGCGGATTTGATGAGCCGCTTGGATAATTTGCACAACACCGAGAGTGAAGGATCCCACCTGGAACCCTTGTTTGCTGACGCCGCGGATTATGAGGCTTTTGCCCTACGGCACAGCGGAAGCAGGGTCGTGCGCAGAGAGCTGAGTCAGGCGCGGGGCACGTGCTTCTTGGGCATTGACGCGGGTTCAACGACGACGAAGCTGGCGCTGATTGACGAGGATGGGGCGTTGTTGTATTCCCATTACGGCAGCAACGACGGCAGCCCTCTTTACTCCACGGTTAAGGCGTTGCGGCAGATGGCGGAACATGTGCCGGAGAACTTGACCATTGGCCGGGCCGTTGTTACCGGCTACGGCGAAGCGCTGCTTAAGGCCGCCCTGAAGGTTGATCATGGTGAAATTGAGACGGTGGCTCACCTCAAGGGTGCGGAACATTTTCTGCCGGGGGTGGATTTTATCCTCGATATCGGCGGCCAGGATATGAAGTGTATGCAGATCAGCGACGGCGTTATCAATAATATTATGCTGAATGAAGCTTGTTCCTCGGGCTGCGGGTCTTTCATTGAGACCTTGGCCAAATCTCTGGGGATTTCTATTGAAGACTTTGTACAAAAAGGCATTTATGCTGACCCGGTTGATCTGGGCACCCGCTGCACGGTCTTCATGAATTCAAAAATCAAGCAGGTGCAAAAAGAAGGCGCGCCCATCGGCAGTATTGCTGCCGGCATCGCTTATTCTGTAGTGAAAAACGCTCTCTATAAGGTTATCCGTTTGAACAGCGCGGCTCAGGTGGGCCAAAAAATCGTTGTTCAGGGCGGCACCTTCTATAACGACGCCGTGCTGCGGAGTTTTGAAAGAATCACCGGACACCAGGTGGTTCGTCCCGATATCGCCGGCATTATGGGCGCTTTCGGCGCCGCCCTGGTCGCCAAAGCCGGTTATGTGTCCGGAGAGACGACCCGGATGCTTCTGGGCGAGGATCTGCAAGACTTCCACGCCGAAAGTGCGACCCGTTATTGCGGCTTGTGCGGCAACAACTGTCTGCTCACCGTCAACAAGTTTCCCGGGGACCGGGAATTGATCACGGGGAACCGCTGCGAACGGGGCGGCGGCGCCGAACAGGCGTCCGCGTCCGTGCCCAATCTGTTCGACTATAAGTATAAGCGACTGTTCGCCTATAAGCCGCTGGCCAAAGAAGCGGCTCCCCGCGGGGAAATTGGCTTGCCCCGGGGATTGAATATGTATGAGCATTATCCTTTCTGGTTTACGTTTTTTACCGATCTGGGCTTCCGGGTCGTGTTGTCGTCCCGGTCTTCCAAAAAAATCTTCGAACTGGGCATGGAGACCGTGTCCTCGGAGTCCATCTGCTATCCGGCCAAACTGATGAACGGCCATATCATTGATCTTGTCAACCGGGGCGTCAAAACCATTTTTTATCCGTGCCTGCCTCGGGACGAGAAGGAAGATCCGGGCAGCAACAACAATTTCAACTGTCCCGTTGTGACGTCTTACCCCCAGTCGATTCAAGCTAATGTGGATCTTTTGCGGGCTGAAGACATGACTTTCCTGTATCCTTTTTTGCCGATGGACAACATGGAACGGCTGAAAATTCGCCTGACCGAGGAACTTTCAAGTCTCGGGCTGAAGAAGGACGAAATCGGCCGCGCCGTCGATAAGGCTTATGCTGAGCGGTTGGCTTGCAAGGCCGATATTCGCGCCAAAGGGGAAGAAACGCTTGCCTGGCTTACCCAAAACAAGCGCCAAGGCATTGTTCTGGCCGGTCGTCCTTACCACACCGACCCGGAGATCCATCACGGCATTCCGGAAATGATCACCGGATTCGGCCTGGCTGTGCTGACAGAAGACAGCGTCGCCCATCTGGGCCAAACACCGCGTCCTCTCCGGGTTCTCGACCAATGGATGTACCATACGCGGCTTTACGCGGCGGCCAGTTTCGCCACCACACGTGACGACATTGAACTGGTTCAGCTTAATTCCTTTGGCTGCGGCCTTGACGCCGTCACCACCGATCAGGTTCATGAGCTGCTGGAGCAATACCGCAAGACGTACACGCTGATCAAAATCGATGAAATCAACAACCTGGGAGCGGTGCGCATCCGTATCCGCTCACTGTTGGCGGCCATGGAGGAACGCGTGGATAAGGGTATTGTCGCCGCGAAACGCCATGAATTGCCTGAACGCCGGATTTTTACAGAAGAAATGCGTGAAACCCACACCATTCTCTGTCCCCAGATGTCGCCTATTCAATTCGCTGTGCTGGAAGAGGCTCTGCGCTTTGAAGGCTACAATTTGCAGGTGCTGCCCGACGTGGCTATGGACGTGGTGGAACAGGGGCTGCTCCATGTTCACAACGACGCCTGCTATCCCACTATCATCGTCGTGGGCCAGATTATGGCCGCGCTCAAATCAGGCGCTTACGACTTAGACAAAACCGCTGTGCTCATGACCCAGACCGGCGGCGGCTGCCGGGCCAGCAACTACGTCGGTTTCATCCGCAAAGCCTTGAAAGACGCCGGTATGGAACAGATTCCGGTTATCTCTCTTAACGCCCTGGGCTGGGAAAAGAATCCCGGCTGGACCATGAGCGTCAAATTGATCAAACGCGCTGTCATGGCCTGCATATACGGGGATCTGCTTATGCGGCTCACCATGGCTGTGCGGCCTTATGAAAAAGTGCCCAACGCCACCAACGAGCTTCTTGACGCCTGGATCGCCAAAACCCGTCAGGCTGTCACCAGTTTGAAAAAACGCCCCTTCCACGCCAACATCCGCCAGATTATCCGCGATTTTTCCGCCATTGAGGTGAACGACGTGGTCAAACCCAAAGTTGGCATCGTTGGAGAAATACTGGTCAAATTCCATCCCTTCGCCAACAATTATTTGGTGGACGTTCTTGAGAGCGAAGGCGCCGAGGCTGTCATGCCCGACTTGCTGGATTTTCTGCTCTATTGCTTGTATAACAGCGTTTACAGCGCCAAGAAACTCAGCGGCACTTTGAAACAGAGCCTGATCAATCGCTATCTGATCTGGCACATGGAACTGTACCGCCGCCATATGAAGAAACAACTGAAGCGCAGCCGCTTCAGCCCACCCGGATCAATCTACCATAAAGCCAAACTGGCCCAAAAAGTTGTTCACCTGGGACATTCCACGGGAGAAGGCTGGTTCCTGACCGGCGAAATGCTGGAACTGCTGGAAAGCGGCACGGATAACATCGCCTGTCTGCAGCCTTTTGGCTGTCTGCCGAACCATATTCTCGGCAAAGGAGTTATGCGGGAATTGAAGCGTCAGCACCCTGAAGCCAACATTGTAGCGATTGATTATGATCCCGGCGCGAGCCATGTCAATCAGTTGAACCGGATAAAACTGATGTTGTCGGTGGCTTTCGAGAAGTGCCGGAAAACCGGAGCGGCGGAACCGACAGCAGAAACCACGCCGACAGAAACCACGCCGATGGAAACCCCGCCGGTAGAACCCCCGCCGATGGAAACCCCGACTGCGGAAATTCCATCGTCGGAACAGACGTTGACGGAACAAGCTGCCGGAGAACCGAGAGGTGCGGTTGTGGCGCTGGCCGCATACCGGGCTGATGGAAAAGAGCCAGGCAAAGACGCTGTTGTCGGCGCCATGAAAGATAAGGATACTGTGAAAGAGTCGGTTGAGTCCCTTGCTATGACACGGGCGGCAAAAGCGGAATAAGCGTTCGCCGCGTTCCTGAAGGCAGGGCGCAAGTGTTATTTATGAGAATTAGAGCTTGTCGATAATAATCCGATAGATATACCCTTCAGGGTCATAGTCGGCTTCTACTTCATAATTTGCGGTATTAGCGATCTCAAGCTTGATATTTTTCAACTCTGTTGTATCTGACGTCTCGGTGCCATTGAATACGACTGAAACAAATTTCCCATATCCTGAGCCGACCGCGACCTTTTTGTTGTTGTCAATGACAGAATCAATATAGGTCCTGACTAATATGCCGGACTTGGTTCCGGAAGCTAAGCTGAATGGGATATTGTGAAAGCGCTGGTTACCAAATTGATTCTGGCTTTCAGATGGGATACCTTTATCGAATACTTCCCTTTGCTCATTAATCATATCATTTGTCATATTAATAAGAGTCACGCCACTATTAACAAACAGGAAGATACCTATGCCGGCAATTGCGAAGAATCCCAACAAGGTAAAGATTATGACTAATTTTACAAAAGTTTGGGGGTTCTTCGTTTCTTTGGGTGTTTTGATCTTAGGCGTTTCTTTTTGTTGCAGCAAATTCCCTTCAAGACTCTGGCCCTCTTCAAATCCGGCAAATATATCATTGTTCTTTTTGGCCATTTATCGTGCCTCCATTCTCCCACGAGCCAATCCGTGTACAAATAACCTAATAGTGACATAAGACTACCATGGGGGAGAATTCTCGTCAAGATAATTTATGCAATATCAGTAGAACGGTCCCCTGTTTCATTGCTCCAAAAACCGGCAATTCGGGGTATTCATAGGGCAAATATATACGGTTCAATGAGGGACGCGTCAGGGGTTGGGGAGCGGCAGAATCCAAGCGCCTCACCGCCCGACGCAGCCCCCGAAAGGCGAAAAAAATACGCGGGCTTTTGGAGTCTGCCGCTCCCCAACCCCTGACGTGGCACTGTTACTGG
>WRHI01000070.1 GCA_009783315.1 Peptococcaceae bacterium
TTTTTGCGTCTTTTTACAAATCGTTATTTTCCGGATTACCAGAGCATTGTTGCTGATTTTTTTGCAGTAAGACTAAGAGTGGGTTTTGCACGTTGAGAAAGGGGCCTGTTTTTCAGCGGGCCCTAATTTCTTGACGCCAAGGTTCTGAATATCTTGTTTGCTAATGGTAATAAATGCTGGGCAGACACTTCGTAAAGAAAGTCCTTGTGCTTCGCAAATGCGGCTCCTGCGCCTACATACTTTCGATGAGCACTTTCGATGACTTTCGATGACATAAACTTTTACACAATGTTGGTTTGAATCTTACCTTGGGTATCTAGTATTATAGAGTCTTTACAAAAAGCAGCTACGACACCCATATAGCTGTAAAAACAAAAGGATAAGGTGAAATAACATGCAGACGTTTACAGGCTCAAGGATTTATGCAACGCTACTTCTCATCACTGTTTTCCTAGCAGGCATGGTTGGCTGCAATTCCCAGGAAAGTACCGCCGGCAGCAATGTTGAGCATTTCCGGATTGCCGTACAGGCAATGCCCACCACCCTGGATACTAACGCGTCATCCTCCAACGCCGGCATTCAAATCTATCACAATATTTATGACACACTGGTGATGCGTGACACCCGCGCCAACGAAGTCAAATTCATACCGGGTCTCGCCGAAAGTTGGCGGATGCTTGACGAGCTCACTTGGGAAATCAAACTCCGGCCCAATGTGAAATTTCACAATGGTGCTGTTATGACCGCCGAGGATGTGGCCTATTCCATGAATAGAGTCATCAAACAGGAGGATCCCGCATACATGGTCGTCTATTCCTACCTGCTCTCCAACTTCGCTGACTTTGAGGTCAAAGACAATCTTACCTTGCACGCCCATACGATAAAACCGGAACCCCTCTTTGAGCATTTGATGTCTGATTCTAATGTCGGCATCTCGTGCAAAGCTTATGTAGAATCCGTTGGGATCGATGCCGCTGCGCATGCCCCGGTAACAACAGCCCCTTATAAAGTTGTTTCCTTCGATTCCGGCCAGAAGTTGGAGTTAGAGCGTTTCGATGAATATTGGGGGGAGAAAGCCCCTTTCCAGAAGGTAACCTATACTTTGGTGCCGGAAATCCTTTCCCGCATTACGGCTTTGCAGAATAAGGAAGCGGATTTTGTCACCAACATCCCTCCCGATCAAGAAGGCACGTTAAGTGGCAATTCCGACGTCAAACTGGTGGGCGAAATCCTGCAAATGTATCATGTTTATCGCATTAACATGAACAACTCGATTACGAAAAACGCTGATTTGCGAGCCGCTTTGAGCTACGCCATTGACCGGCAGGCCCTTGTGAACTCTCTCTGGAAAGGTAAAGCGGAAGCAGCCGACAGCCCCCAGTTCAGCTCTTATGGGAAGCCGCTCTTCATCGCGGATAACCATGATATGCAATACGATGTGGAGAAAGCCAAAGAATTGCTGGCCCGCTCCGGCTACAACGGTGAACCCGTTCAGATTTACAACAGAGCCCATTATTACACCTATGCCGATTTGGCGGCCCTGGCTGTCATCGATATGTGGAAAGCCATCGGCGTCAATGCGGAGCTGGTGGAAGTGGAGTCTTTTTCCTACCCCAATGATGCTATAACAATACAAACATGGTCAAATCCCCTGTATTACATGGATCCCATGGGCTATATCGAACGGGCGTGGTCGCCGGAGGGTGAAGTCGCCACACCTCCGATTAGTCAATTCGTTCCTTCAGAGGAATACATCAAGCAATTTGAAATTGCCAGATTCAGTACGGATATTGACCAGCGCATAGCTGCCCTGAAAGCTATCTACAAATTCTTCGATGAAGAGACCCCCTTCATCTTCCTGTATAAACCTTACGAATCTTTTGGCATGAATGCCAATGTAGACTACCAAATTCCGAGCAATGTGCGCACCTATGTTATCGGGCTGCGGGCTGGTGAAATCAGCTTTAGCACCCCCTAAGGCAAACGGACATGATAATGTATATGGTCAAAAAAGCCTTCATCGCTGTGATAACCTTGTTTGGTGTGCTGGTATTCATCTTCATCTTTGCCAGGCTCACCGGCAGTCCCTTTGAAATTATGTACCCTGATGGCATGGCGCCGGGACAGCTGGAGCAATATAACGCCAAATATGGGCTGGATCAATCTTATGGACGCCAATTCGTTCTCTATCTGAAAAACGTACTCCACGGCGATTTTGGGGACAGTTTAAACGAAAGACGGCCGGTGACACAGATTTTCTTTTCCAGAGCCGGCGAGACTCTGAAACTTGGCGCATGGGCTCTCTTCATCAGCGTGATCCTTGGGATCACGCTGGGTGTCCTGATGGCTGTTTATCAGGGAAACATCCTGGTGAAAGCAGCCGACCATGCTATGTCTGCGCTCTATGCGGTACCCGGCTTTGTTCTGGCGATTTTCCTGCTGCTCATCTTTTCATACAGTTTGCGAATACTTCCCAGCCAGGGAGGGAGCAGTCCGGCTCATTATGTAATGCCGGTGGCCTGCCTTTGTATTGGCACAACCGGGGCCATTCCCATTATCAGACATGTTCGCAACAGTATCTTGGAAACGTTGTCTCAGGATTATATCCGGACAGCGGTAGCCAAAGGAATCGGCAAGAAAAACACCATTCTGCGGCACGCGTTCCGAAATTCTCTCATTCCGGTTTTAACTCAGATCAGTATTGTCATGGTTGATATCCTCACCGGTTCCCTCATCATTGAACGGACATTCTCATGGCCGGGCATTGGAACAACCTTGGTCAATTCCGTCATGAACCGGGATTTCACACTGGTTCAGTTCAGTGTCTTGATGTTGGCAGCTGTTGTGATTCTCATCAATTACCTCCTTGATATTCTCTATATGGTCGTTGACCCCAGAATTGAAGTGGAAGGTCCCAAGACATGATAAAGTCGTGGAACGAGTTGCCGTTGCTGGTCAAAGTGTGCGTGGTTCTTCTCTGCGTTATGGTGCTCGCGGTGGTTTTTGCTGATTTTCTCACGCCTTTTGACCCTGACAAGACGGATTTAATGAACACAACTTTATCGCCCATCTTTATGGGGGGCAGCTTGGAACACGTTTTGGGAACCGACGAATTGGGTCGGGACGTGTTCAGCCGGGTTTTGTATGGCGCCCGGATCAGCTTGGGGATAGCTCTGTTTGGACTTCTTCTTGGCTGTTCTTTTGGCCTGGTCTTGGGTCTGACTGCCGGATATTTTGGCGGATGGTGGGATCGGCTGTCCTTGCTGTTCATCAACTTCCAACAGTCCATTCCTTTCATCCTTTTTGTGCTGGTCGGACTGGTGATCTTTGGCCGCAGTATTCCGGTGCTGATCGTTCTGATGGGTATGGCCCGATGGGAGACGTATGCCAAAATAACCCGCGGATTGGTTCTAAGCCTGAAGAAAAAACAATATGTGGAGGCGGCAAAGTGTTATAACGCCTCCCCTCTGCGGATTTTGGCACGCTATATTTTTCCCGGGGTCAGAACCTATCTGATTGTATTGATCACCTTGAATTTTCCTTTGATCCTGCTGGTAGAAACGTCTCTTTCTTTCGTCGGCATCGGTGTTCAGCCGCCCACAGCGACCTTGGGGCAAATGGTGGGAACCGGAAAGAATTATCTTGTCACAGCGCCCTGGATTTCTGTCGCCCCGGCGATCATGATTGTTATGGTTGCTTATTGTATTCAGCATATTGGCGAACACATGAGAGAGCGGTTTGATGTGCGTCTATTGGAAAAATAAAGGAAGTGCGTTATGTCTACAGTCTTACAGGTGAAAAACCTGATGGTCGGTTTAAAAAACAGAAACGGCGTATCGTATCCGGTGGAACAGGTTAATTTTGAAATCCAAAGAGGCGAAACCCTGGCCCTGGTGGGTGAATCGGGAAGCGGCAAGTCCATGACAGCCCTTTCCATCATGGGACTGTTGCAGTCTTGGAACAGCTACTTGCATCCTCTCATCGAAGGAGAAGTTGAGTTCACTCCCAAACACGGCAAAACGATCCGTCTTGACAAACTTACGGAGAAAGAATTTGACAGAATCCGCGGCAAGGATTTAACCATGATTTTTCAGGAACCCTTGTCTGTCCTGAACCCGGTAGTCTCTGTGGGCAAACAGATTGCGGAGGTTATTCTGGCCCACGAGAAGATACGCCCGGCTGACGTAATCTGCCGTGTGATTGACCTCATGGAGTCAGTGGGCATCCCTGACCCGGCCGGCCGTTATAACGCTTTCCCCCACCAATTCTCCGGCGGCCAGCTGCAACGTATCACCATTGCCATGGCCATTGCCTGTGATACCAGCTGTCTGATCGCCGATGAGCCCACCACGGCATTGGACGTAACCATTCAGGCCCAAATACTTGATCTATTGAAAAAGCTTCAGCAGGATCGCAAGATGGGCATCCTTTTGATTACCCATGATTTTGGGGTTGTTTCGGAGTTCGCGGATAATGTGGCGGTAATGTACGCCGGACACATTGTCGAGTACGCCGCGGCTCACCAGATTTTTTCTTCTCCGCGCCATCCCTACACACGCCTGCTGATCTCCTCGATCCCCACCCTGGAAACGATTCCAGGCAAGAGACTGCCAACAAAAGATGATTTTCTGTCTGCAAGAGGCAGCGCCGCCGGGTCCCGCATATTCGACCCCCAACACAAGCTTGCCGCGACATTTGACCAGGTGGCTGCCGGCCATTATGTTTCTACCGCGTTTATGAGAGAGGCTTGCGCGTGAAAAAGATTTACCGCAAAAGAGGTATCCCTTATGAATGACACCCTGTTACAAATCGATAATATTAAGGTTTATTTCCAGGCCAAGTCCAACCTTTTCAGTAAAGGAGACGCCAAAGTCATCAAAGCTGTGGATGGGGTCAGCCTGTCGATCGCCAAGAATGAAATTCATGGACTTGTCGGGGAGTCCGGATCCGGTAAAAGCACTCTTGGCCGGGCTATTATGGGACTCAACCCGGTAACCGAGGGGGACATCCTCTTTGGCGACAAGGGCATCTCTTCTCTTCCCGGCAGGCAAAAGAAAAAAGAGCGGCTGAAAATTCAGATGGTGTTCCAGGATCCCAATAACTCCCTTCCTCCTCACATGAAAGTTGACCGCATTCTGGGTGAACCAATTCTCATTAACCGTTTGCTGCCAAAAAATAAGATTGTCGACCGGGTTCGGGAGCTTCTCGGTTTGGTTGCGCTGCCGCCAGAGTTTGAAAGCCGCTACCCCCATCAGTTATCAGGCGGGCAGAAACAACGCGTTGCGGTGGCTCGCGCTATGGCTCTGGAGCCTCAGTTGATTGTCGCCGATGAGCCGACTTCCTCGCTGGATGTCTCAGTGCAGACACAGATTTTGAACCTGCTGTTGGAACTGAAGGAGAGTCAAGGTCTTGCTGTTCTTTTCATATCTCACAACTTATCTGTGGTACGCCATATGTCAGACTCCATTTCGGTGATGTGTCAAGGAAAAATTGTCGAGCAAGGGAAAACCCAAAAGGTCTTTGACAACCCTGAACACGCCTACACAAAAACATTGCTGGCAGCGATTCCGCAGATGAAGGCTCCGGCAACAGATGACGCAAAACAGGATCACGAACATGAGGATGCTGCTGTATGGGAAAATAACGGAAGGGAAGATGCGATATGTCTGTAGGCAATATTGGCTGCGATGTCTGCCCCGAATTGGCAATTGGACTGGAAAGAAAAGATTTCCTCGATCAAATTGGAAGAGAGCAGTTATTTCTTTTAAGAATACAGAACCTTGCCGAGCATGAGTTTTCAGGCGTTTTCTGTTTTCAGCCTCCATTAGAAGCGGCACCGTGCCGTAAAAAGAGTATTTGGCTTGATGCCCTGTCGGGGGGACAGACAGTGGAGATTCCCCTGTCCTACACCTTCAGTCTTGGCGGTCGTCATCAGTTTTGCGGGTGGATTGAAGGACAACAAGCTGCTACCCTGTGGAAAGACACTGTTTTTCTGTCCGGCGCCGGTTTTTATTCGGGAGATACCCATACCCATTCCAAGTACAGTGACGGTAAAGGGACGCCGGCCGAAAACAGGTTTTCCATGATAAAGAAAGGGCACAGTTTTCTTTACAGCACAGACCATAATACTCTGGAACACCGACAAGAGATTCTTGATTTTCATAAACAGGATGAAGCAAAATCTTTTCTCCATATAGCCGGTTATGAGTTTACATCCCAGTATGGCCACGCTTTGGCCTACGGAGCCGCCAACACCGCCGACCCCAACCGTATCCGCCAGCCACGAGACCTTGCCAGGTGGCAGGATTTTGTTCATGATACGCAAAAACAAGGCGGATTCGTCTTTTTGGCCCACCCTTATGAGGCTCCTGAGTATGAATTCGGGGATGATGTTTTGTCTGGACTTGATGGAATAACAGGGATTGAAGTTTGGAATAATTTTAATTACCACGCCATCGATAGTCCCAACCGTCAAGCTTTCCTTATGTGGGATAAACTGAACATGGCCGGCAAAGGACGCTATATCGGGAATGCCGTCTCCGATGCCCACTATGCCTCAGGACAAGGCAACCCATTTATCAAGGGTTATTTGACGCAGCTGAGCACGGAAGAGGTTCATCTAATGCTGAAAAGAGGCCGGTTTTTTGGCAGCAATGGCCCGGAGATCGTTTTTTCCATGGACGGAAAAGGCATAGGCGATACCTGCAGGTTGGCTCAACCCGCGATGGTTCATGCCCAGCTCAAGGTGTTCGATCCTCTCGGCAGATTAGAGGGAATTACGCTGCTTCGTGGTACAATTCACGGCCATAAGATGCAGGAAGTCCTGCATGCAACCCCTCAAGGAGAAGCGGAGCGCACCTTATGGGAAAAGGATTGGTATTTCTACGTCACGCCGGGAGAATTTTACCGGATCGAAGTGCTTAGCGAGATGGGAATCGCCGCTTTAAGCAGAGAATCAGAAAAACAAAAAAAAGGGTTCGCCTTCAGCAATCCCATATGGGTGGAGGTATAGTGCTCAACCAATTTTTTAAACTCAAAGAGCCGGAACCCTGGCCCTATGGTGCAGTCTTGGAACACTCCGTGCCGGAATTATTTCCAGTACACAGCCGATATATGTTATAATCTAGAAAACTCATCTGGGGGTGGCACTTTTGAGTGTTCTTTGGGATAAAGCCAAAGAGGTTCTGATTGCTGTGCTACCCATTACAGGTGTGGTATTACTTATACAGTTGATTTTTTGGCTGTTCGGCATACCTATGCCCGGAGCAATGATCGGCCGATTTCTGCTGGGCTCCCTTCTCGTCATTGCTGGGTTGTCCGTTCTTCTTCTTGGTGTAGAAATCGGCATTACGCCTCTTGGTATGAACATCGGTACGGTTCTGTCTAAGCAGAATAAGCTGTGGCTTCTTGCTGTATCGGGATTTGTCGTTGGGTTTTTCATCTGCATCGCCGAACCCGATCTGCAGATATTGGCCGGGGAGGTGCATGCCGTCACAGCCGGCCAGATTGGCAAGATGTTGATGCTTGTGACGGTTTCATTGGGTATCGCCCTTATGCTGGTAGCCGGCCACATCCGCATCGTCTATAATTTCCCAATCCGCATTATGGTCTCTGTTATGTACGCCATAGTTCTTATATTGGCGCTGTTGACAAGGGACAAACCTGAGTTCTTAGCCATATCTTTTGACGCGTCGGGGGCCACAACAGGCGCGCTGACTGTTCCGTTCATCCTGGCGCTGGCCTTGGGCGTATCCGGCATGAAAAAGGACAGCAAGGCTTCAGAAGAGGACAGTTTCGGGCTGATCGGCATTTCCTCGGTCGGCGCCGTAATCGGTGTACTGATGTTGGGATTTTTCATCAAGACTGAAAATATGACAGGCGTTCTGTCCGGTAAAGCCTCTGAAAGTATCGTTGAAATGATCTCGAATATCGCAGGTGATTCATTTATGGCAATCATTCCGATCATCATCATTTTCCTGGTGTTTGAATTTGTTGTGTTCCGTATTACTAAACGCATGAAGCGGCGTATGTTCGTGGGGCTTATTTATACATGCCTGGGACTCATTGTGTTCCTGCTGGGCGTGAATATCGGATTCATGGAATTAGGCGTTGAGCTAGGCCGAACCATTGTCTCGTCCGGCGGCGCCCCATTGTCTGTTCTGGTAGGCTTTGTGCTGGGACTTGTGACCATACTGGCTGAACCGGCGGTTTATGTGCTAACCCATCAGATTGAGGATGTCACAGCGGGTTCTGTGCCACGCAAGATGGTGCTGGGCGCTTTGTCAATCGGTGTGGGTACGGCGGTTGGACTGTCGGTTCTACGCATTACGGTGCCCGACCTGCAACTCTGGCATTTTCTGTTGCCTGGGTTTGTTCTTGCGGTTGCGCTGTCGTTCCTCACGCCGAAACTGTTCGTAGGCATCGGATTTGATTCGGGCGGTGTAGCTTCCGGCCCCATGACCGCTACCTTTATTCTGGCTTTTACACAGGGAATCGCAGACGCGGTATCGGGTGCCGATGTGTTCAAAGACGCATTCGGTATGATCGCTATGGTGGCCATGACTCCGATTCTCGCCCTGCAAATCCTGGGACTCATATATAAATATAAGTCGAAAGCGGCTCAGTCTGTTTTGTTGTCGGGAGGTGGTCAAAATGAAGAAATTTGATTTGCTGTGTTGCGTGGTCAATAACGGCAACGGTTCAAAAATACTTAAGCTGGCGAAAGAACATGGTGTACACGGCGGCACCATATTCTTGGGGCGCGGTACCGCACACCGAAACAAAGTCCTGGATTTTCTGGAACTGACCGACATCCGCCGGGAAATTGTGCTGATGGGCACCGAACGCGGTTCTGCCCTAGAGGCTATGAGGTATATCGCAGAGGAAATGTCTTTTCACAAACGCAACAGCGGCATCTGTTTTTCCTTCCCTATCAAGAGTGTTGTGGGTATACGGAATCTGATGCACATTAATCTAGAAAATCGGGAGGCCTTGAAAGACGCCATGTACAACGCAATTTTTACGATCGTGGAAAAAGGGTTGGCCAAAGAGGTTATCGAGGCGGCCACCGCGGCAGGCGCTCGCGGCGGCACCATAATCAACGCCCGCGGTTCAGGCATACATGAGACTGAGAAGGTGTTCTCCATGCCAATCGAACCCGAACGCGAGATCGTCATGATTCTGGCCTCCGGTGAGACTACGGAACCCATAGTCGAAGCCATCCGGAAGAAGCTGCGCATCGACGAGACAACAAGAGGCGTACTGTTTGTACTGGGTACCAGTGAGGCACATGGGTTATTTTAAATACGGCTGCCCCTCTGTTTACCACCCATTGTTGACTACCACTTTACCCTTGCATAATCCTAGATAATTCTGCGGCTATGTCTACACTCTCAATACGCATTATGCTTTCTTCGGATGTGCCGTAACTGAGCAGATTGATACTCCCATACCATATGATACGCTGATCTATAACAGCAAATTTCTGATGGATACGATCCTTCGTCTTTACTGCAATTCTGTTCTGCTTAAGCAGTTCGATACATTCCTTGATTTTTGTTCTGTCCTTTTCAGCGTAATCGTCAGGCGATTTAGTCATGACTGTCACTTTTGTACCAACAGCAGCTAAATAACTCAATGAGGACAAGATCCGTTTTTTCGTTAAAAACGGACTTACTATGAGCGTCTCTCTTTTGGCCGTTAAAATATCTTCCGAATAAATAGGATAGAAATTCCTGCTGTCAAAAATAGAATGGATTCTTTCTATGACCTGCGGCGCCCCTTTCGCTTTATACCCAATGGCGGCGTAGCCCCTTAAGCGTTTTTGATACATCTTTTCCAACATCGCCACATGAACATCCACATAATCATATATTTGCACCTCTTCTTTATTGTCAAACAGCCTGTGCAATCGTCCGGCATATTGCTGGACGGTTCCTTTCCATGATATTGGCATAGCAAGAAATAAAGTATCCAGCCTCGGCATATCAAATCCTTCGCCAACATATTTTCCTGTTGCAATCAATAGAAACGGCTTATCCTCCGGAATATCCGAAATCGTTTGCAGCAGTTCACGACTTTTCTTTGCCCCTAAACCCCCGGTCATGGAAATCACATTTTGAGCAAGGGGTTTGAGTTTATCAGCCAAAATCTTAACGTGCTCTGTGCGTTCGGTAAGTATAATGGGGTTCCTACCCTGTTCCAGGGCGGTAACAACATCCTGAACAATCAAATCATTTCGGATTTCGCTGTTTTGGATATCCCGATAAATCTCCGCTATTTCCCATTTGTCATCCCGGTGGATAGGCTTTTGGAAACGTGTAAACCGTGGGATGATAAAGTGTTCAAAAGGCCGTGCCTCCGCCTGGCTTTTCGCGTCTACTTTATAACGGATTTTGCCGCATTGCATATAGATAATGGGATGACGCCCATCCTGCCGTGTTGGTGTGGCAGACAGGCCATACACGTATTGAGCCTTGACTGTTTTGAGTATCTTTTCAAAGCTAAACGCAGATACATGATGGCATTCGTCAACAATAATCATTCCGTAGTTTTGAACAAGCTCTCTAACTCTTACTTTGCCCTGGCACAAGTTGGCTTCCTCGCCGGATACCAAGGACTGCATAATAGCAACATCAACAATACCACTGAGATTGTCCTTACCACCACCGATTTGTCCAATAACACCTTTCTTCCTTTTTCGTCCTTTTGGGGTAAACTCAACAACCGGTTCTTCATTGATAACCAGAAAAGTGTTTAGTTGGGTTATCCATTGAGACAAAAGATTTGTCCTGTGAACGAGCACAAGGGTATTCACTTTGCGTTCAGCGATCATGTATGCGCCGATAACCGTTTTTCCGAAAGCGGTAGTTGCGGACAAAATACCATTCTCATGCTTGAGAAGCGCGTCCGATGCCTGTTGCTGTTCGTCGCGCAACGTTCCATGGAATTCGATATCTATCTTGCGTCCTTCGTTGATTTCGTTAATCTTATTGACTTTCGCGCCATTTTCTCTGATAATTTGGGTAACATCTTCTTCCAAACCACGTGGCAATCCTAGATATTTCTCTGATTCTTCGGAGCAAGAGATAATCCGAGGTTTGTTATAAGTGGATAATCGCATAGACTGAGCTTTGTAAAACTCGGGGTTCCGGAATGCGGCTAATCGTTTAAGAGCAGTCAACGCTGGATTTGAAACGCCATCTTTCTTGATATAAAGCATATTGGAACGGACAATATCTACGGTTTCCGGAAAGTCGAACCTTGCCTTGGCACAGGTTAATTTCACTGTCTGAGTCATCAGTAGAGTGGGTTTTCTGCCTTCCCATGGTTTTTCTTCGTCCTCATTTTTGCGCAAAATGCCCAGTTCCCCAAGCGGAGAAAGATCGCGGATGAACTGTTCAATTTCTTCTAAAGTATATTTCTTGATACTATACAAATAAGCCCATTGATCAGCATAAGGGTTGAAATGATCATCGACAAATTCGCTGTTATTCTGCTCCCGTGGTATTTTTTGAAGTGGCAGTGCGATCAGGTTGCCAAATCTTCCTTTGGGCAAAGTGTCTTGTGCGGGAATCAAGCGGTCGTAAGTTCTGAATGTTACTTCGTGGTGTTTGTCCATAGCGCAGGTTATAAGACTGCTCCCGAATTTCCGCGCCGTACTTGCCGGGATACTACCAGAAAAGAATATCCAAAAGTGGATACCATTGCCAGAGCGGGATCGCTCCACTGCCATGCTTATATTCTTTTCGACACATACATCACGGATTGCGGATACATCCCGCAGTAATTCTTCCCAAGTGTGTTCCTTCCCATCAAAGTCAAAGGCTAAGAAGCGGCATGTCTCATCAGGGAGCATAGGATAGACACCGATTGTCAATTTTCCTGTTAGATGTTTTTCTACTGCGTTAGCGTCAAACCTGATAAAATTCTGATTTGTACATTCACCGCACTTCACCTTATTGCTGCTATTTTTAGGACAGAGGGGATTCCACGCGTTATAACATGCGGGAACATATCCGGCGGCGCCTTTTTTATTCTCATAGCGTTTGGCAAACACATCCTCCCGCCCGGTAAAAAGTGATAGAAACAGGTCCACTTTTTCATTTGGTGGACTGTGATCGTGTATGCCGACTGGCAGCGGCATTTCGGAAAGCTCATCTTTATGAGTAAACCGCTTGACCCACTGCCCGTTATGTTCAACAACCTCGTTCCACATCGCTGCAGGACGCACCCATATATCGTCGCCAGACAAGGTGCATGCGCGGTAAACAACCATCTTCTCCAGCGTTTCGCTGTGTGTAGCCGTTCCTATGACTTCATATTCGTTCCCTTTAAAGTGAATGTATTTACCGAGCTTGACTGACATAAAAAAACTCCATGAGCAGCTTCACATATAAAAAAGATTGCGAGAAGCCCTGTAAGGTATCTATACGTAAATTTAGGATCATCATATCAGAACTTGCCTAAAATCACAATATCACATATAGAATGAATGAAAAGAGTGACCAAATAGTTATTTTCAAGACAGATGACGAAAAAATCACTGTTGCTGTCATTCGATTGACCGTTTTGTATGTTTCCGCATACTCTTCGGGGCTTCTTTCTCGCGCTATAGAGGCAGTTGGCTGCAACGGCTTTATATGCGTACTTCGGGAGGCGTAGAAGTTTGCTGTTCGGCTACGATTTCATCAATCTCATCAAGCACTCCTTCGTCCCCAGTGAGGTGGAACGGTTCGTACCCAACTTCAAGCAGATGCAATATATGATACTGCTTATCCCTCTCGACAAATTGCATAGGCGTCAGGTTGTGTCGCCGCATATATTTTCTCGCAATGCCTACTTGAAAATAAGCCACCTCGTTGAATTTCCGAGTTTTCATCACTACACCTCCATCCAGCTTTCCCAGTCGCCTGACAATTCCGCGTTCAGCATATCCTCCACATAAGGAGCCGCTTCAAGATATAGAAATGATTTTGGATTTGTCAGCAGCTCATATGTTTTTGTTGCCATGAATAATCTCATAGCATCAGTCACAGGGATACCCTGCTTCTCTGCATAATCATCCACAACCTGAGCGGCTATAGACTCTATGCAGATTTCAATGATATTATCATTGACTTCTTTCATCGGATTGTCCTCCTTCCCTTCAAGTGGAGCAGGTCAGCCGCACGCTGAGTCCCGAAGAAAAACTGCCATGGCAGGTTTTCCGGCTCTATGAGCGCAATCAATGCATCAATAGCTTTATCCGTCATAACCTCTCCTTTGGTCAGCGGCATAACGGTTTGTATTGCTGCGCGAGTATTGTCGTTCGCCGTTGGGCCTGTTACAATATCATATTCATGCAGTTGAGCTTTGCTTTTGCTTTCGCGATTGAGAACTACGAACCGCATCCAGTCTCTGTCGGCGGCTGTGAACTCCTTTACGTGAAGTGTTCCCAAGTTGTCATGGTCGAAGTCGAACGTATAGAGCCAAGGTGTGACGTTTTTCTTCACACCGCGCAGAGCAAAGCGTTCTTCTTCGATAATCTTATTCCGAGTTGCAAGACGCTCGGCATGACGAATATCACGAGAGGTGTAAAAGCCTTGCCCGAAATCCTTGTTGCCCTTTCCTTTGGTTATGTCGATTTTATCAAACTCGCAGATAGTCCCGTGATAGAGCGTTATGATATTTCCCATGTATTGATTCCTCCTTCTGTGCCACTTTACTGGCTATAATTTTACCGTAGACATTGCAGATAGCCAAGACAATTTCCTTAGCATCTTCAACTCTATTATATAACAAAGCCGTAAAGGGTAATTTGAAGGGTAATCCGCTCCTCCAAAAAAGAAAAAAGGCCTGAATCCCTTGGTATTACAGGTCTTTCGTCGTTCCAGGTTTGGTGCGAGTGACAGGACTCGAACCTGCACCCCGGAGGACTGGTTCCTAAGACCAGCGCGTCTGCCAGTTCCGCCACACTCGCAAGAAAAGCCAACCAATTCTCACTTGACATTATCATAATCGCGGGACAAATTCAAGTTGTCCCCCTTCACTCGTTACAGAGCAGACCCCAGCCGGAGGGGCAGGAGGGGACAATGGACAATGGACAGTGGACAATGGACAATGGACAATGGACAATGGACAATGTGAGAAATTAGCCGATGACACAATGGCTTCATATCATGAAGTCCCTTATTTATGAGAGGATAGCCTTCACCATTGTCCGTTGTCCATCCTACCATCTTGTGTTCCTCATTGTCCATTGTCCATTGTCCATTGCTCCGGCTGGGGTCTGATCTCTATTTCTTCCCCTTCTTCACCAGCACAACATTCAGCAGCGAAACAAGGATCGCCATACCAACACTAACGATAAATCCTTTAAGGCCGACGATCGCCATCCCCGGCACAAGCCACGCCGCCAGTTCCACCATCAGCGCGTTCACAATCAGGCCGAACAACCCCAGAGTAACCAGCGTAACCGGCAAACTCAGAAACTTAACAACCGGCCTGATGGCCATATTCACCAGCCAGAGCACCGTACCCGCCGCGAACAACCCGACATAGAAATACTCACCCTCAGCCCTCACAATATCAGGAAAAAAATACCACGCCAGAAAGAAAACCGCAACACAAACAACCCATTTCAGAACCTGTTTCATAACAATCCTCCTACTCAAGTGTTCGCTTTTTCAACAAAGCCATCTCCCCGCGAATCTCGGCCTCTACGCCGCTCAGAAACGCTTCCCTCTTATCCGGCGTCATCACATGCTTGAACCTTCCCTGGGCGCTAAAATACTCCTCCAACCCCCGTGGCTGAGCAGTTCCTTCCACCAGCCCCTTAGTCGGATTGCTGAACCGTGTAATCGATCCATTCTCAGCCTCCCAGAGCAGGTTAACCCCGCTCCGCACAGCCAACCGCGCCAGCTTGATCATATCTTTGCTCTCAAATCGCCAGCCCGGATAACAAGGCGCGAAAATCTCAATATACTTCAGCCCCTTGACGCTTTTCGCCTTAACCACCTTATCATAAAGATCCGCCGGGTAGGCCAGCGAAGCCGTCGCCATATAAGGCACACGATGATCCAACATCAACAAAGGCATATTCTTCTTGCCCTCAACCTTACCGCTGGGCGTCGTCGTCGTCACGGCGTGAGCCGGTGTCGCGGCGCTGCGTTGAACGCCCGTGTTGCTGTAAGCCTCGTTATTATAACAAAAATGGATAAAATGATCGTTGCGCTCCGCTGCCGCCGACAAAGCCTGGAACCCGATATCATAAGTCCCGCCGTCCCCGGTCCATGTAATAACCGTCGGCAACTCCCCCTGCAAACGCCCCTTCATCGCCTGCGCCTCCAGTGCGTAAACAACCCCGGAAGCCGAACAAGCCGCCGTGGCAAAACAAACATTCATCGCCGGGTAATTAAACGCCATCTGGGGCGTCAGACCCATGCTGGCCACCGTACACGAAGGGGTCAGCAGCATAATCACATTGGATCCCAACGCCTTGCCCACCATTCTCAGGGCCAGCGTAGACGGACAGCTCGCGCACGACCCATTACCGGACAAAACAATCTCCTCAGCCGGCAAATCTTTTATGCGGGTTGCCATGACGTCGCCTCCTTCCCCTGAACAGCATCCTCAACCATACGGGCCATATACTCCCAAGTTAGATCTTCTCCGCCGATACCCATAACGCGGTCAAAGACCCGGATATTCTTCTGCCCGTAAAGAGCCGCCTTCAGTTCAACCGCCAAAATCCCGCTGTTCATGCCAAAAGAATAATTCCGCTCCAACACCACCGCCGCAGCGCCCTCAGGCAGCACCTCCACCAACGCCTCCGCCGGAAACGGCCTGTAGACACGAATCCGAATAACACCTGCTTTAGTCCCCCGCTCCCGCAGCGCGTCCGCGCTCAGCTTCGCCTCGGCGGCCATAGACCCCATCGCCACGACAAAAACCTCCGCGTCTTCCGTCCTGTACAACTCCAGCAAATCACCATCCCACATCCCCGTATGATCCCGGTACAGCGCCGCGGCCTCGGCAAACAAAGGTTTGGCCTCCTCCTGGGCCCGCTGAATGGAAGCCCGGTGTTTGCCGTAATACTCCGTCGCCGTCACATTGGCATAACTGCTCGGTTGCGCCGGATCAAGGCGCCAAAGCGGCTGATACGGCGGCAAAAACGCGTCAATAACCTCCTGGTCCGGCACAACAATGCCCGAAGCGCAATGCGAAAGCACAAAACCATCAAAATTAACCATCACAGGCAGCTGCGCCGCTTCCGCGATCCAAAACCCCTGAATAATAGCGTTATAGATCTCCTGCACAGAGGCTACATACATCTGCAGCCAAGCCGTATCCCGCTGAGACAACGAATCCTGATGGTCCACCAGAAGCGCCCAAGGCGGAAACACCGCCCGGTTCACATTAGCCATAACCATAGGCAGACGACCGCCGCCCACCAAATGCAAAACCTCATGCATATAAAGCAGCCCCTGGGAAGCCGTCGCGGTAAAAACCCGCGCCCCCGCGGCAATCGCCCCCGCGCAGGCCGCCATGGCGCTATGCTCCCCTTCCACAGGCAGAAACCGACAATCCAAAGTCCCCTCTTCCACCATAGCGGCCACAGTTTCCACCACACTGGACTGAGGAGTAATCGGGTAAGCCGCCACAACATCAACTCTGGCGCTGCGCACAGCCAAAGCCGCCGCGTGACACCCTGTTTCCAATAAACGCTCACTCATGACGACGCCGCCTCCTTCTCCATCACAATGGCCTGCGTCGGACACTCCGCGGCACAAATACCACAGCCCTTACAGTAGGTATAATCAATCGCCAAGCTTGCCTTATCAATAACCGCCTCAGGACAAAACACCCAGCAAAACAGGCAAGACGTGCACAAATCCTTATTCAGCACCGGCCTCTCCAGACGCCAGGACCCCGTCTGCCCCGACACGCCTTTCTGAGGAAACGAAATCGGATGAACATTCATGCCGACAACCTCCCTTCCTGCGCCAAGACAGCAGATAACTCCTCCGCGCCCCGCACCTCTGTGTAACCCCGCAGAGCCGCCTCCACAGAAATCTCATTGCCGACAGACCACTTATAAGCGATTCCCTCCGCCACAGACGCCTCCGACAACCCCAGCACCTTCGCCATAGCGCCAAACATCGGCACATTAATCAGCGGCTGACCCATCAGCACAAGATTATGAGCCCGCGCGATCCCCCAAGCATCCACACAGCAAACCGGAACACTCCGGCCACTCTGATCGGTCATCCCCGAGAACCCGGCCTGCCCCTCTGACCCTCGCCCACAGTTCACAAGCATAGCCCCCTGCGGGTGCAGTCCCTGCTGCAAAGCCACGGGCACAAGCTTATCACTCAGCGACACCAGCAAATGCGGCTGATAGACCTGACTCCTCAACATAATCTCCGAATCAGACAGCCGCATAGCCGTCCTCACAGGCGCGCCGCGCCTCTCCATCCCAAAGAACGGCAACGTTTGCACATGTTTGCCCAACTTCAACTGGGTAAAAGCAACAAGTTCGGCCAAAGTAACCGTTCCTTGCCCGCCGTATCCATGTATGCGTATTTCCAGCACACGACTCTCCCCTTTATTCAAATTCAGAATTGCGCAAACCACAAATCACATAAGGGATGGATCCCTCAAAAAAACACGAATCCACGCAAGCAAACCCAATAATTTGTTTGCAGCAAATTATTTTCTAAGTATATCATATCTGCGCTTGAGAAGATATACACCCTGTTTGGCAATGGACAATGAAAGACAATGGACAATGGACAATGGACAATGGACAATGGACAATGGACAATGGACAATGAAAGGCAATGGACAATGGTTTGACTGGGGTGTAGATATTTTTTGTTGGTAGAATCAAAGGGTGCGAGAGCGGTTGAAACAATAGGAGAGGAAAGGTTTTTCCACATCACAAAACCAAAGGCCGCTTTCAGCCTTGGCTTTTAGCGTAAGC
>WRHI01000071.1 GCA_009783315.1 Peptococcaceae bacterium
GGTCTTGCGCCAGACGGTAAAGACCTTACCAGGGCCCAGCGGCGTTGGTTTGGCCTCCCATTGCAACCGGATCGTCGGGGGGGATTCCTTTGTTGTTGCGCTTAACATGAGAACATGCTCTTGTGGTTGCTCCGCCGCCAGGACGGGCGACGCCAGAGGCAGACATAATGTCATGCCGACAAACAGAAGAAACATGAAACTTGCTTTCAGCTTCAGATAACTCACAATTCTTTCCTCCTTAGTGATTGTGTTCCGACAGCATACAGTCAAACTCAATACACGTTTATTTTTGGGAGCGCCAACCTAGCTACGGGTCAATAAGCGACATTCCGGGCCGCAAACGCTGTTTCTCCACTTATGATGATGGTAAGTTCATATGACTTAATCCGCTTCCCGCAAAATCTGTTCCTTTGCGTTTTCAAATTCCTCTTTTAGGCCTTCATAGTTATCAATAATATTCATGGTCCGATTCGTCGAATTATAAATATACGGGAACATGAAACTGCCGACCTCCACTACCTTATCTGCATCATAGAGCAGGATGACAAATCTGTCGCCTGGCAGAAGCTCAAATGATACTGGTGATATTTCTGCCTGTTTAAGCAGGGTTATCCATGTCTCAATCGTCCGGGGATCATCGCTGGCGCAGATCTCCTCTCCGTCTGTAAAAGGATCGAATCGGATAAGCTCAATTTTCGTGATCCCGCTCTCATCAAGGGAACTAATCATACCTGAAAACCGCTCTTTTTCTTTTCTGAGCTCTTCCGAAGACACCGTTAGTTCAGTCAGTTCATCTGTCTCATTAATTTGTGATTTCAAGCTCCTGTCCCCTGAACCGTCCACGCTAAAGCTGCAGGCGGTAAGCGACAGCAAAAGAAAAAACGCGATAATGACGACCGATCGTCTGCCAGATGACCTTTCCCTCATAGAATCCAACATCCTTTCATTTTACTGATTTCATTCTTAATAATGGCGCCCTAATAGCCTCAGATATCAGGTTTCGTTAGGTATGTTCTTTGGCTGCTTCTCGTCAGCATGTTGGAGAATATAGCCACAATGAAGTTGAAAACCGATTCACCTCCTGCTAAGGACTATCGGAATGAACCTCTCGAAATTAGCTTACCATATAAGGTCTAGTTTGTCAAACCTATCCATTCATAATGATTTGCTGAAACGTGCTGAACCAACTGTTTGAGCACAGCGTAGCGGAGCGAGTTTTGGGTTTGCCGCGGCGGAGCGATAGAGCCGCACCAGACCGGAGAACGGCTTGAGGGACTGCCCCCCGGCTGGGGTCTGAATTGCATTATTATTTCAATTCGACATATTAATTGTATTTCTTTTGACATGGACAACCAGAATCAACCACGCTACAATAATATACGACAAAGAACAGACAATAACGGGGTGAATTTTCATGAAACACTTTATCAACAGGCAACAGGAACTATGGTTTCTCAACGAACAATACAACAGCACAACGTCCTCTCTGGTCATTCTTTATGGCCGCCGCCGCATGGGCAAAACGTCTCTGATTCAAGAATTTGTCCGTGATAAACCTTTTGTGTATTTTTTGGCCACAGAAGAATCTCAGCTGCAGAACATGAAAGAATTCGCCAAACAAATTAGTTTGCTCAATGATCAGCAACCCTTCGCTGACGACATATCTATAGAAACAGGCGACGCCAACTGGGATTATCTCTTCCAAACCCTCGCGGATCGTGTCCCCAATCAGCGTCTGGTGTTGGTGATGGATGGGTTTCAATACTTAGGAAAAACCGATCCTGCCTTCCCGTCCCATTTCCAGCGCATCTGGGAAAAACATTTGCAGCATGAAAACATCATGGTCATTCTGTGCGGTTCCGTCATTCACATGATGGATGCTCAGACCTTGAACGTCAACAGTCCCCTTCATGGCCGCCGCACCGGGCAGCTCATGTTGCGTCAAATTGACTTCCGATATTATCACGAGTTATTTGAGGGCCTGTCCTACAAGGACTTGATCGAGCACTACGCCGTGACCGGCGGCGTCCCTTCCTACATTGAAGTGTTCAGCAAAAAAACCGGCATGCCTGCAAAATCCGAGGGACGCTCGCGATCGCACCTTCTGGCCAAGATCGGCCGACATATTCTGAGCAAACAAGGTTTCTTATTCGAAGAACCCTTTGGTCTGCTGCAAAACGAAACAACAGATCCGGGCGCCTGTTTTTCCATCCTGAAAAGCGTCGCCGCCGGCAACAACCGGATAAGCGAAATCAGCGCCGACCTGCATATCAAACAGTCTCTTTTGCCCAAACACATCAAAACCTTGATTGACTTGGACATCTTGGAACTTGAGGTTCCTATTACGGAAACCAATCCGGAAAAAAGCAAATTGGCCCTCTATCAGATCAAAGACAATTTCCTGTTGTTCTGGTTCCGGTTTGTTTATCCCGAGAAAGCCCGTCTTGAATTAGGCGACATCGCCCCTGTTCTGCAAAAGATTAAGAAAAATTTCGCAAGCAATCAAGTGGCCTCTGTCTACAAAACCGTATGTCAGAGCGAAATGTGGCTGCTTGCCCGGCAGGGTCGCCTTAGCTTTACCAAACTGGGCCCCTGGTGGAACAAAAATGAAAGCATTGATTTGGTGGCTTTGGACAGCCTTGGCGACGAAATCGTCTTCGCCGAATGCCGTTATCAGACACAGCCTATGGACGTTGATGTCTTTGAGAAGCTGCTATACAAGAAAAATGCCGTGGACTGGAAAAATGGTTCGCGCCGGGAACGGTTTGTTCTGTTCTCCCTGTCAGGCTTTACCGAACAGCTGCAGGACCTGGCCGCCGGTCATGATGACATCATCCTGTTTCGCACGCCTCAGGAAACTGTTTGAAGATCCTCAAACAGTCTTTCTGCCTCAATCATTATAAGCCGTTTATCATGTTGTGATGAGAATATCCCGCAGTCTTGCGTTGGAATGCAGGTTGAGGTGTAACCACGTCAGGTTCTCGGTTTCCATTCAGCTGTATATGTCACATCAACACCAGGCGTAACTGTGTCGCCCGCGTTATACTTGTTGCCGTTGGAGCTGTTAGTCCAACCGTCAAAGGTATATCCTTCTTTTGCGACTGCCCCTGGTAATGTAACGGACTGAGCACCCCAAGCTGAGATATTGTTGCTGGTGACGTACGCCATCCCCGTCTGATCCGGTAGTGTTGTCGTCCCGCCTTTGGTGTCAAATTTTATCGTGACCGGATTCTGATACATACCATAAAGTGTTACATCTTTGCCTATGGTGAAAGCTCCCGGCGCGATCACTGAGCCCGGACCGGCATACCATCCTCTGATTTCCCAGTCAGTCCATCCCCCGGATACCCAACTTCTGTAGATATTGGGTGCCGGAAGCGTAATCTCTCCATCATTAGCCTTGTTATAAATTGTCACTGAAGCCTTACGCGGGGGCGTTGTTGGCGTTTTGCCGTCATAGTCTATGAGCGTCGCCGTCAGGGTTTTGCTATAGATGGCGTACAAGGTGAGATCGGCTTCAGGCATGATGTAGGCGGTTAATGCTGTGACAGCCTCTTGATCGGTGTTCCAACCGATGAAGATCCAGCCGTCGGCTTTTTCGGCCTCCGGGGTTAGATCCACCTCTTCACCGCTGACGACTTGTTCTGTGGGTGTGGTAACGGAGGATCCGCCGTTTTCCTCATAGTTATATGTGACAACAAATTGCGATGACAGCGCTGCCTCATCGTCAGATGTGTTAACTGATTCGGGGTTATGGATGTGGGTTTCATTCCCCGGAGCTATTGAGGCGTATCCGGTGGAAGCTCCCATGGCGCAGGCGGCACCAATAGCCACGGCTATAACCAGAGCAGAAAACGCGGAAGTCATTCTTTTATGTTTGCTCTGTTGGAATGTTTTGATTGATGCCAGACGTTCTTTCAAGGCACCCTTAATATCATACATCGTTACAGACAAAACGGCCCGCGGCAGCCTGGCGTCGGAGGCCAGTGAAAGCAGGGTGCGGCCATAGTCCTTTTTGTCCGCGGCGTTCATGGCGCCGATGACAGACGTGTCGCATGAAAGCTCACAAGCACGGTCAATTTCACGCCGGATCAGCCAGACAAGGGGATTGAACCAGTGCAGGGCACAGGCGATTATGGATAGCCATTTGATGACAATATCCCATCGGCGCAGATGCGTCAGTTCATGAAGCAAAACATTCTTCAGCTGTGTTTCTGTGTATCTCTGGTCAGGCAAAAGGATCAATGGCCGGAAAAGACCTACCAGCATGGGCGTTGAAACCAAGGGGGACAGGCATAACCGCAAGGGGCGTCTGCCATCGTACAAGTTTTCTAACATCGTGAGATAAGGCAGAGGAGCGATCCTGCGATAACGAAGTTTGCCCAGGAAGTATGCGAAACTGATGATGTAATACAACAGTATTAGTCCTGCCGCCAGGGGGTAGACCATCATGAATCCTCCCCGCAGATCCGCCATAATATCTTGTGGGTAAGTGAATGCGGGGTTCTCAGCCTGTGCTGAAGATTCAGAAGCGCGCGCATCCGGAACCGGAGACGACATCATCGTCGTTGTTTCGTCTGCTTCTGCTTGATTTGTTGCGGGCCAATCTGTCGGCGCCGCCATGCTGTCAGGATCGCTTCGGTTCATTCCGGCGACGGCGGCCATGAGGCTTTGCTCAATGGCGGCGGGAACGGACGCCAAGGACAAACCGGCTGCCTGTTCCGGCAAGAGGACAAACTTAGACACAGGGATCAGAAGAGAGGCGAGAACCACAAGCCACAAACCATAGTGCGCAGCCTGAGGAAGACGGCCGCGCAAGAGGGGTTTAACAAGGAGCAGCACGCCGGCCAGCACACTGCCGGACAGCGACATGATAAGAAGCGCGCTCATTCCGGATCACCTTCCGCTTCAAAAAATGCTTTGAGTTCGTCAATATCCCCTTCGTTGAGTTTGCCGTTCCGGCACAAGGCCGTAATATAACTTTTGGCGCTGCCGTCAAAAAGAACATCAATAAAACCCTGCAAATAGTCGTCCTCGGTGATGGCAGGGCTGTACAACGTCACATACTGGAATTGGGTGTTGATGACGCCCTTGTCGCGCAGGCGCACCACCAGGGTTTGGATGGTTGACTTGCTCCATGTTGTTTTGCTTTCAAGCTCTTTGCGTATCTCGGCAAAACTCAGAGGCCGTTTTTCCCGCCAAAGAATGCGCATGACCTCAAGTTCCGAATTGGAGATTTTTGGGGACGACATAGGGTGTGCTCCTTTAGACCCATAGGTTAACCGGCATACCAAGAGTATACTATCCACATAGGCTCGTGATGGTTTCGCTGCTGGTGTAGGTTCTGTTGTGCCAAGCGCATATCACCATGCCCTTTGGTATGCCCGACTGACTCAATACTACATGGGTTTATCCTGTTCGTCAATCACATGGAAGGTGGTATATATTACTAATTGACATACACGGCCCAATAATAGTAATGTGTATATTACATAATGTAGTCTTTATACTACAGGAGGTGATGCGCGATTCTTACAGAGCTTTCCTTATAGGAAGATACGAACTTCTGATTTCAAAAACTAAGAAAAACTGTGAAAGACTAGGGGGAGGGATTCAGATGGTATCAATGACTGAAGCAAAAGAAATATGGCCGAGATTAGGATTAACAATTCTAATTTTCACACTGTTCATGTCGTTGTTTGGTTTAGCTGCTTTTGTGGTGAGGGCAGACGCTCTTCCTGCCGGGGTTCCATGGCCCAATGACCCGGATTTCTTAGTAGGTGTTGCAGGCCATCCGGCAGCAGGTGAGTTTACTGGGTACGGGGGAAGTGATGCGGATATAGAGCGGCAAATACACGCGGCAGCTGAAATGGGCGCAAGGATTTACCGCCTGGACGGCTCTGGAATGGCCATCGACTTTCTGGAAAAGGTGATCACCCTTTGCGAAAGATACGACATGGAGATCATGCTCGTTGCCGCCAGTGAATCATCTGCCGAAACCTTAACGAAGCGCTTTAAAGGAAGAGTGAAATATTACCAGGTGCGCAACGAGATGTGCTTTCAATCAATAAAAACAGAGCCCGGAACCCAGATAAGCCACTATAGGATGTCAACTGATCCGGATGCCGGGGACAACAAATGTCTAGATCTTCTTGTCAATGAGGCTGTAGATATCATTAAAAGAATTCGTGCCGAAGATCCGGACGCGGAGGTATTGATCAACAGCACATGGATCCATTATGGTATGCTTGATTATGCTTTTGCGAGATTTGAAGAAGAAGGCATTGATGTGGATCTGATCGGCTGGGACTGGTATTCCAATTATGAGACCAACAGGTCAAATTTATCAGACCATCCTTATTTGGCCGATGGCTTTAACAGTTTCGCAAAATATCTGCATGACAGATACAATAAAGATATTATCATCTGCGAATATAATATGTGGATGAGGAGTTTTGACAGCCCAACCTTCAATTTCAACGGAGTGCCGTATCCCGGAAACGGAAATGACAGACTTGATTCCTTCGAGGAAGAAAATCTCGAAACGTTAGCCGGCCCCTATCTGGTTAAGAATCTTCAATACCTGTATGACAACAGGAACGAAAATCACATTAAGGGGCTCATAATCTATGAACTCCTGGAACAAACCCTTCATAGCAATCCATTCGAAGCAAAATTTGGCATGAACTATGTTAAGCCGCTCAATCGCAGCCAAAGACAATATCAGATATTAGGACCCAAACCGCAATATTACGATGTACAGAAACTCCTCGGCGGTGGTTTTACCCTAATAGAAAGGCTAACCCCCTCCGCTACGATTCCTGAATACATGATCACGGCGTCCGTTTTGGACGAGGATCTGGATGGCGCAATTATTTCCTCGCAGAAAGGTGGCACTGTTACCGGAAGTGGCATGTACAGTGAAAACACTGTTGTCACTCTAACCGCTGCCGCCGACCCGGGATGCGAATTCTTGGGCTGGTACAGGGGCGGTATCAGAATAAGCAAAAACCTTGTTTATCAATTCACCGCGGTTGAAAATGCCAACAACGACAACAGAGACAGTGCCGATGGAAAGTTTTTGTATGAAGCGAGGTTTGTTGTGCCTCCCACACCCCCGCCGGGAGAATATGCTATTGTGTATAATTTCGCAAGAAACGGCGGTACATCCGCAACAGCAGCCACAGTGACGGCACCCGGTGGTGTGATGGTTGATCTGAGTCCCACTGCCACGAAAGCAGATTGGGACTTTGTTGGCTGGAATACAGACGAAAGAGCAACTACAGGAATAACGCCTTTTAACGTGACATCCAACGTAACACTGTACGCCATTTATAGAAAAACACTAACAGCCACTCTCATAGACTATGACGCTGACAAAGTAATAACCCGCTCAGTATCAGCAACACTATACAACAAAGCTGTCGCGGGGGTTGTCAGCATTCCGCCCCAAAACACCTGCGGTTGGATCTCCAGAGGGTGGTCCACCGACACAGCCGCCAACGCAAACCCCTCTATTGTGTCCGGATCTTTGACCATAAACACCGACGTGACACTTTACGGCTTGTATCAGAAGCCAGTCACAATTGAATACAACGCCAACGGCGGAACACCCGCGCCGGCAAGCCAGACAGGAATAAGATACGCCAGCAGCTATGACATCATGGCCTGGACGGGCCAGGTTATTGTCCTGCCCAGAGCGATAGCCCGAACAGGATATACCTTTGACGGCTGGATCAACAGCATCAACGGCGCGAAAAATGATCCAGGCGCCTTTGTGACGCCTGGTGTTGATGTGACATATACGGCTGCTTGGAAACTCAAAGAACCGTAAGATGATTGATACATATTGTCCGTCTTCGCCGACTTTTGTCCTTGTTCTGTCTCTATCCCTTGATTTTTAAAGCGCTCTGCGCCGCCGCCAGCCGGGCGATAGGCACCCTGAAGGGCGAACAGGACACATAATCCAAACCAATGGTCTCCGTGAACTCAATCGAAGCGGGATCACCGCCGTGTTCGCCGCAAATGCCGATCTTCATATCCGGCTTCACTCCACGGGTCAGATCCACAGCGATCTTCATAATCTTGCCCACACCGCCTTGGTCGAGTACCGCAAAGGGATTCTCCGGCAAGATTTTGTTCTCTGTATAAACCGGCAAGAACTTGCCTTCGGCGTCGTCGCGGGAGAACCCGAAGACGGTCTGGGTCATGTCGTTGGTACCGAAAGAGAAGAAGTCGGCATACGGCGCGATTTCATCGGCCGTCACCGCGGCCCGTGGCACCTCAAGCATGGCACCTACCTGGTAGGAGAACGTCATGTTCTGTTCCGCCATAACTTTCTCCGCTTCCGCTACGACAACTTTGCGCATTTCCTGCATTTCCCGGTAATGGGCGATTAGGGGGATTTTGACCAGGGGATAAACTGTGACACCTTCTTTGACCAAACGGGCTGTCGCTAAAAATACCGCCCGGGCTTGCATGGCATAGACTTCCGGGTAGGTGATGCCGACACGGCAGCCGCGATGGCCGAGCATGGGATTCGCTTCATGAAGGGCCCTGATCTTCTGCAAGATGGCTTCCTGGTTAAGGATCTCCTCTTTGATCTTATCAAGCTTATCCTGATCAGCCGCTCCCACAGGAGTTCCTTCCCCAAAAGCAGCCGCCTGTGCACGCAAGCTGTGCAGCTCTTTGACAATCCCTTCCGGGTTCGGCAAAAACTCATGCAACGGCGGGTCAAGGAGCCGGATGGTTACCGGCAGGTCGTGCATGGCTTTAAGAATCCCGTAGAAATCCCCTTCTTGCATGGGCAGGAGCTGATCCAGCGCTTCCTGACGTTCCGCCAGGGTCGACGCCAGAATCATTTTCTGAACAATAGGCAAGCGGGACTGGTCCATAAACATATGCTCCGTGCGGCAAAGCCCGATGCCTTCAGCGCCGAATTCCCGCGCCGCGGCGGCGTCCGGAGGTGTGTCCGCGTTGGCCATAACTTTGAGATTGCGGATATTGTCAGTCCATTGCAACACTGTCAAAAATTCTTGGCTCAATTCCGGATCGCGCATAGGCACTTCGCCGGCAATGACGCGGCCTGTTCCGCCGTCAAGAGACAACACGTCATTCTCATGATAGACGGCGTCGCCAATGGTCAGCGTGCGCGCCACATAATCGATCTTCAGGGCCTCACAGCCGCAGACCGCCGGTTTGCCCATATGGCGGGCCACCACAGCCGCGTGGCTCGTCATGCCGCCCCGGCTCGTCAGAATACCCTGGGCCGCCAGCATACCGTGAATGTCATCCGGCGTGGTTTCCACTCGCACCAGCAGGACTTTTTCCTCATTGACACCGCGAGCTTCTGCTGTATCGGCGTCAAAAACAATTTTACCGGAAGCCGCTCCCGGCGAAGCCGCCAACCCTACAGCCACAACATTCAACACCGCGTTGTCGTCAATACGCCGGTGCAGCAGCGTGCCGATCTGGTAGGCGTCGATGCGCCTCACGGCTTCCTCACGGTCAATCAGCCCCTCGCCGCAAAGATCGACGGCGATACGCAGCTGTGCTGAGATTGTACATTTGCCGTTACGGGTCTGCAGAATGAAAAGCCTGCCTTTTTCGATGGTAAACTCAATATCCTGCATGTTTTTGTAGTGATTTTCCAAAGATTTGGCGATAGCTGTAAACTGGCTGTAAACTTCCGGGTTCTCCTGCTCCAAACTGCTAATCGATTTCGGGGTACGGATGCCGGCCACCACGTCTTCACCCTGAGCGTTCATCAAATATTCCCCATACAGCACCTTCTCGCCTGTGGACGGGCTCCGCGTGAAAGCCACGCCCGTACCCGAATCGTCGCCCATATTGCCGAACACCATGGACTGGATGTTGACGGCGGTACCCAAATCATCGGGGATTCTGTTCGCTCTGCGATAGACCACGGCCCGGTGGTTGCCCCAGGAGCGGAAAACCGCCAACACGGCCTGACGGAGCTGCTCCAGCGGCTCATCAGGGAAAGGCGTACCCGATTCCTTCAACACAACCTTCTTAAAGGCTTCCACAAGTTTTTTCAGCGACTCGGTGTTAAGCTGGGAATCATACTCCACCGCCACCCCGGTAGTGGCGCTCTGGGCCTCTTTGGCCCGTTCCAGTTCTTCTTCAAAATGGTACCCTTCGATCTCCAACACAACATCGCCAAACATCTGAATAAAACGACGGTAGCAATCATAGGCAAAACGTGGGTTCTCTGTGCGTTTCGCTAAGGCTTCCACCGTCTGATTGTTGAGACCCAGATTCAAAATCGTATCCATCATACCCGGCATAGAAAACATCGCGCCGGAACGTACGGAAACCAACAGGGGGTTCTCCAGGTCGCCGAAGCGTTTTCCTGTATCTTCCTCGATAACCTTAATCGACGGTAACACCTGATCCCAGAGTCCTTCCGGAAGCTGACGCCCGTTGTTATAATACTCCCGGCAGGCGTCGGTGGTAATTGTAAAACCGGGAGGCACATTGAGACCGATGTTCACCATTTCCGCCAGATTCGCGCCTTTACCACCCAAAAGCGCCCGCATGCCTGCGTTTCCCTCCTGGAACAGATAAACGTACTTTTCGCCCATAAACCTACTCTCCCTTGTATATTTTGTGTAAAATGATACTCGCGGTTTCTTCAATGGCTCTGTGGGTCGTGTTGATAACCATGCAGCCGACTTTCTTGATAATCTGGTCGCCGTATTGCAGCTCTTCCATGATGCGCTCCAAGCTGGCGTAATCGGCAGAAACCCCCAGGCCAAGGGACTTGAGACGTTCACCCCGAATTTCGTTAAGCTTATTGGGATCCAGCACAAGCCCAAACACTTTTCGGGACGGAACCAGGAACAGCTCCCGCGGCGGCGCGACCTCAGGCACAAGCGGTATGTTCGCCACCTTGATACCTTTATGGGCCAAATACATGCTCAGAGGAGTCTTCGACGTCCGGGAAACGCCGATCAACGTCACATCCGAATAGAGAACACCGCGGGGATCCTTGCCGTCGTCATATTTAACGGCGAACTCGATCGCCTCAATTTTTTTGAAATATTCGGCGTCGAGTCGGTTGGTAATATTAGGTATACTCTTGGGGCTCTTCTTTATTCTGGCAGAAATCGCTTCAACCAGAGGCCCCAGCACATCCACCGCCACAACGTCTTTGTACTCCGCCTGTTCCTGTAGATAGATCCTCAACTCATCCACAACCAAGGTATAGAGCACAATCGCGTTTTCTTCGGCGGCGTCCGCCATAAGATCATCTATTTGAGTAACATCCCGGACATAAGGGATCTTGCGGATCTTGGTCCGGGCTCCGGCAAATTGGGATGTAGCAGCCCGGCAAACAAATTCCGCCGTTTCGCCCAAAGCGTCTGAAACAACATAAACCGTATAAGCCGCCTCCTGTGACTCCCCATCGGCGCCGGCAACCCCATGCACATTGGGCAAAACTGCGTCTGTTTCGTTGCTCATGAAACCCCCCTTATCGATGGTTCGAGATTCATGGTTCATGGTTCATGGTTCATGGTTCATGGTTCATGGTTCATGGTTCACGGTTCACGGTTCGGAAGAGGCTAACCTGTTGAAGCATCAAGAATTAAGACGTCAAATCCACAAACAGATCGGCCACGCTGGTCTTGGTAAAGCTGCCGATCACATGATAAACCTCGGCACCATCCGGTTCTATATAAACCTCAGTAACAGGGATTGTATCAATCTGATGCTTGATCAGCTTCGCGGCGGCGTCCACCACGCGTTCATCCGGCAAGACCATAACAATATTTGGCATACGCGTCATTATAACACTTATTGGCACCTGTTGAAAGTCAACCTTCCCTAAAGAAGCCCTGAGAAAATCCTTGCGGGAAACTATGCCTTTGAGTTCCCGGGATTTGCCCACAACAATAATGCCGGCAACCTCGTGGGTGAAGAGAGCGACCAAAGCGTCATGGAGGTTGCAATCGTCCCGGACGGATACCGGCAAACCCATAAAGTCCTTGACACGCAGGTGTTGAACACGCTCCCGGATTGCCTTTTTGTCACTAAAATCGCTGCAATAAGCGTAACCCAGGCGTGGCAGCTGCTCCAACAAACCCCAAGCCACCAGCATCGCCAAATCAGCTCGCAAGGCCGACCGCGATACTTGGAAAGTGTCAGCCATCGAATCTGTCGTCAAAGGGCTTTCCTTTTTCAACAGTTCAACAATACCCTGCTGGCGCTCGTTAAGTTGCAATTCCCTCATCCCCTTTTATGGTAATTCTTTGCTACTTGCTTTTTTTCCTCCTGAATCACACATGTTTCCCAACAATTCGCCATGAGTGAATGGCAGCATTCCGGGTCCACAGTCCACTTCGTATTTTCTCATAATCTTTGAAATCATATGCGCCGGGTCAGCGCGACAGCATCCAAACGTTAAGGGTGCCACCTTTTTGTGTAAATATTAGTCTATTCATTATAATTGTTTTCTTTGCATTTGGCAATGTTCTTGCGCGAAGAGGGTTCTGGAAATAATATCATTCATTGTTTATTTTTTGAAGTATGCTGTAACAACCATTTTTCGGCGTCCATTGGGTTCGTTCTTTATTAGTGCAGGAACTGACAATAAGAATTAGTTAGAAATATCTATCGCGTGGTTCTCCACAATCCAATGGTGAATGGGAAAGATACCAAGTGGGCTCGTAACAGTCCCGAGGTAGGGTTTGGTGAGCGGGAGACGCCAAAAGCCCGCGCATTTTTTTCTCCTTTTGAAGTTTCGTCAGGCAACTCACCAAACCCTACCTCGGGCCTCATTGAACTGTATACGTAGGCCCCATGAACAGCCCCCGAATTGCCGGGAAAGACTGCGCTGAGATTCTGCCGACGCCTGTTATATCGTCCACTGCCTGGAGCAATTTTGCATCTTGTGTCAATCGGCACCCTATTTCCATGTCCACTTCTGACAGGTAGGCGTACCCCCTTAAGCATCAACCTCTCTAAAAAACCCAATTCAGGGGCCACCAAAGGCCGCAAACGACCTCATATCATCGAGGCACGAGGAGCGGTTTGGGAACAGGGATACTCCAATTTGCATTTAGCCAGACGGTTCATAAGGAAAGCCCGCCAAAATTCAGCGGGCTTTTGGAGTATCCCGGTTCCCAAACCGCTCCTTGGGACTCCTGCGACAGTAAACGTTTCCCCTGTACAAAGAGGGGGGACGCTCCTTGGGACTCCTGCGACAGTAAGCGTTTCCCCCGTATAAAGAGGGGACGCTCCTGGGGACTCCTGCGACAGTAAACGTTTCCCCTGCATAAAGAGGGGGGGGACGATACAAGGTACTCAATGGTGAATGGCCCACTTATGAACATGCACCCGCAGCCATTTGCCTCGCTGACAAACAATGGATATGATAAGATTATCCTGATCCTCAAATAAAGATCCAACGGAAAGTCATTGCTATGTGCGAATACATCCCTGCCAAATCCATCGTCTATCGCGACGCCAAAGGCGTGTCCTGGTTCGGTGGCGATTACAAAATGAATATCTACCGGGGCTGCAGCCACGGCTGTATCTATTGCGACAGCCGCTCCGACTGTTATCAAAACCCCGAGTTTGATACCATAAAAGCCAAAGAAAACGCCCTTGCCATCATCCGTAGCGATTTGAGCCGCAAAACAAAAACCGGCGTCATCATGACCGGCTCAGCCAGCGACCCATACAACCCTCTGGAAAAAACCCTGTGTCTTTCCCGCCAAGCCCTGGAACTGATTCACGCTTATGGCTTCGGCGTGGGTATCGCCACCAAAAGCCCACTTATCACCAGGGATACCGATATTCTACGAGCCATCGGGGAATTCTCTCCGGTCATTATTAAAATCACCGTCACCTGCGCCGACGACACTCTGGCGCGGAAACTGGAACCTAACGTCCCGGCCTCGTCCGCCCGTTTTGCCGCCCTGGGAGAGCTGAGGAACCAGGGCCTCTTCGCAGGTATTCTGCTTATGCCGGTCATGCCCTTCATAACCGACACTGCAGACAACATTCTAGGCATCGTCGCTCAGGCTAAAGCCTGCGGCGCGCGGTTTATCTATCCCGGCATGGGCGTAACCATGCGCTCCGGGCAGAGGGAATATATGTATCGGAGTTTCGACAAGGTCTTTCCCGGCATGAAAGAAAAATACATCCAAGCCTTTGGTCACACTTACAGCTGCGGCACACCGGCCTACCGTCAAATATGGCCGCAATTCAAAGGGGCTTGCGATGAAGCCGGAATCTTATACCGCATGGAAGATATCATCAGCGGCTACAAATCGGTTTATGGCGGCAAACAGCCGACCCTTTTCTAGTCCTCTGCTGCGTACCTTTTGTTCACTGTATTTCTCCTAACTGTCCTCTTACCCCGCCAGCAGCGTCAAATCCCCCAGGCCCCCCAAAACCGCCACACAACGCCGCAATAACGCCAACCGCGCCTGCTTAAGTTCCGGATCCGGATCCATAATCATCACAGCGTCAAAAAGCGTTTCAATATAGGACACAACACCCAGTCCCGCCTCATAAGCCCCTAGGAAGTCATCCTTATCCAGACAAGCGCTCACCATCGGTTCCGCATGATCAAGCCCAGCCAACAGAACCCGCTCCGCCTCATGGCTTAACAATTGATAATTAAGGTCAGGAGACAGGCCCCCATCGTCCAAAAACGTCTTCCTGCTCAAATTCACGCACCGGACATAAGCGTTCAGAAACCCTTCGAAATCATGCCGCTCCCGGCACACGCCAAGAGCCACCGCTTGTCGCGTCAAAGACCGAGGTCCCTTGCGGGACAAACAAACATTCCCAAAAGGGTCAGTCGAACGCGCCAGTATAGCGTCAGCAACATCATAAGACACATCCGTCGCCCTAGTCTGCCCCATCCCGCCAATCCGCCCGCCCTCCAGCCAGGCATACCGCACACGCTGCCAACAAAAATCCTCAACCGTCCGCACAAGCTCCCCGCTCAGGGCCCCCGGCACACTCTTCGCCTCCCGCACATCTATCTCCAAAAAAATCCCCTGCTCCACAAACCCCGCCCAAGCCATCCCAATCAACTCCGCTAAAGGCCCCTCAACAGGCGTTGCCTCATCCATCAACAAAGCCACCAGCCCCTGAGCCTGCCGTCTCAGGCCAAAGGGATCCTGAGATCCTGTCGGCTGAATGCCCGCGCCAAAGAACCCCGCCAACGCATCCAACCGATCCGCCAAACTCAAAACCCGGCCCGCAACAGACTCCGGCAGCGCGTCCCCGGCGGCCCGAGGCCGGTAATGCTCCCGCACCGCCAGGGCCACCTCCGCCGAATCCCCCTGCAAAGCCGCGTAATAACCCCCCATAATACCCTGCAACTCAGGGAAATCATAAACCATCTTCGACGCTAAATCAGCCTTGGCCAGAGCCGCCGCCCGCAGAACCATCTCCCGCAGCACCGGTGCCAGCCCCGCCTTCTCCGCCAAAGCCCCCGCCAACCGGCACAACCTATCCACCCGCTGCCCCACACTGCCAAGCCGCTCGTGGAAAACCACGCCATCCAGATCCCGCACATAATCATCCAAGCCCCTATGGACATCCTCCCGGAAATAAAAAGCCGCATCCTCCAAACGCGCTTTTAACACACGTTCATTACCCTGAACAACAACCTCCAGAGCCTCCCGTCCGCCGTTGCGCACCCCAAAAAACACCGGCAACAGTTTCCCGTCAAGATCCCGCACAGGAAAATAACGCTGATGCTGCTTCATAGGCGTCGTAATCACCTCATCCGGCAACGACAAATACCCTTCGTCAACCTTCCCGGTAAAAACCGTCGGGAACTCCACCAAATGAACAATCTCTGTCAATAAATCTTCATCAACCTCAGCCTTGCCGCCGGCAATGCCCTCCAACTCAGCCATCTGCGCCAGAATCATCTCCCGGCGTTCTTCCTGATCAACCACCACGCCAACCAGCCGCAGCGCCTCAATATATTCATCAGCCCCGTTCAAACGAACCAACGTCATGCTTGCCTGCAAACTTTCTCCTCCAGGCAAACTCGTTCTGCCCAAAGTCCGGTGCCCCCAGGTCGTGCGCCCCGAGGTCAGGCCGGCAAAGCGAAAATCCACCGCCTGCTCGCCATAAAGCGCCACCAGCCACCGCACCGGTCGGGCAAACCGCAACGTCAAATCCCCCCAGCGCATCGGCTTATTAAAAGTCAACCCTCCCAGCACCCGCTCAATCAAATCCTGCAGCAGCATTTCCGTCCGCTGCCCCGACCTAAACTTACGCGCATAAACATACTCCGTGCCATTCAGCTCCCGCCGGAAAACATTCGCCTCTGACACACCCTGACCGCGCATGAACCCCAGCAGTGCCTTCGTCGGCGCGCCCTCAGCGTCATAAGCCATCCGAACCCCCGGCCCCTTAACCTCCTCAACCAAATCAGGCTGCTGCTCAGACAAAGCCTCAACCATGAGAGCCAATCGCCGGGGCGTCACAAAAGCACGCACATCCGCGTAAGCAAGCCCCCACTCATCCAGAATCCGGCGCGCCAGCCCCGACAGCTGCTCAACCGCGCTCTCCGCAAACTGAGCCGGCAGCTCCTCCATGCCCACTTCCAAAAGAAAAGAAGCCCCATCCCTATTCAAACTGCCTTGCGACCTTATATCTGTTACTCCCAACCTCTCATCAAACATATTGCCTTAACCTCTCTTAATAGTCTTATCACCCGTCACCTGTCCACTAACAAAGGAAACCCCAAGGCCTCCCGCTGCTTCAAGAACCCCTGGGCGCACATCCGCGCCAAAGCCCGCACCCGCCCAATATAAATCGTTCGCTCCGCCACACTGATAGCCCCCCGGGCCTCCAACAGATTAAAACAATGAGAACACTTCAGCACATAATCATAGGCCGGCAACACCAAAAACGCCTCGCAAGCCCGTCCGGCTTCCTTCTCATACATATTGAACCACTGCCGCAGGGCGTCCACATCGGCCACCTCAAAATTATAGCGGGAATACTCCTTCTCATTTTGCAAATAAACATCCCCATAACGGATCCCCGGCGCCCAGCTCACATCAAACACACTGTCTCGTCCCTGAATATAAGTCGCCAACCGCTCCAACCCATAAGTAATCTCCGCGCTCACCGGCTGACAATCAATGCCGCCGCACTGTTGAAAATACGTAAACTGGGTGACTTCCATCCCGTCAAGCCAGACCTCCCAGCCCAGCCCCCAAGCCCCCAACGTTGGCGACTCCCAATTATCCTCCACAAAACGAATATCATGCTCCGCCGGATTAATCCCCAATCGCTCCAAACTCTCCAAATAAAGCTCCTGCACATGATCCGGCGACGGCTTCAAAATTACCTGATACTGAAAATAATGCTGCAGTCGGTTGGGATTCTCACCATACCGCCCGTCCGTCGGCCGCCGGGAAGGTTCCACATAAGCCACATTCCAAGGCTCAGGTCCCAACGCCCGCAGAAAAGTAGCCGGATTCATCGTCCCGGCACCCTTCTCCATATCATAAGGCTGCACAATCAGACAACCCTGTTCTCCCCAGAACTGGTTCAGTAGCATAATCAAATCCTGAAAATACATGCCGGTCAAACCCTCCGTTTTCTCTCATAGAATCGAATCCTCACACTCTGCTCATCAGATCTACTATAGAATATCATAATTCCATTGAACAGTCACCAACGCTCATAAAACGGGTGCATATTTTTTATCGGCAACAGTCGTCCACGCAGGAGCCCTGAACAGGGGAAACGCTTACTGTCGCAGGAGTCCCAAGGAGCGTCCCCCCTCTTTGTACAGGGGAAACGCTTACTGTTGCAGGAGTCCCAAGGAGCGGTTTGGGAACCGGGATACTCCAAAAGCCCGCTGAATTATGGCGGGCTTTCCTTATGAACCGTCTGGCTAAATGCAAATTGGAGTATCCCTGTTCCCAAACCGCT
>WRHI01000072.1 GCA_009783315.1 Peptococcaceae bacterium
CGCTCCCCAACCCCTGACGTGGCACTGTTACTGGCCAGCGCGGTATCTGCCTCCAACTCACCATTGAGTTGCGGGAAAACACCGCGGCAGAAAGCTCTGCTTATCCTTATCGTCAGTTCATGCACTTTTTAAATATGCACCCGCAACACAAAGACGAATTGTCAATTGCCACAAAATGTATTACAATGGAACAACAACCTCAAATCTAAACAGAACCACCCGTTCGCGCAACTCGACAAAAAATTTGAAAGGGGCTTGATGGCGCATGAGTTACCTTATTCCAATGGTTATCGAACAAACGAACCGTGGAGAACGTTCCTACGATATTTATTCCCGTTTGCTCAAAGACCGCATCATTTTTCTGGGAGGGCCTGTTACAAGCGATGTGTCCAATTTGATTGTGGCGCAGATGCTTTTTTTGGACGCAGAAGATCCGGATAAGGATATATCTCTGTACATCAATTCGCCGGGGGGATCCGTTACCGCGGGAATGGCCATTTATGATACCATGCAGTACATCCGTTCCGATGTGCAGACCTTATGTGTAGGGCTGGCGGCCAGCATGGGCGCTTTTTTGCTGGCGGCGGGTTCCAAAGGCAAACGGGTGGCGTTGCCTAACGCCGAGATCCTTATTCACCAGCCACATGTCAGCGGTATGGGCGGCCAGGTCACCGATGTGGAAATCCATGCGAAACAGTTGCTTCGCACCAAAGAAAACATGGCCAAGATTCTGGCCGACCGCACCGGTCAACCCCTGGAACGGGTTATTGATGATACGGAAAGAGACCGCTTTATGTCCGCTGAGGAAGCCAAAGAATATGGCATCGTCGATGTTATCATGGAAAAGGCAAGCCGTTTGGAGAAAAAAGAGGGCAAGAAAGACTAGATTATCCATAGCCTCATATACTAATCGGGGAGCATGATAGCTTAGCTACGAATCAGCTAAAGAACCACGAGCAGAGGGAGGTATATCCGTTGCCTAAAATCAGAAAAGCGGTCATCCCCGCCGCCGGTTTGGGAACCCGGTTTTTGCCGGCGACTAAAGCCCAGCCGAAGGAGATGCTGCCGATTGTTGATAAGCCGACGATCCAATATATTGTCGAAGAAGCGGTCAAAGCGGGTATTGAAGACATTGTTATTGTAACTGGACGGAACAAAAGAGCCATTGAGGATCATTTCGACCGTTCCCTGGAACTGGAAATGTTTCTTGAGCGCAACAACAAAGACGAGCTTCTGGTCATGGTCAAAGATATTGCCGACCTGGTGAACATTCAATATGTCAGGCAAAAAGAAGCCTTGGGTCTGGGCCACGCGATTCATTGTGCGAGCCGGTCTATTGGCAACGAGCCTTTTGCTGTTTTGCTGGGGGATGATATTATTGATTCGGAACGTCCTTGCCTGGAGCAGATGATCGAATACTACAACGAATACGGCGGCAACCTGATCGGGGTTCAGCAAGTGGTCAAGGAAGACGCCTCTAAATATGGCATTATCACGGGCAACCTGTTGGCCCCGCGCTTGTACAAAGCGGAAAACCTTGTGGAAAAACCGGCTGCTGACGAAATTGTCGGACAGCCGCTGGCGATTATGGGCCGGTATATTCTTAATCCGGAGATCTTCGATATCCTGGCTGAACAGGCGCCAGGCCGCGGCGGCGAGATTCAATTGACCGACGCTATTCAGACTTTGAGCCAGACCCAACCTATTTACGCGTTTGCTTTTGAGGGCAAACGGTATGATGTGGGAGATAAGCTGGGATTCGTCAGGGCAACCATAGAGTTCGCTCTTCGTCACGAAGAAATTGGCGACGCGCTCATGGACTATTTGTCCAGGCTCGTACACCTTTATGAACAGGAAGGTGGTTTGGGTTCTGTGCCCATGCCCCAGGAAAAATACCGCTATTTTCTTTCAAACATACCTGCTGAAGGAGCCAAGAAAGTACAGTAAACGGGGAAACCGCGAGACGACTTAAAAAATCATAAACTTTATGCTTTTAATGGGGAAAAAGGGTGTTGGAACCCGGATAATAGGGCCATCCTCTGAGAAAATAACTTAGAATGCGGAAAAGAAGCCTGTCCACCCGAAAAATGGGTGGACAGGCTTCCCTAAACCGACATGGCGCTTCCGCCCGTATTTGGTAATATTAGACAAAACCAAAAAGGAGGGAGACTAATGAATTTTAGCCGCAGGAACATAATGACTTTGCTTGGCGCCGTGGCTTTGGCCGGCGTGCTGATTGCCGCGGGTCTCTATGGGCCGTCTGCTTGGCGGGTTATAACGGGAGCCGATGAGCCTGGCAACCAAGTCATTACGCAAGTTCCGCCTGTGGATCAGGCTGCGGGCACGGACGACGCGATGCCGTTGGTGGTCGATCCGTCTACGGCTGGTGTGTCGGAGAATACCAATGAGGGTGTCGCCGGTGCCAAAAAATATGTTGAGCCCGATCTGGCTAAGATGAATCTTGCCCCGTCTCTGGAAGGATTTTTTGGCGACAGCGCTCTAAGCACATCCGCCAAGTCGTTAGCGTTCGGCGCGGCTTGGAACATTCATCAATACGTTGATGGGTACCTGTACGGCGTTACAGCCGGGCCTCAAATGAACGAAGCCGATATCCGCAGGTATATCATTTTCCACAAAGCCCTATGGGATAACCAGATGGAAAAAGAACAGAACGTCAAACAAGCCGCCACCTTTAACACGTATTTTGCCAACCTGTTGAACCGGGGTATTGACGCCTTCGACGCCAAAGATCCTGTTCGCATCGATCAGTTTCACCAGGAGCTTCATGATCTTGACATGCACCTAATGCGTGACGACATGAGTGCGAGAGTCTATGGGGCGACTCCTTTTCCGACGAAAAGATCCGAATAAGTAATCACTGTAATTTTTTGCTCTGGACATGTACAAACTATGTACAGCCAGAGCTTTTTTGTGTCCGGAGGAAAAATGAAAAAGGAACGCATCATGTTGGTTGACGATGTCGAGGTTAACCGGGTGGTTCTCAAGGGGATTTTGGAGAGCGAATATGACATTGTGGAAGCAGCCAGCGGTACTGAGGCGTTGGATGTGTTAATGTCTGAAAGTGCCGCGCCTGCAATTGTCTTGCTTGATATTGTTATGCCGGTGGTAGACGGGTATGAAGTGCTCAAATATATGAAAAGCCAGGTGCACACGGTGGGGATTCCCGTCATTATGATTTCCGCGGAAGATTCGTTTGTGCATGAAAGCAAGGCCCTAAGTCTGGGGGCTGTCGATTTTATACCCATACCGTTTAACCCGGATGTGGTCAAGATTCGGATATCTAACCATCTACGGCTGAAAAACCACAGCGAAACCGTAGAAAATATGGTGGAAAGAAAGACCGTTCAATTGACCAACACCCGTGAGAAAGTGCTGGAGACCCTGACGAATATTATCGAATACAGGGATATTGAGTCCGGTCTTCATGTCAAAAGGACAGGGAGTTTGATGGAGATTCTTCTGAAACATGTGCGCAGAAACAAAAAATATGGGTTTGATATCACCCAATACGATCAGGATTTGTTTCTGAAATCTGTGCCGTTGCATGACATTGGCAAAATTGCTATTCCAGACTGCATCCTGCAGAAACCGGCGCGGCTGACGCCGGAAGAGTACGAAACGATTAAAACCCACGCGCCCATAGGCAGCGACATCATCCGCTTGCTGCTTCAGGACGACCACGACGGCTATCTGTCGTTCTGTTATGACGTATGTCGCTCTCATCATGAACGCTGGGACGGCACCGGTTATCCGGATGGGTTGAGCGGCAAGGATATTCCGGTACCGGCGCGGTTTATGTCTATTGTGGATGTGTATGACGCGTTGGTTTTTTCGCGCCGCTATAAGCCGTCATTCTCCCACGAGAAAGCCGTGGAGATTATTTCCGAAGGAATGAGCGGTCAGTTTGACCCGATGCTGGTTATGGCTTTTCTCGAAGTGGAAGGAGAATTTGAAGAGATGATGAAAGGTGAAGAGAAAAAATTGATGTAAACAAGACGCCGAGAAGAAGCTGGTAAAAAGGACGGTGATAAAACAGGCAGATAAAAAAGCAATTATTACCATTTGACATAAACTGATGCTTACAATACCATTGGAAAGGAAGGAGGAGAAGAAATTATGAAGTTATGTGAGAAATGTCGCATGCAAAATCCTGACGACAGCGCATTTTGTATTGGCTGCGGGGGATCGTTGACAGCAGGGCAGCAAACGGCGGCGCCGCAGCCGCACCAGTCGCAGCCCCAACCCCAACCGCAGAAACAAGCTCAGCCGCAGAACCAATCGCCGTTCCAACCGCAGCCCCAGTCTCAATCCCAGCCCCAGACGCCGTTCCAGCCGCAGCCCCAATCTCAATCCCAGTCCCAGTCGCCGTTCCAGCCGCAGCCCCAATCCCAGCCCCAGCCCCAGTCCCAGTCGGCGTTCCAGCCGCAGCCCCAGTCTCAATCCCAGTCCCAGCCGGCGTTCCAGCCGCAGCCCCAATCTCAACCCCAGCCCCAGCCCCAGCCACCGTTCCAGCCGCAGCCGCAGTACCAGCCCCAGCCATTGAGCAAAAAGCCTGTTACCCAACAATGGTGGTTCTGGACTCTTATCGTGGTTGGCGGAGTCCTCGTTTTGGCGGGAATTGTGTTCGCTATTGGGGTTGTCTTAGGATCGCTTGGAGGCGACAAAACAGGCCAGGGATCTGGGTCGGGATCAGGAACCAGCATAGAGACTGGCTCAGGAACGGGTTCAAACCAAGGATCAGATACGGGTTCAAACCAAGGATCAGATACGGGTTCAAACCAAGGATCAGGAACCGGTTCGAGCCAGGGGTCTGGCTCAGGGTCTGGTTCGAGCGCTAATTTCAAAGTCGGGGACACCTTTGTGATTAAAGAAGACGGCAAAGACCTGTACTCTGTGACTATTCATTCCGCGAAACTTACAAGCGAGAGAAATAAGTATAGTGACGACAAACCAACGAATGTCGTTATTATTAGTTATTCCTTTGAAAACTTAGGGATGGAAGACGACTTGCGTATCAGCGAATACGATTTTAAAGTCATAGATGGCGATGGTAATGTCTGTGGCAGTTATTTCATGCTGGGAGGCACACCCGCAAAAGCAACGCCCGCGGGAGCGAAATGTTCAGCAGATATGGCTTTTGGCCTTATGTCTGACAAATCAGATTTTAAATTGATGTATTATCATATGTATAACAGTAAGGCGGACGCAACGTTTGATCTGAAAGCGGAATAGAAGGCAAAGAACGCTTGGGCTGTTGTCACAAAAGTGTTGCGGCAGCCCTTTATTTGCCTCTAAAAGGGGAAGATTTATGAAGAGAATAGCTGGCTTAGGTGTTGTTTTTCTGTTGGCATTTGCGTTATTCCCGCCGGTCGCAAGGGCTGCGGCTGTGACTATGGATTCACGCACATTGGCCGCGATAAACAAGCCTGGTGTTGTCTTGGTGGAGACTGTTTGGACTGCTGATGTCACGTGGTATCAATTTGCCTTTTCGAAAAACCTTGGTAGAGATTTAGAAGCGGCCGTGAAGATACTGATCGATAACGGGCAAGTAACAAACACGCATGATATGTATGCGGCAATGATTCAAATCCTGGCCAACAACCTTGGTGATTATACGGTCAATACAGGGCAAAAAGAAACCGACCAAATGAGCGTGTCCGGTATGGGAACCGGTTTTATCGTTACCCCTGATGGATATTTGATTACGAACGCACACGTTGTTAAAACTGATGAGGATGAATTGTGCATGTCGTTTGCTATGTCAGAACTGCAGTCGTACGCCACAGAGGCGGCAGATGAGTTTGCCGCCGATATGCTCAAAAACGGCTATAAAATGTCTGATCAGGAATGGCTTGACATCGCAAACGCGTATTACGATATATTTTCCGAACACATGATCGTCAACAATGTGAAATCCGCGTTCACGTGTTTTCTCGGCAATTTTGACGAGTATGGCGATATTTCCTCTATGGGAAAAACGTTGGATCTTCGCAAGGTGGGTGAGCCGATACCCGGAAAAGATATCGCTGTCTTAAAGATGGATGGAACCAACCTGCCCACGGTGAAGCTGGGCGACGATGGTGCGCTGAAAACAGGCGATCAAGTGTACGCGATGGGATTTCCGGCTGTGGCGACCTTGGCGGAAACACTGAATGTTGCGAAGGCGATTAAGGAGCCGACCATGACCCAGGGCATCATCAGCGCAAGAAAAGAGATGGCGAATGGATGGAGTATCCTTCAAACGGATGCGGCCATTCACAACGGCAACTCCGGGGGGCCGTTGTTTAACGAGAACGGTGAGGTCATTGGCATTAATACATTCGGCACGATTGATCCCACAAGCGGCGCGCATGTAGCCGGAATGAATTTTGCCATACCCATCAGCATTGCCAAACAGTATTTAGACGAACTCAATATCACGCCAAAGGAAAGCGAATTTTCCGGCGTCTATGCTAAGGCGATTAAGGCTTATAACAAAGGCAAATACAAAACCGCTTTGAAGTTGCTCTATTCAGTTGATGAGATGAACCCAGGATTTCTCGTGGTGCAAGAAATGATCGCAGACGCGGCTGCCGGACAGCAAGCAAACCCGGAAATGCCGATTATGCTCTTCGTTATGCTTGCGATAAGTGTGATTGTCATAGTGGCAATAATCCTGGTAGTGGTGTTGATACTTAGGAAAAATAAAGCGGGTGGAACAACGGACGCTTTTGCTTTCCCGGGCGCGCAGCCGAACCCGATGATGCAGCCGAATCCAATGATGCAGCCAAGTCCGATGGCGCAACAGAATCCGATGGTGTGGCCAAACCCGATGGCGCAGCCGGGTCCGATGGCGCAGCCGAATCCGATGGCGCAGCAGAGGTCGATAACACAGCCGAATCCGCTGGTGCGACCGAATCCGGCGGTACAGTCAGCACCTATGGCACAGCAGACGCCGGCGGCACAGCCGACCCTGGTAGCACAGCCGAATCCGCTGGCGCGACCGAATCCGATGGTGCAGCCTGAGTCGATAGCGCAGCCGAACCCGATGGTGCGACCGAATCCGGCGGCACGACCGGCCCCGGTGACACAGCCAAGTCCGGCGGTACGGCCCGATCCGTTGGCACAGCCGGTGCCGAAGGGAATACCTCTTGAAGGGAAGCGCTGTTGGAAATGCGGTGCGGAAACGATGGGAGGGGCGAGGTTCTGTAACAAATGTGGGGCGTCAGCGCCAACGCCGACGGTGCCAACGCCAACGCTAACGCTGACGGCGCAGAAGATTTGTCTTCGATGCAAGAAACAGATTCTACCCGGGGCGATGTTCTGTAACCACTGTGGAAATAAGGTTGATTGAGAGCATTTTCTAAAAAGCCTGATTAAACTTTTCTCATTTTGGTAATCCTAGAGGTAATACCTTTAATCTGGGATAAAATAATGAGAGGTTAGTGATATTATGGGCAGAATTATACCTTGGCGAAAGATTGTCGTTATTGGGTCGGCTTTTTTGCTTGGTGTAAGCGCGGGACTGGGCATGGTTATGGCGACGGATCCGTCGTTTAACCCCACCTTCGCATCCAAAGATACCGTTATTCAAGCCAATTATGCGCCGGATTCGCAGACAGACAGCTTACCGACACAGGCACCCGATCAGACGGACGGGCTCACGCAAGCCGAGCAGGCCAAAATCATTGACGACTACAAGATGTCGCTGGCTTTGCTTTTTGAGGCGTGGCGTTCCCCCGACATGAGAGCGTTCGAAGCAAAGATCTTAGACGCCTATTTGGGCGAGATCAAAGACAGGCACCTCGACCGCGCCCAGATGTATATCTCCAACGGAAAGGGACTGTATATTGACGACCTCAAGTTCGACTTGATTCAGATTGAGTCGGCGGATGCGTCAGAAGCTCAAATAGCAGCAACATATATGTATACAGCTAGGGATTTCGACTTAGAGAAGACCCAGGCTTTTGGGCAGAAGGTCAATCATGAAGTGCATGTGAGGGCGATTTTGAACAAGGTCGGGAACCGATGGTTGATAGTGGGCGAAACGTCTATTTGAGGGAACAGGTTAGGAGGAGGGATTAGGTTTGGAGAAGGGATCAGGGATCAGGGATGGATACTATCAGCTGCGCTGATAGTCGGGAATTTTTATGATGGAACAGAGCTCGAGAGTTCGTTATGAATTTTTGAGCTCTGCTTATGATGTAAGGGGCCTTGTGTCTGAGAGGTTGTTCCCGCAGTGCGAGTGAAATAATACTGTTGATAAGAATCATCGCCATAAGGATTCTGGATTTGATCTATCGTTTTTATTAATATAAAAACCCACAACTATCAGCGCGGCTGGTAGTATCCATCCCTAACCCCTAACCCCTAACCCCTTCTCCCGAATCCCCTCTAGCCTTTCCCGGCTTGCCGGGAAAGGCTAGAAATTCTCCCCATACAGCTCGAAGTAAGCCTGAGAATGCTTGCAGGAGGGACAAACCTTAGGCGCTTCTGTTCCATCATGGACATAGCCGCAGTTCCGGCAGTGCCAGCGCTGGGGTTCGTTGCGGCGAAAAGTCTCGTTGGCTTTTATGTTTTGCAAAAGTTTGGTATATCGTTCTTCGTGCGCGGCTTCGACTTCTCCGACCTTTTGAAAGGTCGTGGCAATATCTGTGAACCCTTCTTCTTGGGCCACCCGCGCGAATTCCGCATACATCTGCGCCCATTCGTAATGCTCGCCGTCCGCAGCGGCCTTAAGGTTTTGTTCGGTGGAGCCAATGCCGTTTAGGTATTTGAGCCACAATTTAGCATGCTCTTTCTCGTTTTCAGCAGTTTCCCAAAAAATCCCGGCTATCTGCTCGTATCCTTCATCCTTAGCCTTCGAAGCAAAATAGGCGTATTTGTTGCCCGCTTGGGATTCGCCGGCAAAGGCGGCGGCCAGATTCGTTTCAGTAAGGCTCCCTTTCAGTTCCATAAGATGAATCCTCCTTTGGGTATTTTTGGAGTAACGCAAAACCAATTATTAATCAGTTTCTAGGGTAGCTTTTACCGCCGCGGGAGGTTTGATTCTTCCCGCGCAGGGTTTTGATGAGGTCAGCTTTCATTCACAACTGGCCAATGACCCCAGATCATATATTTCACATTCTTACCTGTTGACACGCTCTGGGATACAAAGTAACATACTAAATATAGGAGGACGTGTCGAGATTCCTCGAAACGCCGCTATTTGATTTTGAAATCAGACAAAATACGCAGAGGTGACAAAGGTGTCAGCCAATTTTCAGAATGAACAATGGGGTAAATGGCAAGTCGAATCAATGATAGGTCAAGGCGTTTTCAGTAAAGTTTATAAAGTCCGCCGAGAAGAGGAAGATAAGACGAACTATTCGGCTGTAAAGGCTATGAATATCCCCCGCAACGCCGATTTATTGGAGATGAAAAGCGAAGGCGTGAGCGACGATGCCATTCGTGTCTTTTATCAAGCGCTCGTTAATGATATTATCAGCGACATAGACGCAATGGCGCCCTTTTGTTGGAACAAACATATTGTCAGCATTAACAGCCGTCAAGCCGTCAAAAAAGCTGAAGGGATCGGCTGGCACATTCTGATCCATATGGAGCTTTTAAAGAGTCTTCCTGAACACATGGCGGCTGCGCCTTTATCTCACGATGAAATCATCAAGTTGGGCATACATATTTGCCGGGCTTTGAAGCTATGTGCTCCCAAAAATATCATCCATCGCGATATCAAGCCAAGCAATATTTTTGTTTCTCAAAATGGCGATTACAGTTTGGGAGACTTTGGAATAGCGCGGCAAATGGATCGTATTTCGAGTGGGGTTGCGAAGAAAAGCGCAACCCATTATATGGCCCCGGAAGTATTCAGAGGGGAAGAATATGACTCTGGTGTAGACATCTATTCGCTGGGAATGCTTATGTATTGTCTGTTGAATGATAACAGGCTTCCCTTTCTGCCCGATTTTCCCCTTCCCATAATGCCTAATGACAGCGAAACCGCGCTGAAGAAACGGATGAATGGCGAACATTTTCCGGCCCTGAAAGGCCACTCGAAACTCAGCGATATTGTGTTGAAGGCCTGCGCTTTTAAACGAGAAGATCGGTTTTCTGATCCCGCAGAGATGCGGGCGGCTTTGGAAGCTTTATCAAGGTGTGATGAGGAGCGAACAGTTGCATATAGGAAAGATGAGGCTCACGGGCCTGTGACGGAAACAGTGGCAGTGGGCAGTGATGCCCAGCCTCGGGATGAAGCGCTATCCCCGGTCGGCGTTTCAGCGCAGGGCGAAGGGCCGGTTCAGCCGGCAGACTTGTCTTTTGTTGAGGCGTCGCCCCAGGCCGAAGGAGAATTCGCAATCGACCCCCAGCCCCAGGTCGAAGAGGGGCTTTCAGTCGAATCTCGGCTCCAAAATGAAGGGCAGTTACAGGTTGAGGATCCGCCACAGATTGAAGAGGCGCTTCAGACAGGAAGACCATCTTGGGCGGAAGAGCTGACGTTGCTTGAGATATCGCCCCAAACAGAAGAGGATTTTTCAAGCGAAGCTCAACCCCAAGCAGATGAGCCGTTCAATGCTGATTTTCTGCCGCAGATTGAAGAGACGTTGCAGACGGAAATGCCGACTCAGCCAGAAGAAGGTTTGCCGCAGATAGAAGAGACGCCACAGATAGATGAGACGCCGCAGATAGAAGAGACGCCGCAGATAGAAGAGACGCCGCAGATTGAAGAGACGCCGCAGATTGAAGAGACGCCGCAGATAGAAGAGACGCCGCAGATTGAAGAGGCGCTTCAGACAGAAAGACCATCTTGGGCGGAAGAGCTGCCATTGGTTGAGATATCGCCCCAAACAGAAGAATTTTCGACCCAAGCTCAGCTCCAGGTTGATGAGCCGTTTGATGCTGGATTTTCGTCGCAGATTGAAGAGGCGTTACAGACTGAAATCCCACCTTGGACGGAAGAGCCGCCTTCATTTGAAATATCACCTCAGACAGAAGGGACGTACCAGCCTGAACCTTGGTCTCAGACAGAAGGGACGTACCAGCCTGAACCTTGGTCTCAGACAGAAGGGACATACCAGCCTGAACCTTGGCCTCAGACAGAAGGGACGTACCAGCCTGAACCTTGGTCTCAGACAGAAGGGACATACCAGCCTGAACCTTGGCCTCAGACAGAAGGGACGTACCAGTCTGAACCTTGGCCTCAGACAGAAGGGACGTACCAGCCTGAACCTTGGTCTCAGCCAGAAAACCCGCTCCAACCAGATATATGGTTTCAGCCCGAGGCACAGCTTCCCCCTCAATTTTATCAACAACCGACAGCGCCTGCTGAAATGCCCACAGGAACACAAAACGGGCCATCTCTGTTCGCCGATGCCCCATCCACAAATCAACCGGGGAGCAATAAAAGTCTTCTCCTCATAGTTGGTCTTGCCCTATCAATTCTGGGAATGCTGTTGATCGTACTGGTCGCAATAATAATCGTTAATTTCTCTTCGCTAAGTCAGGGATACAAGGTTTCGCTTGAGGATACGCAAATACAAAACCAGAGCCTAAGCTCAAGCCAAGGCAAAACAAGGTTCGCTCATAGCAGAGGTGATTCGCAGGAGCTGGCTGATTTGAAAACAAACAGAACGGCAACAGACGGCTCAACCCTTCAGAAGGTTGGGATTTTCTGAAGCGGGCCGGGACTTGTCTTGGTGTTATGAAGTTTTTACAGGGGTGACAAAAGTGGTTGATCAAAAAGGATTCCTTTGGAGCGGCAGTCAAGTAGAATCAATAATTGGCCAGGGCGCTTTCGGCAAAGTCTATAAGATTCGCCTGGAAGAGGAAGGCGAGATACATTATGCAGCTGTAAGAGTTGTGAACATACCTCAAAGCTCTGAATTGCAGAAGATGAGAAACGATGGATTAAGTGACGATGCCATTCGTGACCATTGCCAAGCGCTTGTTAATAATATTATCAGCGAAATAGAGCAAATGGCCGCGTTTCGCGAGAACAAACATATTGTCAGCATTGACGATCATCAAATAGTCGAGAAAACTGATGGAATCGGTTGGTATATCTTGATCCGTATGGAGTATTTAGAAAGTCTTTCTGAACATATGGAAGAGCCACGCGCTTACGATGAAATCATCAAGCTTGGGATACATATCTGCCGGGCCTTGGAGTCGACTGTTCCCCAAAATATTATCCATCGGGATATTAAGCCGAACAATATCTTCCTGTCTCCGAATGGCGATTATAAGCTGGGGGACTTGGGTATCGCCCAGAAGACGGGGAATGGTACGGACAACTACATGGCGCCGGAGATTTTCAGAGGGGAAAAACGCGATGCCGCCGGGGACATTTATGCGCTGGGGGTGCTTATGTATCAGCTGCTGAACGGAAACCGTCTCCCCTTCCTGGCCGATTTTCCACTTCCCATAACGCCTTGTGACAACGAAAATGCGCTGAAAAGACGTTTGAGCGGTGAGGCTTTTCCTGGCCTAAAAGGAGGCCATCCGGAACTCAACGCCATTGTGCTGAAAGCCTGTGCCCATGAACGCGATGAGCGCTTTGCCAATCCTGCGGAGATGCGTGAAGCTTTGGAGTCCATTCGAATGGATTGTCCAAGGCCAGAATCCCGTGGGGCGGCTGAGGCTGAAGTTCCGCCCCCGGCTGATGTTTCTCATCAGACAGACAAGCCAGGCCGAAGGGCAAAAGCGCCTCATCTGACAACATCTGCGGCGATAATGACCTCGGGGGCTGCCGAAATGCCCACAGGCGCGACAGAGCCAATCGATACGAAATCCTCCATAGTTGTCGGCGCCCCGTCAGCAAATCAACCGGGTAGCAGCAAAAACTTGCTTATAGTCGGAGTGGCTCTGTCTGCTTTAGGGATCTTGCTGTTCACGCTGGCGATTGTTATGATAATAAACGTTTTTCCGTTAAAACAAAAGAGCGCCTCCTTCCAAGATCAGCAAAGCCAGGATGTCAACGGATCCGGCGTCTCCCAAAATGAGCAGGATATTGGTGACGATGATAAAACCGATGGCAGCGAACAACCAGCAATCGACGCCGACCCCAATTCCCTTGCTATCGTAACATATAACTGTGTAGAAAACGGCGGCACAACCCCCACAAAGGCCAGAAAGGCAGAAATCGGCAAACCTGTAGATCTGGCTCTCCAAGCGGCCAAAGATGGTTGGGAGTTCCTTGGATGGAACACGAATCAGAGCGCGACCGTGGGGCTGACAGCTTACACCATGCCGAAAACGAATGTGACGCTGTATGCTATCTACAAGAAGACGCTGACAGCGACTTTCCATGATTACAAAGGAGCAGACCCCGTAAGCCGCTCCGTATCCGTAACGATATACAACAAAGCCGCCGGCGGAAACATCGCGGTGCCGGCGCTGAACACCTATACTGGCTGGACGTCCAGGGGATGGAGCATGTCACAGGAACCAGACGCCGGCATCACGGTATCACCCGGGAGCCGCACGATAAGCGCCGATACAACATATTATGGATTGTATCAACGCACCCTGTCGCTGAGCTATGATTTCAACGGAAAAAAATGCACAGTGCCGCCGTCACGAACCGGAACGCAATACGCCAACAGCTATGACATCAGCAACCCCTTGAACCCATCTTTCTCAGTAGGAGCTGTCAGCAACAATACGGTCGAGTTTCTCCACTGGAGCTTAAACATAGTGGCGAACAAAGAATACACCCCAGGTTCCGTTATAACAATCTCATCAGACAGCAAACTGTATGCGGTTTGGAAGGATGGGTAACCTGGGTAGCCTGGGGCCAACGGGGAACGGGATTAGAAAGCGCGAGGGAGTATGGGATGGCGGACAGAAAACGAATAGAGATCAGACCAATCCATTCAGGACGAGTCAACATTGTTACACCGCTCGACGAATCATCGGCTCATGACGCCGCTATCAAATGCTCGAAAAACAAGAAAAAACCGCCTGATGTTATCGGTTTTCCCTTGACTGTATCAGGAAGGCAGTCCTGATTCCCGGCAAGCCGCGAATTCCTAAGGTTACGCTTGTTTTGCCTGTTCGGAAAGGGCGCCCGTATCAACACGAAAGAAAAGGGAATCACCGGTGACGGTGAGTTCGTGGCCGGCGCGGATCTCGCAGATGACCCGTGTTTTCCGTCCGACATCGCCTTCGACCCGGGCAGAAAGATGAAGGGGAACCCCAATAGGCGTGGGTTTCAGGTAGCGGACACCCAGCTGGCCGGTAACGCATTCGATTGCCGGAAGACTACCTGGTTCGCGGCCTTCCGCCCGATAGTGATGGGCGATACACGTCCAATTCGAATGGCAATCCGTCAACATAGCCAGAAAGCCGCCGTACACCAGCCCCGGCCAACCCGTGTATTTCGGATCCGGGGTTACGGTGGCGATCACGTGGACGCCGTCCTCGGCCCAATGGCTCTTAATCTGGATGCCATCCAGATTGGATGGGCCGCAGCCGTAACAAATGCCGTCCGGCTTACAAATATCCTGAAGTGCTTTTTCCATATAGATCTCGTCCTCCCTATAGACTCCTTAATCAATAAAAATGACAGGAGCTTCTATGTTTAGAATAAAGATGAAAGGGATAATTGTCAATTGGTTACAGAGCAGACCCCTCCCGCCCCTCCGGCTGGGGTCTGCTCTGTCTGATCTGTAACCCCATTGTCCATTGCCCATTGTCCATTGTCCATTGTCCATTGTCCATTGTCCATTGTCCATTGTCCATTGCCCTAAGTCCATTGCCCCAAAGACCGCACCATATACGCCCGAACATCTGCGTCAAAGGTCTGATCAATCAAAGCTAAATCCAGCTCGCTCGTCTTGCCCTGGGCAAAAACCCCGCCGTTCTTAAGAATCAACAGCCGGTCAGCTGAAGACAAGGCCAAATTGATATCATGCATAACCCCAATAACAATCCGCCCAGGCTGCCGCACCCAAGAATCCAGATAGGACATCAGCTCAAGCTGATACCGGAAATCCAAATGGTTGGTAGGTTCGTCCAACAAAATAATCTGTGGCTCCTGAGCCAGCGCCCGGGCCAGAAACACCCGCTGCAGCTGCCCGCCGGAAAGCTCCCGGATATTCTTATCCTTCAAATCCGACAAACCAGTGGCCTCCAGGCATGACAGAGCCGCATTCCTGTCAGAGGGCCTATGGCTTTTGAAAAAACCGTCCTGAAGATGAGCGTAACGCCCCTGCAACACTGTCTCCAATACGGAATAGGAAAAAGTGACGGTTGCAAGCTGAGTCAGCAGCGCGATTTTTTGCGACCGCTGTTTTCTGCTCAAAGGGGCGGCATCGGCGCCGTCAACGCGAACGGAGCCAGAATAGGGAATCAAGCCCGCCAGTGCGCGCAGCAGCGTCGTTTTACCGCACCCGTTAGGACCGATAACGAACAGCTTCTCATGGGGCGCCGCGGCAAAAGACACTCCGTTCAGAACCCGCACCCCATCGTATCCGCAAACCAGATTTTCCACACACAGCAACCTTCACACCCCGCTTCCATGAGAGGCCAACCCTTGGCGGCTCCGCAGAAAAACATAAGCAAAAAAAGGCGCGCCAATTAAAGCCGTCACAGATCCCACAGGGATCTCAGACGGCGAAACCGCTGTCCGCGCGATGACGTCGGCCACAACCATGAACGCACCCCCGAACAGACCCGACAACGGCACAACATACTTGTGGAGGGATCCAAAAAACCGCCTGACAATATGAGGCGCAATCAAATCCACAAACCCCACCACGCCCACAAAGGCCACGGCGACGCCGGTAAGAACCGCCGACAGCATGATCAGAGTCCACTTGGTCTTCTTGACTTCCAGCCCCAAGGCGCCGGCCTGTTCGTCGCCAAAGGTCAGCACATCCATCTCTTTGGCGTAACGGGTCAGCCATAGAATAACAACGACAGAAACAACAGAAACAATCCCCACCACCGCCCAACCTTTTAAGGCGAAACTGCCCAACTGCCACGACACAATCTGCTGAGCATGTCGGGAGTTCATAGAAGCCAGAGTCATCATAACGGCGTTGGCAAAAATCGACAGAACCATACCCATCAAGACAATCGAAAAATTGTCAAGATTCCTGTCGATCCGGGAGGCAAACAAAACCGACACAAAAACCGTGCCCAAGCCAAAAACAACGGCAAAAACGGGCAGAAGAAACATCCCCAGCACGCCGGAAGAAATCCCGCAGACAATGACAATGACGGCCCCTAAGCCGGCGCCGGATGAAACCCCAACGGTGTAGGAAGAGGCCAAAGGATTCTTCAGAACCGACTGCATCACGCTGCCGCTGACAGCTAACGCCGCCCCCACGACAAAACTCAGAAAGACCCGGGGCAGCCGGATATTCCAGATAAGCCCCGGCACAATCCGATCGACCCCGTCAGGCAACGGCACATGAAAAAGCTTATGGGCAAAAACAAGCCCGATATCCCACAAAGAAATCGAAGCGCCGCCCACCGACACGCTTAACAACAGCGCCAACACCGTGCAGGAGACAAAGATAAGAATCTTCAAGTTTTTGCTTAGTCGTATACTCCTGCCCCGGCTCATACTAAAACGACTCGCGAAGGAGCTCAGCCATTGCCCTGATCCCTTTTGTAATCTTGTGATGAGGGACTGCTGTGGAAGTGGTATCAACATAAAACACCCGGGCGTTCTTAACGGCGTTCACTTCTTCCCAGCCTGGCCGCGCCATAATTTCCCCCACAGGGTCATCAAGATAATCCACGTTAGTGAAAATCACGTCAGGATTGGCCGCGAGAACGCTTTCAGCCTCAACAGGCAGCCAGTCGTCTTGATCGGCGAAAATATTAACGCCGCCGGCGAGCTCAAGCATTTCATTCGTAAACACGCCCTTACCGAAGCTGTACATATAGGGAGCGGCGCTGATTTCAAAATAAACGGTCTTGGGCTGTCCGCGTTTATCCAGGCCGCCTTGATCCTGGCTGCCGTTCTGTTCCCGCAGCCGGACAATCTCATCGATTTCACGCTCCATCTCGGTGATCAACTTTTCCCCATGATCATTTTGCCTTGTTATGGCCGCGATGAAGCGGATATCTTCCATAATACCGGCGATGCTCTCGCTGGTGGGAATATAAGCCACGCAGATATTAAGCTGCTGCAAAAGCGCAAAAGGATCGTTTGCCTCGTTGCCCATCATACTGATGGCGGAAGCCAAGATGAGATCGGGTTTCAGCGCGGCAAGGCTTTCCGCGTTGGGGTTAAGCATATCGAAGACCGGAATAGGCGGGTTGGGAGCAACCAAAGCGGCTGACTGAGAATCCATAGCCACAATTTTGTCCCCAAGCCCCAGGTCGATCAAGATCAGAGTCATAGACGGGGCCATCGAAATAATGGCGTTAACCTCTGCTGGCGCGTTTATGAGGTGCCCGGCTCTGTCCACTGTGGGAAGACCGGGATTGGACGGCGTCGCCGTATCGGCGCATCCGACGGCTGTTGCGAACAGAAACAGTGTTAGGAACAGCGTCAGGATTGAAGACAGAAGGCGGTTCCGGGTTAGGGTTTTAGGCATTGTGAGATCCTCCTGGTTTAAGAAATTTTTGTAGCGATTATACAGCTGTCAAGATAAGACGTTAGGTATACCTCTGGTGTTGGTCTTCTAGCGGCTCAAGGCAGCGGGGAGCGGGCCCGGAGGGGCGGAGGGACGGAGGGGCGGAGGGGCGGAGGGGCGGAGGGGCAGGAGGGCGGCCGAGGCCTTGTCCCCAAGCCGTTCTCCAGGCTGGGGAATCTCTAAGCTCCGTTCGCTGCAAACCCAAAACTCGCTTCACTGCGTTTCGCTCAGACA
>WRHI01000073.1 GCA_009783315.1 Peptococcaceae bacterium
CGGTGTTTTCCCGCAACTCAATGGTGATTTGGAGGCAGATACCGCGCTGGCCAGTAACAGTGCCACGTCAGGGGTTGGGGAGCGGCAGACTCCAAACCCTACCTCGGGACTGTTACGAGCCCACATAATATCCATCTCCATTCACCATTAGATTGCGGGAGAATCCCGCAGTGGATATTTCTATTTATTTTTTTGTCGCTTCCTGCACTTTTAAAATACGTAAAATATGCACCTGCCAACACTTAACGATTGTCAAAGACGCGCTGTTCATGTTACAATATATGCAGTATTCAAATAGACACACACATGATCGCGTATTTGCGCATTTTTTAACGAAGGAAGTGTTTGTGATCAAGAAAATATTCATCATCATTGTCGTTTTGTTGCTGGCAGCGGCAATCGGAGCCTGGGCTTTCTACAGCTACAATCTGTCCGCCGTCAGCGATTCCAGCGAAAAAATTGTCTTTGACATCAAAAAAGGAGAAACGGTCCCAACCATCGCTCATAATTTAAAAGAAAACGGCTTGATTAAGAACGAACAGTTCGTTCGGTTGTATTTGAGGATGAAGAAAATCGACAACCTGCAAGCCGCCACATATGAGCTAAGCCCGAGTATGGATTTGGACACAATTATCGATTATTTGGTTTCCGGAAAAAATATTGAACCGGACGCTTTCATGCTGACTGTTAAAGAAGGCTTAAACATGAGAGGCGTCGCCAAAGTTATTGCCGAGAACACGGTTCATGAAGAAGCAGACGTTTTTGCCCTGTTGCAGAACGAAACCTATATTGATTCATTAATCAACCGCTATTGGTTTATGACGGCGGAGATTAAGAACGCTGACATTTATTATCCTTTAGAGGGCTATCTCTTTCCCGACACCTATCAGATCAGCAGCAAAGATATAACTCTTGAGGATCTGTTTGACGTTTTGCTGCAAGGCATGGAGACTGTGCTCGATCAATATAAAGACCCAATCGGCAGGAGCTCATACTCTGCCCACGAATTGCTGGCTCTGGCAAGCATGGTGGAATTAGAGGGCACAAACGCCGAAAACAGAAACCTCATTGCCGGCGTCTTCTATAACCGTCTGAACGATGGCTGGTCCCTGGGAAGCGATGTATCCACCTATTACGCTTTCAAAATTGACATGTCCTCTTCAAGAGATTTAACCGAGAGCGAACTCAACAAGTATAACCCCTATAACACCAGGGGACCTGAAATGATTGGCAAATTACCTGTAGGCCCGATTGCCGGCCCCGGGCGTGAATCGATTGACGCCGTTATGACTGCGAAAAACACCGAGTACTATTACTTTGTAGCCGACAACACCGGCGAAGTCTTTTTCTCCAAAACTGAGCGGGAACATCAGCAGATCATTCTTTCGATCAAAAACAGCGGCAAGTGGATCTTCTAAATCTTCCCACTCAAAACCCTTTACTCACACCTCTCTCGCAGGGCGCTATTCTGTTGTTATTTTATGTTGGCCTGTAACTTGCTGTGGTCTGCCCAAGATTTGACACGGATGCCGAAAGCATTTAAAATAAAGCAGAATTTCGCTACCAGAAAGGAACGTCCCCTATGAAAACGCACTTATGTTTGGCAGACGGCCGAATTTTCGCCGGTGTCTCCGCCGGATTGGCGGGGGAAACCAGCGGTGAAATTGTATTTAACACCAGCATGACCGGATACCAGGAGATCTTAACCGATCCCACGTATTCCGGTCAAATTATTGTTATGACCTACCCGCTTATCGGCAACTACGGCGTCAACAAGGAAGACCGGGAATCCCTCAGCATCAGCGCCCGGGGACTCATAGTCCGCGAAATATGCCCCCAGCCCAGCAATTACCGTACAGAACAGACCCTGCACCGCTATCTTGTCGATCAAGGTATCGTCGCCTTGAGCCAAGTGGACACCCGCGCCCTGACCAGACATCTGCGCCTTCACGGCAGCCAGCAAGGTCTGATCAGCCTGGACGACGATTTTGACCGTCTGCGGGCTCGGGCCGCCGCGTTGACGCCAACCCCCACCCCGGATCTGATCCGCGGTATTACCGTCTCCGCCCGCCGGGATCTGCCGGAAAACCCCGCCGGCCCCCGCGTCGCTCTCATCGATTTTGGCGGCCGGGATTACTTAATCAACGCTCTCCACGCCCTCGGCTGTGCTATCACCCTGCTGCCCCCCGACAGCACTTTTAATGACATCAGGCAATGCACGCCCGCCGGCGTGCTTTTATCTGACGGGCCTGGTAACCCCCAGGAGCTTCCGGACATATGCCGAACCATCACTCAAATCTTAGCTCAGTCCCTACCCCTCATGGGCGTGGGACTCGGACACCAGCTCCTGGGACTGGCCCTGGGCGGTCGCGTCCGTCCCCTGATACCCGGTCATCGCGGCGCCAATCACCCGATTCGGGGTGGGGGCAGAATCCACATTACCGCCCAGAACCACGGCTTCGCCCTGGAAGGCCCCTTCACGGAGGGAACAGAGATCACCCATATTCATTTGAACGACAAAAGCATCGAAGGCTTAGCTTGTCCAAGCCGTCAAGCTTTCTCCCTGCAATTTGTCCCGGACACTCAACCCGGTCCTCACACCACCCACTACCTCTACGAACACTTCCGCGACCTGCTCCTGCAGAAAGGATACGCCAGCCATGCCTAAACACAGCAACATCAAAAAAGTCCTTGTCATCGGCTCCGGTCCGATCATCATCGGACAAGCCGCCGAATTCGATTACGCGGGAACCCAAGCCTGCCGGACTCTGCAAGAAGAGAACGTTGAAGCGGTTTTGATCAACTCCAACCCAGCCACTATCATGACCGACGCCCCTATGGCCTCTCGTATTTATCTCGAACCTCTGACACCGGAAACTGTGCAAGCCGTCATCGCCAAAGAGCGGCCGGACAGCCTGCTGGCCACCTTAGGCGGCCAAGTCGGCCTGAACTTAGCCATGACACTCGCCCGGGACGGCACCCTGGAGCGGGAAAACGTCCGCCTCCTCGGCACCTCTCTAGACTCTATAGAAAAAGCCGAAGATCGTGAACGTTTCAAACAAACCATGGAAGAAATCGGCGAACCTGTCCCCGAAAGCGCCATTGTCTCCGGCATAGAAGACGCCCTGCGCTTCGCCCGCTCCATCGGCTACCCCGTCATCGTGCGCCCCGGTTACACCATGGGCGGCACCGGCGGCGGCGTCGCCCATGACGATGAAACCCTGACCGAAATCGCTGCCAAAGGCCTGACATACAGCATCAACAAACAATTGCTTATCGAACGCAGCGTTGCCGGCTGGAAAGAAATCGAATTTGAAGTCATGCGCGACAGCGCCGACACCTGCATCACCATCTGTTCTATGGAAAACATCGACCCCGTCGGTATTCACACCGGCGACAGCATCGTCGTCGCGCCGACTCAGACCCTTTCCGACAAAGATTTCCGTATGATGCGCCAAGCGGCCCTCTCCATCATCCGCGAACTCGCCATCGAAGGCGGCTGCAACATTCAGTTCGCCCTCCACCCTTACAGCAGCCAGTACTACGTCATCGAAGTCAACCCCCGGGTCAGCCGTTCCAGCGCTCTGGCTTCCAAGGCCACAGGCTACCCCATCGCTAAAGTCGCCACCCGCATAGCCCTGGGCTACACCCTTGACGAAATCGCCAACACCGTCACCGGCGCCACCACCGCTTGTTTTGAACCAAGCATCGACTACATCGTCGCCAAAATCCCCCGCTGGCCCTTCGACAAATTCACCGGCGCCCAACGTTCCCTCGGCTCTCAGATGAAAGCCACCGGCGAAGTCATGGCCTTGGGCCGTAGTTTTTCCTCGGCGCTGCTCAAAGCCATCTACTCCTTGGAAGCCAACTTTACAGGCCTCCTCATGGAATCCTTCCGCGCCATCCCCCTCCCCGACCTTCTCGCCAAAATTGAAAAAGCCGACGACGAAAGACTCTTCCTGGTTGCGGAAGCCCTGCGACGCGGCGTCTCCATTGAGCAAGTCAACAAAATCACCAAAATAGATTACTTCTTCCTGAACGAAATCGCCAAAATCGTTAGCCTGGAAGAAACCCTCTCCCAGCTGACAATTGACAATTGTCAATTGTCAATTCCCAAAACCGCCGGGTTCAGCGACTTTCAACTGGCTCATCTTCTCAACACCGACGAAACCGTCATCGCCCGCAAACGCCGCGAACAAGGCATCATCCCCGGCTATCTGATGGTCGACACCTGCGCCGGCGAATTCCCCGCCGCCACCCCTTACTACTACTCAAGTTTCGGCGAAGAAGGTGAAAGCCGGCCCACCGACGCCGACAAAATCCTTGTGCTCGGCTCCGGCCCCATCCGCATCGGCCAGGGCATCGAATTCGACTATTGCTCCGTCCACGCTTCCCACGCCATTCGTGAAATGGGCTGCCAATCCATCGTCATCAACAACAACCCAGAAACCGTTAGTACCGACCCTGACACATCCGACCGCCTGTACTTCGAACCCCTCAACATCGAAAACGTCATGAGCGTCATAGATCAGGAGCGCCCCCGGGGCGTCGTGGTTCAATTCGGCGGCCAGACCGCCATCAACCTGGCCAAACCCCTCCTCCAGCGCGGCGTCGCCATCCTGGGCACCAGTGTGGAAGACATAGACCGGGCGGAAAACCGGGAAAAATTCGACGATCTGTTGGAATCCCTCCGGATTCCACGGCCCAAAGGCAATCTAGCCCACAGCCACACCGAAGCCCGCGGTATAGCCGCCTCTCTGGGCTTCCCTGTGCTGGTAAGACCGTCTTACGTCCTCGGCGGACGAGCCATGGAAATCGTCTACAACGAAAACGACCTCACCGACTACCTGGCCCAAGCCGTCCGGGTCTCCCCGGAACATCCCGTCCTGGTCGACCGTTACATGCTGGGCCGTGAAGTCGAAGTCGACGCCATCGCTGACGGCGAAAACGTGCTCATCCCCGGCATCATGGAACACCTGGAACGAGCGGGCATCCACTCCGGCGACAGCATCGCCATCTACCCGCCGCAAAACCTCACCCCCGAACTCATCAACACCCTAACCGAATACACAACCCGCATCGCCCTGGCGCTCCAGGTCAAAGGGCTGCTCAACATTCAATTTATCATCCAAGACGATCAAATCTACGTCATCGAAGTCAACCCCCGGGCCAGCCGCACCGTTCCCATTCTCAGCAAAGTCACCGGCATACCCATGGTCAAACTGGCCACCCTGGTCCAACTGGGCCAGACCCTGTCCCAACAAGGCTATTCAGGCGGCCTCCACCCCAAGCCCAACCTCGTGGCCGTCAAAATCCCCGTCTTCTCCTTCAACAAACTCACCGACGTCGAACCCTCCTTAGGACCCGAGATGAAATCAACCGGCGAAGTCCTCGGCTTGGCCGACACCTTACCGGAAGCTATGTACAAAGGCTTTCTCGGCGCCGGTTACCGCATCCCGCAATCTGGCGACATCCTCGTCACCCTAGCCGACAAAGACAAGGAAGAAGCCTTACCTCACCTGGCCCGTCTCACCGAGCTCGGCTTCGGCCTCAAAGCCACCAACGGCACCGCGGCTTTCCTCCGCGCTCATGGGCTCCCAGTCGGCGAAGTCCGTAAAATTCATGAAGGCCATCCCAACGTCATCGACATCATCCGCAACAAAGAAGTTGTCTTCGTCGTCAACACCCTGACCCGGGGCAAACAACCCCTGCGCGACGGTTTCCAAATGCGCCGTATGTCCGTAGAGTTCAACATACCGTGCCCCACCTCCCTTGACACCCTGGCCGGCCTCATCTACGCCATCGAATACGCCAAAACCCTCTCAGAGAGCACCCCAACCCGGATTTGGGCATTACAGGACGCGGTGGCCCCACAAACAAAAGCGCACGCTGACCTCAACAAAGGCTGATGGAAATCATTCTATCGCCGATACTTCGGCAAAGCCTTCGTACAGTTCAACCCATGCCAATAACAGGGGCTTAAAAACTTGGCAACCCCATAATATATCTTGTGCTTAAGCACGCATCCACGCACAACAGACAACCCCTTCCCCTCAGCCTGTTCCTGGAATTCCGGCGTCCAATTCTTCTCCTGAAACCAGATGGTATGGGCCCCGGCGACGGCGCTCTCCTCAACAATAGCGGGAATATGCCTGGGCATGAGACACGGTATCACCACATCAATTTTTTCCGGCAGATCGCCAAGGCGCGAAAAAACCCGGGCCGGCAGTTTGGCCCTGGCCGATGAGGGGCCCGTCAATGGGCGACCCGCCGTCTTGCTGTCTTTCGTATAATCCAAAAGAACAAGAAAAGCCTTGAGTTGATGTTCCTGGCAAAACCGCCAACACTTGCGCACATGTTTATTCCGCGCGAACTTCTCCACATTGCCGACGACGGCAAAACCCATAGATGAATCAACAGACTCATGCAAAACATATGTTTTGGAGCGCACACTCGTCCCCCCTTGCTTGTCGGTGTTCGGTGTTGGGTATACATAACAAGTATATGCGTCCGTTCTCAGAATAGGAAAAACGCAATTCAAATAAACAAGTTCGAATTGCGTTAATCCTATTCGTAACGCCGCCTTTTCACTTATTGCATCTCCACTGCAATCCCGATCCCGGAAACCGATCACCGTACACCGTACAGCTTTCACCGAACACCGATTATTGGTATTCCTTAGCGTCAAACTGCGTGGAATAACTGCCAAAGCTCAAGTCAGCAGGAGACCCTTCTACAACCTTATACTTTTTGGGTTCGGCATTCAGGGCCGCCGTATTCTTAAAAGCGCCTGTATCAATCTCCTCAAGGGACGCCGGCAAAGTAATATCGGTCAGCCTCGGACATTGAGCAAAAACCCCAACATCAAGTTTCTTAACGCCTTCAGGGATGACGACCTTCGTGAGTTTTACGCAATTGGAAAAAGTTCTCACCTCGAGAATTTCTTGTTCAGTGCTCGTAAGAACGACACTTTCCAGTTCATAGCACCAGGCGAACGCCCCTTCCCCAATCACATTGATACTGGGAGAAAACTCGAATTCCTTAAGTTTGTCACAGGTGTGGAAAGCCTGACGCCCAATAGACTCTATTTTGCCGCCATGCTCTGCCGATTCCAAAGAAGTACATTGGAAAAACGCCATATTATCAATCTTTGTCACCTGATCAGGAATAACTATTTCTTTCAAAGCCCTGCATCCCTTAAATAGAGAAATTGGAATTACATGAAGGTTCGTGGGTAAGAGCGCCATTTCCAATGAAGCGCAATCCATAAACAATCCCTCTCCCAAAACGATACCAGGATTTTGAAAGCCAACTGACTTGATGGCTGTGTTCCGGGCAAAAGTTTCCTTATCAATTGACGTCGCTTTTTTCGGAACGACAACATTAACTTGCGCCTTCCCCTTTTCAGTCAAGCCGGTAATCGTGCCGCCGTTCCAGAGAAAACAATCCTCGTCCGAAGCGGTCTCCAGATCAATCGCCGCCGGGATGTTCTCCATGAGGGATCCCTGATTCCCACCAATAAAATTGTTGATAGCATCGCATCCGGTTAAACAGCAGCTAAGCAAAACCAAAACAGCTAAGCTAACCGCCATTCCAAATGGGTGCCTTGAGCTCCCGGCGTATTTGGAGCATTGGCCCATTGTATCAGTTCCTTTCATGTGTCTGAACATGTTGCCCTCCTTATAGCATCTTTATTTGAATAAGTCAGAAATAACGAGTAAAGGCTTTATAAGGAAACTATCATAATGTTTGTCCCAAATCCTCACACCTATAATTTAACACCACTCTAATAGAATTGACAATATAAATATTTTTACGCACCAGAACTTCAAGACCTTCGTCAGCAGAAAAAGCTGACACCAGCCTCAAACAACCGCTGGTTCTGGTCACCAGGCACATTGACCCCGAGACCCGGTCCCGTGCGCTCTGAATGCCCCATTTTGCCAAGAATTCTGCCGTTTGGACTGCAGATCGCCTCAACCGCCAAAACAGAACCGTTGGGATTCCAAGGATCGTCCATACTCGGCCGCCCTTCAACATCAACGTATTGTGCGACAACTTGACCGTCACGAACCAGTTCCTGAAGTTGACTGTTTAAGGCAACAAAACGTCCCTCTCCATGAGAAACAGGCACCGCATGCCTCTGTCCGACTTCGCAAAAACGCAGCCACGGCGACTTAACAGAAACCACGCGTGTATAAGCCATCCGCGAAATATGATGCCCCACGCTGTTAAAAGTCAAGGTCGGATGGTTCTCATCAATCTCAACAACGCGGCCCCCAGGAAGAAGCCCCAGCTTGATCAGCGCCTGAAAGCCATTACAAATGCCAATAATAAGACCATCCCGCTCTTCAAGAAATCTTGCTAATCCCGCCCGTAGCCCCTCATGGCGAAACAGCGCCGCCATAAACTTCCCCGACCCGTCAGGCTCATCCCCCCCCGAAAACCCTCCGGGAAAAGCAATCATCTGCGCCCGATCCATAACCTCCAGCAAAATCCGAACACTCTGCTCAACATGTTCACCTGTTAGATTCCGCACCACCACAACATCAGTCTCAGCCCCGGACCGCGCAAAGGCCCGCGCCATATCCGTCTCACCATTAGTCCCTGGAAATGCCGGAATAAGCACCCTCGGCTTAGCTCCTCTATTAACCGCCACAGGCGAAAACTCCTGTCTCTGGGCATAAAAAGGCAGCTCCAGCTCTAATTCCCTCATGTCCCCTTGCCCGGTGTCCCTTGACCATTGACCATTGTCCCTTGTCCCTTGTCCCTTGCCCATTGCCTCAGACGCTTTCGTTGGGAAAACCCCCTCCAGCGGTTGCAGCCAACACGCCGCCAAATCAGACAGGGACAAAGAGCCGGACACCGGTTCGGGATTCGAGGTTCGGGACTCTGGGAACCAAGGCAAATCCACGTAGGGTCTCTCTTGGGTCACGCCGATCTTAAAACATTCGGGACGACCGGTTGCCATCCAAGCTGCAGGATCATCCTCCTCAAGATCCGCCGCTTCCTGATCCGCCGCCTCCTGATCCGCCGCTTCCTGATACACCGCTTCCATGTCCACCGTGTCAAACCCCTCAGTCATCTCCAGCACCATTGACCCCACCAACGGCGCGAACAGCGTCTCCCGCGTCCAGCAACCTGCATCCTTCTCCAGAGCCACCCCAAGCCAATTGCCAAGAGCCATACGGGTCAGCGCGGCCGCCAGCCCACCTTCCTTAACGACAGAAGCCGCCGCGACCTTCCCCGCGCGGCACCATTGATGGATCGTTGTCAGCATCCGACGTAAACGCGGCCAATCCGGCAACTCCGTCGCTGCGTCAACCGGAAGCGGCCAAAACAAAACAGGGTGACCCGCTTTTTTGAACGCAGCCGAGACCGTCTCCCCACTCCGGCCCGGCACAACAGCAAAACACACCAACGTCGGCGGCACATCAAGGGAACCAAAAGATCCTGACATGCTATCCTTGCCCCCAATAGCGGGCACGCCCAATTCAAGCTGCGCCAGCAAAGCGCCAAGAAGCGCCGCGGTCGGTTTTCCCCAACGTTTTCGATCTGTTCCCAGTCGCTCAAAATATTCCTGCAAAGTCAGACGTGCTTGCCAAGGGTTACCCCCAACAGCCGTCACCTTTGCCAAAGCCTCCACAACGGCGAAGGCCGACCCATGACAAGGGCTCCAAGTGCTCAAAGCAGGCATAAAACCATAAGACATAATGGTCGTTGTCTCCGTTTCCCCTTCCTCTAACGGAATCTTAGCAACCATAGCTTCCTCCGGCGTCAATTGCCAAAGTCCGCCGAAAGGCATCAGGACGCTGCCCGCTCCCACAGTAGAATCAAACATGTCGACAAGCCCTTTTTGTCCGGCCACTTCCAAGCGCCCCAAATTGTTTCGCCAGGCTTCACTCCAGGATTCCCCCTCACAGACCTCCGGCACAAGGCGGCGGTAATTCCGCGCCGGATCCGGACTCACAATAAGAGCGCTAGCCTGCTGTCTAACGCCGTTGGTATCAAGAAAACGGCGGCTCAAATCAACAATACCCTTCCCCCGCCACGACATCGCCAGGCGTCTGGCTGCACTGACCCGCGCCACCGGGGTGGCTTCCAGATTCTCCCGATCAGCCGCCGCCACAAAAGCCGCCACATCATCGGCGTCAAGAACAACAGCCATACGTTCTTGAGACTCTGACACAGCCAGTTCCGTTCCGTCAAGCCCCTGATACTTACGGGGTATCCTATCCAAATCAATCTCCAGACCTTCAGCCAGTTCCCCAATAGCGACGCTGACGCCACCAGCCCCAAAATCATTACACTTCTTAACCAAACGGCTCACATCGCCCTTACGGAACAGCCGCTGGATCTTACGCTCCGTCGTCGGATCCCCCTTCTGCACTTCGGCGCCGCAAGCCATCAACGAGCCGGCATCATGGGCTTTAGACGAACCCGTGGCGCCGCCGCAGCCGTCCCGTCCCGTCCGGCCTCCCAACAAAACCACCACATCGCCGGGGACCGGTCGGCCGCGCCGCACCTGGCTTTGGGGCACCGCCCCGATCACCGCGCCGATCTCCATGCGCTTAGCCACATAACCGGGATGATAAAGCTCCGCCACCTGCCCCGTCGCCAACCCGATCTGATTGCCGTAAGAACTGTATCCCCGTGCGGCCCCAGTCGTAATCTTATGTTGAGGCAGCTTCCCCGGCAAAGTCTCATTGAGGGGCAAACGAGGATCGGCGCTCCCGGTCACACGCATCGCCTGATAAACATAAGCCCGCCCGGACAAAGGATCACGGATAGCCCCGCCCAAACAGGTCGCCGCACCGCCAAAAGGTTCAATCTCCGTGGGATGGTTATGGGTTTCATTTTTAAACTGCACCAACCAAGGCTCTGAACGGTCATCAACGTCAACAGGCACAACAATGCTGCAAGCATTAATTTCCTCAGACTCGTCCAGATCCGCCAACAACCCACGCTTTTTCATAGCCTTTTGCCCAATCACAGCCATATCCATGAGACTGATGCAATGGACAATGGACAATGGACAATGGACAATGGGAAGCATGTCTTCGTTTTCGCCGCTTCCGTCACTTACACACTCCCTCTTGTTCTCCTGATCCCCATCATTCCCCTGACCCTTGTCTCCCCACTGTCCATTGTCCATTGTCCATTGTCCATTGTCCTCTCCCCATTGTCCATTGTCCATTGTCCATTGTCCATTGCCTTCTCCCCATTGTCCATTGTCCATTGTCCATTGTCCATTGCCCTCTGTCCATTGTCCATTGTCCTCTCCCCATTGTCCATTGCCACCGTACACTTCCTGACGCAGTTCATAATATTTGTCTAGGGCCCCTTGCAGCGCGCCGGACAGCGGCCCCGGCGCAATTTCAACAGCCACAAGTTCCGTAAGGAAAGTCGTATGACGGCAGTGATCGGACCAATATGTATCAATTACCTTGAGCTCTGTTAAAGTCGGATCGCGCCTTTCTTCATCCCGAAAATAGCTCTGGCAAAAAAGCGCGTCCGCCGTGGACATAGCCAGCCCTTCGCCTTCTCTCCAATTCTCTAATTCCTCCCGCGTCCACATCGTAAACCCTGTAATTACAGGCACATCGCCCGGTTCCTCTGCCGCTAAATCCAACTCCGATGGCTTATCCAAATCGGCAAGCCTCGATTCCACCGGATTGATATAGTAATCGGCAATCCTGGCAACATCGTTATCAGAGAGATCCCCGTACAAGCCCATAACCTTAGCCGTCCGCACCTTGGGCCTTTCATTCTGAGTCAGAATCTGAATGCATTGCGCCGCTGAATCAGCCCTCTGATCAAACTGCCCCGGCAGGTACTCAACCGCAAGAACACGCGGAAGCTCTTCCCCTGCCAATGTCTCCAAATAAACCCGGTCAACATTTGCTTCAGCAAACACAGTCCAAATCGCCTTGTCCAGTTCCTCCCGCCTAAGCCCGCTCACATCATAACGAGTAAACAGACGCACTCCCGTAAGGCAACCGATTCCCAGATAGCGCCCCACGTCCTTCAATAAGTTTTGTGCCTCGATGTCAAACCCAGGCTTCTTCTCCACAAAGAGACGGTATACAGTCGCCATTGTTGGCCTCCTCCGCCCGTGGCTCAAACTCGTATTTCGTCGCTATCGCACCTTCGTAAAGTGCACCAACCAAATTGTTGATAACAGCATTATATCACGAGACTTGTCGAAAAACCATTATCGAATAAAGCCTTAACATGTTCGAAACACCAATTCCCAATTCCTCATTCGCCAGTTTTATGATATCCCCATGGAATATTTCCACATCCGTTTTGACTGGAATCCGCGTTCCATTTACGCAGGTAGCGTTAATGGATTCCGTGTCGACAATATAGTATTTCTTGTCGCGGGAGATAATGACAGCGTGAATTCTGCTTATAGCCGCGTTTTCCGCCATAAAATAATCTACGAAGCCCTTGATTCTTCCAATAATGAATTCCGGTTTGTTGATAATGATTTTTTCATTGGTCTTGTTCCTGACCAGAAACGGACAGCTTTCCCTTTGTGCAAAAGACAATGTCTTGTCGCAGGAACTCAAATCCAATATGCTTGCACGGGAACTCTTTTCACTTGTCTCATCAATCTGAGGACTGCCACCCCAGGGTCTGTCGGTTTGCGGCATCCCTGCTTGTGGTCTATCGAACTGTGATCTCCCTTCCAGCGCACTATCACCTCGCATCATGTCATCCTCGGACACAGAAGGGGTCCATACATGAACTTTAGCTCCGCTCACGAGTGTGGACGGCGTTCCGTAGGTATCAATGCAATAGCCGGCATTGTTGATCAGAGACGTTATATGGTATTTGTCGCTTCCCGAACTGTCCATTCTGAATCTTTGCTCCGGGGATCCGTCTTTGTTACAGGCGCGAACCTCCGATCCCTGTTTTACAGAACTTGGGGTCGCGAAAACATTGAGCATTTTTCCCGAGCCGACATTCTGTATGGTGTACTCTCCTGTGAATTTTTGGGGCTGTACCCCTTCTTTAGCGATTTCGGCTGCTTTTCTAACCGCATCAGCTATTGTGGAAAGGAATGAAACAGTGTACCCAGGACGACAGAATGCCGTAAAATAATTGGACTTGACAGTCCGAGTACGGCGAGCCACAAGCCCACTTAGCGTATCCGTGGTGTTTCCTTCAATTGTACCAAACTCACCATTCCCAGGATTTACCCACTCAACAACACCTATATGATCCATCCAATCCGTTGCAGAACGATTATCCCAATTATAGCAAACGAAATCTCCACGTTTGACTCCATCAAGAGAACGTGTGGTCACCTTCGGCAGCACCGCATAAATCCCAGAAACAGCCGCCGACTTATAACCGCTCAACCCAACCTGATTAGCTACCCAGGATAAAAAAGGCGGCACACCAAGCAGGACCTGTATACTCCCAATACCACTTGTTATATTTATCACCGTTGTTACCAATCTCACCTGCTGCCTTAGAAATAAATTGCTCAACTGTTGCCATATCACTGACCTCCCTTGTAGCCTATCGGCAACCCATTTTCATCAAGCGTAAGAGGTTCTGCCAAATCTGGTTTCCATTGTTCCGGGTCACCTTCCTTAACCCCATTGTCTGTTTGACGGACAACCAACCCGCTTTCAGGGTCTTTGACGCCTTCGGTCTTTGTTCTCTCAGTCATTTCAAATTCCACCTTTCCAAAATAATGTTTTCTGCTCTCCTAGCTATTAGCCGCTAATAAAAAAGCGCTTATTCCGTTAACACTTTCAGAATAACACCCCAATTATTAAAAAGTCATAAACATTCTATTAATAAAGTATTAATTTTGCAGCAACCGGCACCTAAACACTCTGTCCAGCTAAAAACGATATGTATGTCTGACTATGAACACTATGAACAGGAACCATGAAATACCCATACCTAAGGCTTTCGCCATTCCAAATTCCCGCTCCTTGCCCACTGCCCGGCAACCCATCCCTGATCCTGCTTCCGCCAAAATAAATCGAATCCCCGTTCCCGCAAACAACACTCCACCTCAGGCCATTTTTCTTCAATAATCCGCTCAGTTGTCAAAGTAAACGCAACCGCAGGTTGCGTTTACTTTGACAACTGAGCGCATCCCATGCCATCAAATCCTCTCATACTTACTCTCTATGATTATAAACCATCTCATGGTATACTTTCACATATGACGATAACTCTCCTCCTCCTATCAGCTGGTCTGGCCACGGACGCCTTTGCCGTATCCGTGGGCTACGGCATTTCCCTGATACGCCCCAACCTAAGGACCGCTTTAGCCATAGCGTTAACATTCGCTTTGTTCCAGGCTCTGATGCCCGTCCTCGGCTGGTCCCTGGGCTGGGCGCTAAGCGGTTTTATCATGCGCTTCCACCGCTGGATCGCGTTTCTCCTCTTAGCTTGGGTAGGGGGCAAAATGGTGCTGGATGGTCTGCGCGCGAACAAAACCCAATCCTCCAGCCAACTCAGCACCAAATGGCAGCAACTGCTCGCTCTCGCTCTCGCTACCAGTATAGACGCCTTCGCCGTAGGCATAACCCTGGCCCTGACTCAAGCCGACATAGTTGTTTCCGCGCTCACAATCGGCGCTGTAACCTTCCTGCTCTGCGCCATCGGCTTTCAGCTGGGCCGTCTCGCCAGCCACCTGTCCGGTCAGTTCTTAAAAGATAAAGCCACCATAATCGGTGGCTTTGTCCTCATCGGTCTTGGCGTTAAAATACTTCTTGTCAATTAGCCCAGTCCTCAAATTTCCCACTTCTCAGAATATCTTTTGTATATGGTATGATTATATCATTTTTTATTTGCAGATGTATCGGTGGTAAATTTTCTATTCACCTTTTATAAACCTCCATAAATTTTTGGGGGATGAATGAATCATTCCCCTTCCTTAATCTACTGTGTCCATACCTTTGGCAACGAACTCCAATGGTTCGAATACCAGATCGTCAACTAGTGAATGAGCGATTCCGACAGCAGCGCTCGACGCTGCGCCCAAGGCGTCTCCTATGACCTCTCCGGCTTTTTTCAAGGCGTTTCCGGCTTTTTCTCGCAGGGCGGATATTCCGCACCAAATTTCAGCGGTCAAGGTGTTAAGTGGTCAACGGTCTGGGTGTCAAATCAGAACGTAATATCCGCAGGGCGTCAAGAAATTCTCCGGTTGGGTCTATATAGGTTTTGGGATTGTTGAGTACATAGGGGTAGCGGTTGAGGGTCTGTGGATTTTCCAGGACTCCGGCTATGATGTCCTGGGCCATGAACCGCTTGTTTTGCGGGTCGTACATCCGGGCTTTGGCATCGTAGTTCTGGAGCACTTTGTCGTAGGTGTACACGGTGAATTCGGTGACGATGTCGATTTTCCTCATGCCAATTATTGGCGGTGCGTAGACCTGTTGTGGCGCCCCCCAGGCGTCGTAGCTGGCGCTGTTGCGGATGCAGGCGTCCAGGCAGGTTAGCGTGGTGACGGTTCCTTGTTTGTCGTGATGGTAGTAGAGGGGGAAGGTGGCAACAATGGACAATGGACAATGGACAATTGGAGAAGGGTCTGTTTTATCCTTTGTGCGGTTCTCTGGGTATTCTGCCTTCTGATTCCTGAATTCTGTCACCAGCAGCCAGCCGGGAGAAACGGCTGTTCGAAAAGCAGCCGTCTTGTCAATGATTGTTTTCAGTTGGGAGCGTAAGTTAGATAACTGACTCGGGAACCCTCAATTATGGGGCTGCGCGCTGGGAGCGGAGGGAGCATCCTGTTGTACTCGTTGATCCAGCATTTTTTTGCTTCCGCCTCCGCTGCTGTTGCTCCCTATCCCTAACATTGAATTGCCAACAAGAATGGCCAGCAGCGCCAGGCTGACAATCAGAACGCCTGCAAGCAATAGCTTGATTAGCTTTGGTTTCTTCGCCTGGGCCAAAGATGTCTGCTTGACCGGCTGGTCTTCCTTATAGTTGTCGATGGTCTTCTGGTCTTCCATTATTACCTCACATTCTGTAATGATCTACCACTCGTGAATCTTTTTGAGAATGTTGCCGTTTAAATCAATTTCAACAACTCTGTTATTAAACGGTCCGTGGCCGCCACTGATAAATATTCTGTCCCCGTGGCAGGTTATTCCGGTGAGGGAAAGAGGAACCCCAAATTTGGTTTTATCCATTATTTTTGTCTCACCGCTTGCATTAATCCTATACACTTCTTCGCTAGTCAGAAACAGGATATCTCGATTGACGAAGTTTACTGAGTGGAACGACAGATCACTCACCTGCTCTTCACAAAATGTTTCGATATTAAAGCGCCAAAGGGTTGTTTTTTTATTGAACCTCTTGAAATACAAATACCCATTGTTTATGCGCTCCATTCCATCCATATCGTCCATATCAAATTTTGTGAAAGCCTTGCTTTTCAGGTCATAACTCCATAACGAAACGCTCTTTTGTTTCGTTCCATTTTGCCGAATTTGTCTATTGATATACCAAATCGAACCACGGTAAACAACAAAACCTTCAGCATTCTCACCGTGATATAATTCTGCCGGAATGTCAACAATTAATGTTGAATTGTTCCCGTCATAATCCATTAGATAAATAGACTCATCAACCTGGTAATATATCCCTTCTTCGGAAAAGTACCAGCGGTCTACAGGGGTGTCAAAAACGGTTTCGATGTTACCGTCTTTGTATCTCTCGATGATGCTGTTCTTAAGCTTGGCTGCGGGCAAAGACTCATGGGTAGCAACATATAGCGCGTCATTACACACGACGCCAACGCTAAACCAGTCATATTCAGGCAATCCTGTCGCAATTGGCTGCCCGTCACCTTTGTCGTAATACAGATATTCCCGCACAGAATCCGCAGTAAACCCGATATAGTAATAGCAGCCTCCCTTATCATCAAATAACGGTTCGCGAGTTCTATAATTCTTTGCGAACAAGTCATCCTCTGTTGTGTCGATTTCCGATAATGGCTGTTCTGTTACTTTGACTTCATTTATGATCGGTTCAATCATCTGTTCACCTCCTGTTGAATCTATCGCCGGTATGCTTGCGCAACCGGTCAAAAGAATCAAAAAGAGCATGAGCCACCATCTTTTCACGTTTCTTCCTCCTTCATCGTATGACAATAAACAATAAACAATGGACAATGGACAAGGCTGATATCCTTCAGCCTGTGGACCAATGGACAATGGGAGAAGGGGTCTGTTTTATCCTTTGTGCGACTCTTTGGGTATTCTGCCGAGGCTGTTGGTGCTGGTGAGCAGGTTGTTGTTATTATGTTTTCCTCCTAAATAGTTGCTCCCTGCAACGAATTGCCAACGAGAAAGACTGGTTCTCCGTCAGCCGTCGAACGTTTAGTCCATTCTGAAAGTTTTGGCCCAGACAACGAACGAAGGCAACAGAGCATCGTAATCTTTGGCAGCGCTGTAAAACTGAACAGACCAAAACGCGTCTTTCCCCTTGAATACCACAGCAAAATAAGTGAATTCAAGGTTGGTCGCCTCTTCTTTTTCGCTATAGGTAAAACAGGTCAGACCATCCCTTTTCTCCACCTTCACATCTAATGAATTCGCCTCGATAATCATATCCGCATAAGCATCCAAGGTAATACGCCCCGGATTATCGAAGTCGG
>WRHI01000074.1 GCA_009783315.1 Peptococcaceae bacterium
GAGGGGCAGGAGGGGGCGGTGGGGCACAGGGCGGAGCCGTTTCGGGAGTGGCGGCAGCGGGTCTTAGGCCTTGGAGCGGAAAAAAGCGCAGGCTGCCTTATTTGCGCTTTTCGCGTAAAGGGCCTTAGACCCCGCGCCGCCACGAAGAACGGCTCCGCCCTGTGCCCCACCGCCCCCTCCTGCCCCTCCGGCTGGGTCTGATCTGTATCCAATATTCCTTGAAAAAAATGCTGTCCCGGAGTAAAATGATAATATAGCAGGAAATCCTTTATGTGCTGCCAGTGAATTGAGGTGAGTTATGGGCGCAAACCGGGAATATAAAAGCACAGTATTCACCAAACTCTTCAGCGACACCGGCACGCTGCTTGAGCTCTATAACGCATTATCAGGAAGCGATTACGGTATTGATACAGCCATAGAAATCAACACTCTCGAAGATGTTCTTTTCATGGACATGATGAACGATATTTCATTCACAGTCGACGATAAAATCGTTATTCTTCTGGAGCATCAATCAAGTATCAATAACAATCTTCCCCTTCGGTGTTTGCTTTACATTGCGCGAATCTATGAAAAAATTATCGACAGAAAAGCCATTTACCGCCAGCGGCTGATGTCGATTCCTACGCCGGAGTTTATAGTGCTGTATAACGGAAAAAGCGAGTTTCCCGACGAAAAAGTGCTGCGGTTATCCGACGCATTCAAAGAACTCCCTGAACACTCGGAAAAATACGGAAGACTCGACTTGACAGTCCGGGTTCTGAACATCAACGCAGGGCGTAATGAAGAAATAGTGGGCAGGAGCGCAACCTTGCTCGGGTATGTAATATTTATCCGCAAAGTACGCGAAGGTATTGACGGAGGATTGACACTGTCAACAGCGGTAACAGAGGCTGTCCGGTATTGTGAAGAGAACCAAATATTACAGCCTTTTTTCACAAATCACGCTTCGGAGGTGGCAAACATGCTGACAACAGAATTTAAGCTGGAGGACGCAATCGAGGTCTGGAAGGAAGAAGGCCGCGAGGAAGGAATCATAATTGGCGAAGCCAGAGGCGAAGCCAGAGGCGAAGCCAGAGGCGAAGCCAGAGGCGAAGCCAGAGGCGAAGCCAGAGGCGAAGCCAGGGGCGAAGCCAGGGGCGAAGCCAGGGGCGAAGCTCATGTCATAGCACTCTTGGAATCAGGCTATTCCTTAGATGAAGTCAGGGAGATTCTGCGCAGAGAGCATGAAAAAAACAGTAACCAATAACCGTTCTGGGGCGGCGACTCCGGCAACACACACCCTCAAAACATCATATCTGGTGCGCCGTTTCGCGCCCTACTTCCGTAAATACTGGCCGGTTCTGACGCTGGATCTCTTCTGCGCGTCCTTAACCACCCTATGCGAACTGGCCTTGCCGCTGATTGTCCGCTATATCACCGACAAGGGAATGAATGACCCGGCAGCCCTCACCGTCTCTGTCATCCTGACCTTAGGCGGTCTGTACATGGTGCTGCGCATTATCGACGTGGCAGCCAACTATTTCATGGCCAATATGGGCCATGTTATGGGGGCCCGCATTGAGACCGACATGCGCCGGGATCTGTTTGCCCATCTGCACAAACTATCCTATTCCTACCACAGCAACACAAAGGTCGGCCAGCTCATGGCGCGCATCACCAGCGACCTCTTCGATATCACCGAATTCGCCCATCACTGTCCGGAAGAATATTTTATCGCCGCCATCAAGATCTCCGTCACTTTTGTCATCCTCAGCAGCCTCAACCTGTGGTTGACCCTTATCATCTTCATCCTTGTGCCCATCATGATCCTGGTCTCATCACGCAATATCAGGCGCATGCGGGATGCTTTCAAGGAATCCCGCAACCAGATCGGCGAAATCAATTCCCAGGTTGAAGACAGCCTGTTAGGGGTTCGCGTGGTCAAGGCTTTCACCAACGAAACCATCGAGGAAGACAAATTCGCTGAAAACAACGCCGGGTTCCTGCGCATCAAGAAAAAAGCCTACCGCTATATGGCTTTGTTTCAAGGCACAACCCGCCTGTTCGACGGCATTATGTACATCACAGTCGTTGTGGCCGGATCCCTCTTCATGATTCGCGGTACCCTCACCCCACCTGATTTGGTCGCTTTCCTGCTCTACATCACCATGCTGCTGACGTCAATCCGCCGCATCGTCGAGTTCGCAGAACAGTTTCAGCGGGGCATGACAGGCCTTGAGCGGTTTTTGGAAATCCTGGATGAGGACGTGGAAATCCAGGACAAAGAGGACGCCGTCACCTTGCCCCCATTGACCGGAAATATTGTTTTTGATCAGGTTGGCTTCCGATACGCTGACGACGACAGCGCCGTCCTCTCCAACATCGACCTCCACGTCCATGCTGGCGAAAACGTGGCCCTGGTCGGCCCCTCCGGCGGCGGCAAAACCACGCTGTGCAACCTGATCCCACGGTTCTATGACGTCACATCCGGACGCATTCTCGTAGACGGTCACGACATCAAAGACGTCACTCTGTACTCCCTGCGCTCCCAGATCGGCGTTGTTCAGCAAGACGTCTATCTGTTCTCCGGCTCGGTCTACAACAACATCGAATACGGCCGGCCGGGCGCCAATGAAGCAGCGGTCATTGAGGCAGCCAAAAAAGCGGGGGCCCATGATTTCATCACGCAACTGCCCGACGGCTACCACAGCCATGTGGGAGAACGGGGCGTCAAGCTCTCCGGCGGCCAAAAACAGCGCCTCAGCATCGCCCGGATCTTTTTAAAAAACCCGCCCATCCTCATCCTCGACGAAGCCACCTCCGCCCTCGACAACGAAAGTGAATGGTTTGTCCAGCAGTCTCTGGAAGCCCTGACGAAAGGGCGGACAACTTTCACCATCGCCCATCGTCTCAGCACCATCCGCAGCGCCAAAGTTATCCTGGTGTTGACCGATGAAGGCATCGTTGAACAAGGTGCCCATGAAGAGCTTTTGGCCCGGGAGGGAGTCTACGCGCGTTTGTACGCTATGTATAATGCGGCTCAAGAATAGCAGAGCCAGGTTACAGACCACTAGGCATCAGAAGCTCCCTGACAGGCTCTCCAAAACCCCCCAGACAAGATTCTTATTAACGGGCCAGTTGGCCATCTCCGCTGTATGAAACTGCGCCGCGGTCGCGGCGTCCGCTGTATCAAAAAGGCCCAGCTCCAAGCAGATCGCCGGTCTGTTGTACCGATCACGAAACCAGTTTTCCAAACCGCCCGCCCAGCCGTTCAAAGCCCGCTTCGTGCTTGGCAGCATGGCATAACCGGTAAGCTTAGCAATCGTGCGCGCCAGCAATTCATCACCAGGCGTCTCGCCGTTCTTATCGTCCCGCCAATAAAGCACCCGGCCAGAACAATGACAGCTAACCAAAAACTCAAAAGCATTTTCCTCACATAAGGCCATCAGGGCCAGCGTCTCCGGTTCACTGGCCGGCAAAAGCCCCTTATTGCTAAGATAGTTGTTGGAAAACCCGTCAAAACTGTTGCTGTCCCAATCAAAAGGAAAATTGCGGTTCAGATTCACGCCGCCGGCGTTGCTTTTCCATGTCTCCCTGCTATAAATAGGAACAAGGGCCGGGCCCTCTGCGGTTACAATATCGACGCCATCCGGATTCGCCATAGGAACAAAATAAACAGTAAACTCATCCAGCAGATCATGCACTTTATCCGCAGAATAAGCGTCATAAGGCGCCAAATTGCAATAGGCATGGGCGTACTCTTCGGCGATGAGCAGCAAAAAAGCGCAGGTCATCACTTCCCGCCCATGGATAGCGCCAACCCAGAGAACATGGCGCTCGCCGCTGCCCAACTTCAACAGGGGAATATTGTTTCCCAAAGCACTTTGCCCAATCGACGCCAGGGAAAGAACCTCCGGGTAAAAACGAGCCAATGTCCGGGCGTCCTCATACAGCCTTTGGCTGTCATAAGGCCGCAGCGGATCCACCACGCCCAGGGGCGGTATCGCTTCCAGCACTTCCGGCAGAGCTGCCGGCACGACCGACACTACCGGCGCAGTTGCCGGCACAGCTACTGGCGCCAGTACTGGCGCCGGCAAATCCTCAGTCCACACAACTTCCGCCAAAACAAGCATGGCAACAATAGCCGAAAAGAAAACCTTAACTCTTCGTTTCATGGCGCCCATCATGATTATCTCCCGGATGGATTTTCATGCAACTATGCTATTGTTTGTTAAGATCTAGATAATATAGAAGTTCCCCCTAACCAAATCCTTCATAACGATCAAAAAACATCCATTATAGTCTGTTCCTAAACAACCGCAATACGCCATAAACCAGCGTCGGCCCGAAGGAAGCGATCAGAATCAACAGCCACTGCCAAGCAGCGAGCGCTACGGTTTTAAAAGCTTCCTGCAACAGCGGATGATAGAGCACCGCGATCTGCATAGCCAAGGAAACCAACACGGCGCTAACAAGCCACAGGTTGGAAAACAAGCTGATTTCGAAGATTCCCTTGCTCTCGGAACGGCATTCAAAGACATGCCACAATTGCGCCATCACCAACGTAGTGAAAGCCATTGTACGAGCGGTCAACAGATCGAACCCATACCAAAGGGCGATAACAAAAACCGCCAGTGTGCCCAAGCCGATCATAACACCACGAATGGCAATTAATTTCCCCAACCCGCGGCCGAAGATGCTTTCTCGTGGATCCCGCGGCGGCCGCCGCATGGTGTTGGCTTCGGCTTTTTCCAAGCCCAGCGCGATAGCCGGCAACCCATCGGTAACCAGGTTAACCCAAAGGATCTGAATCGCCAAAAGAGGCAGCGGCAGCCCCACCAGCACACCGACAAACATTGTCAGAACCTCGCCGAGGTTGCAGGCCATCAGATAACGGATAAACTTCCGAATGTTGTCATAAATACCCCGCCCTTCCTCCACGGCGGCCACAATGGTGGCAAAATTGTCGTCAACAATAACCATGTCGGAAGCTTCCTTCGTCACATCCGTACCGCTTAACCCCATAGCGATACCAATATCAGCCTCTTTGACGGCAGGGGCATCGTTGACGCCGTCTCCTGTCATGGCGACAATTTCGCCGTTAGCTTTGAAGGCTTTGACAATCCGGATCTTATCTTGAGGCGCCACCCGGGCAAAAACCTGCACATCCATAATGCGGTGAGCCAAGTCGCCGTCACTCATCCGGTTCAGCTCAACACCGGTGAGCACCGCGCTGTCGCCGCCCTCGAAAATACCCAGCTCTTTCGCCACAGCCTGAGCCGTCAGCTTGTGATCCCCTGTGATCATAACGGGTTTGATGCCCGCCGTTTTGCATAACTGGATGGCTTTTTTCGCGCTGGCCCGGGGCGGATCCAGCATCCCCATCAATCCTAGAAAAACCAGGTCGCTTTCCTGGGCGTCGGCACAGCGGGCCGGTCGCTCCTCCGTAAACGTGCGCTGCGCCACGGCCAGCACACGCAGAGCCTGACGGGCCATATCGTTGTTGACTTGTATGATCTGCCGGCGGCGCTCCTGGGTCAATGCCACAACGCCTTTGTGCGTCATCTCCCATTGGCAGCTGTCGAGCATAACATCGAGGGCGCCTTTGGCGTGAACCATCCATGTCTTCTTGTGCCGGTAGACCACCGCCATGCGTTTGCGTTCTGAATCAAAAGGAATCTCCGCGATACGGTCTTCGTCCCGCTCCATTTCATCACGCCAGATGCCGGCTTTGGCGGCTGCCACCAACAGCGCCCCTTCCGTTGGATCCCCTTCCACACTCCAGGCGCTTTTCTTGTCTTTCCTGTCCCGGAAAAGGCCCAAGCGGGCGCCCTTCCGCGTCAGCACCGCGTTGTTGCAGAGGGCGGCGCTTTTGAGCAGTTCCTGCAGCGGCTTCTCCTGGTGGCTGTACGGATCCGCCCCCTCAAAACTCCCCTTCGGGTCATAACCTTCGCCGCCGACAGTTATGTGCTTGCGGCCGCAGTAGATTCTGCGCACAGTCATTTCATTCTGGGTCAGGGTCCCTGTTTTATCCGAGCATATAACGGTGGCGCAGCCCAGAGTCTCCACCGCCGGCAGGTGGCGGATGACAGCTTGTCTTTTGACCATACGCTGGACGCCGATAGCCAGGGCCACAGTCACAATAGCCGGCAATCCCTCGGGAATTGCCGCCACAGCCAAAGACACCCCAGCCATAAACATCTTGCTGAAACTCTCTCCTTGGAGCAAGCCCACCAACACGACCACCAGGCAGGCCCCTACGCTCAAAGCCACCAGCCATTTGCCCAGCTCAGCCAGCCGTCTTTGCAGAGGCGTCTCTTCCTCTTGCACCTGCTGCAACATACCGGCGATGGTACCCATCTCGGTGTCCATGCCCGTTTCCACCACAACACCAGACCCGCGACCGTGAACGACGACGGTTCCCATATAACCCAGATTTTTGCGATCACCCAAAGGCAGATACTCGTCTTCCAGGACGCGCTCATGTTTTTCCACGGGAATCGACTCGCCCGTCAGCGCTGACTCTTCCACCTTAACATTGATGGTATGTAGCCAGCGAATATCCGCAGGAATGCGGTCGCCAGCCTCAACCAGCACGATGTCTCCCGGCACCAATTCCACCGCCGGAACGCGCAGCTCATGTTTCTCCCGGCGCACCAGAGCTTCGGGAGCGGTCATACTCCGCAAGGATTCCATGGATTTTTCCGCCCGGAATTCCTGAATAAAACCCAGCACGGCGTTGAGAAAAATAATTGCCAGAATCGTCACCGCGTCCGCGATCTCACCCAAGAGCCCGGAAACCAGCGTGGCGCCCACCAGCACCATAACCATAAAGTCTTTAAACTGACTGAAAAACATAAAAGCCGGATTAATCCTTTTCTTCTCCACAAGCACATTGTGGCCAACCTCCAGCAGCCGGTGGGTAACTTCATACTCGTCCAACCCGTACTCAGGCTGAACGTCAAGCAGACTGCAGACATTCTCTGAGCCGGAAATGTGCCAAATTGGGTTCTGCACAGGTGTTTGTGGCTGCGCGGGTGTTCGTGTGGGTGTCCGACGATCCATAGAGAAACAACCCCCCTGTCCGAGATTCGTGTTGCGAGCTTCGAATTCTGCCCTTGCTTCGTTATCGGTTCTTTGTACATGCTATTCGGGCTTGTCTCTAAAAAGACCACACGAAAGACAATGGGCAATGGACAGTCCAAAACAACAATAACCGCCCCCGATTAAGGTTAAGCGGCTATCGTTTTGATCCTTCTTGCTAAAGTTTTATCAGCTGCACTGCGGCCAAAGCAGCGTTAACTGCTGTATGGTTTATACTACCTGTATGCGTTTCTCACAATCAGAATCCCATCTTACTGAACAGCCATTCCATAACATTCTGCTGTCCATCACTCACATGTGCCTGCACGCTCATGCCTGCCCTAAGCTGTGTCGATACCTGGTTTTTTGCCGAAACAGATAACGTCGCCTCCACGCGATAAAATCTTTGTCCGTTCCCTTCGCCTACAAAAAAAACATCTGACGATATGCTGACAACCTTGCCGTATATCTTCTCTGTTCCCTTCTGCTGAGGAGAATTGATCCAGTACTCCACCGTTTGCCCCACCTCAATATTGGCTATATCCCCTTCCGCAATGGAAATGACAACCTGCATATCCTGGGTTGAAGGAACCACTGTGCCCAGCACAGTGGCAGGAGCTAAGGTATCCCCAACTTGAAAAGACTGCGTCCACTCTATGATACCATCACTCGGGGCCACAACCACCAGCTCCTTAAGGGACTGTTCCAGCGAGAGCAACTCGATTTTTAAATTGTTCTTCATTTCTGTATAAGTATCCCTGGAGTTTGAAAAAGAAGTGTAATACGCAGCTTTCACTTGTCCCCTGTCTGCACCTGGGGCTTGTGCTTCCAGTCTATAGCTCTCAAATTGATAATAATACTGGGCTTCGGCGCCCGTTGAAGACAACCTGTTTCTATCCTCTTCAATTGATTTGATTAATTTATTATAACACTCGATTTTAAAAGACAACTCATCATTCTGAGTCTCAAGGGCTTTTTTCTGCTGGTTCTGAAACGCCCCATCAAACTCCACAAGCAAATCCCCGGCTTGAACAGTACTCCCATTATTAAAATTCTTTGCTGTGATTTTACCACCGCTTAGCCCTGTCAATGTAAAATAGTTCATGGGCCTTATCTCTCCGACACCGGAGACATATTTTTCCATCTTCCCAAAATATGCCCACACCAGCGCCACCAAAATCACAATGGATATAATGGCAAGAAAGGATGTCGTAGACCGAGGGATCTTCTGTTCCAGAACTTCTCGGCTATCAGATAATTGTTCCATATCCAGGATTACTTCTCTCATGTTCATCCTCCTCCTCCAATTTTCCCATCATCTTTCGATCGATTCGCCACTCTTCCCTATCCACAATCCGGCTCTTTTGCCGGCCAAATATCATTTTGTCCCACGTTCTCATAACACATCATCTCTTTCTGGCTTTCCTTCTTTTTCCCCTTTCCTTTTCCCTTTCCTTTTCCCTTTCCTTTTCCCTTTTCTGAGATCGAGGGTACTGAAATCGGAGAATCTGATCTTTCCAGGAGTCTACATCATCTAAACTTCTATACGCATCCGAACGATCAGAAAAAGCACTATTCTCGTTAGCATAAGGATTCCTATAAAAAGTCTGATTCTCATGAGTATCTGGGTTCCCATATTTCATTGAGTTCCCGTAGACATCCAATATACTCGTATTCCTGTATCCGCTCGCATTCCTATAATCATTTGGATTCTCATGATCATCTGGATCCTCATGATCTTCTGAATTCTCATGATCGTCTGGATTCTCAGAACGATATGGATTTTCATATTGATGCGGATTCTCAGGACGATATGGATTCACATACTGATGCGGATTTTCATATTGATGCGGATCTTCATATTGATGCGAATCTTCATATTGATGCGGATCTTCATATTGATGCGAATCTTCATATTGATGCGAATCTTCATATTGATGCGGATCTTCATATTGATGCGGATTCACATGTCCATGCGGATTCCCGTAATAATCTGGATCCCCGTAAGCTCCCTGGTTCTGATAAGGGATCCGGTTGTGTTCATGAACCCGATTCCGATAATCAAAATCTTGCTCCTGGAAACTCTCCCTCTGGGATCCGATTCTATTCTCTTGAGGGAATTCAATTTGAGGCATTTGCTCTTTCCAGAGGTCATAGTAGTGTCTGCCGGCCATCATAAGCTCCTGATGGGTTCCATGTTCGATAATACGGCCTTTGTTAAACACAAAGATTCTGTCACACCGCATGATTGTGCTCAATCTATGCGCAATGATGATTGTTGTGATATGATCAGGCAGCTCGTTAATAGTCCTCTCTATGGCTTTCTCCGTAATCGAGTCAAGGTTGCTTGTCGCCTCATCCATAATCAGCACATCTGGGTTTTTCAACAAAGCCCTGGCAATAGCCAGCCGCTGTTTCTGCCCTCCTGACAGATTGGATCCGTTCTCCTCAAGCACAGTCCTGTAACGCAAGGGCATATCATCAATAAATTCACTGGCTCTGCTCAGCTCACACACTCTAATAATATCGTCCATCGTTGCTTTTTCGTTGCCCAGCATTAAATTATCATAAATCGTGCCGCTAAACAGAAAAATATCCTGTGAAATATAGGCAATCCGCTCTCTGAGATACCCCTTGTGGATATCCTTAATATTATAATTGCCATATCTGATTTCCCCTTCTTCCCAGTCGTAAAAATTCATCAGCAACTTAGCCAAAGTCGTTTTCCCCGAACCGCTTTCTCCAACCATAGCAATCTTCTCGCCGTTGCGAATCATCATACTGATATCATTCAAAACCAATTGCCGACTTCCATAGCGAAACTTAAGCTTGCTGATAATGATCGGCTCTCGCAAAGATATTTCTCTAACCTTCTTCTCTTCATCAAATTGCATTTCCGGATCCAAAATTAAGATTTCCATCAAACGTTCAGCAGCCACAATGGCCGTTTGCATTGCAGGCTGCAAGTTGATAAGATTCGTGACGGGCCTAAGGAAATAACCCAACAAGGCGTTAAATGTGATCAATCCGCCCACTGTCAGACTCCCGTCTAAGATATGCATGGTGCCAACCCAAAGAATAATTGTTTCGCCAACAACCGCAATGGTGCCTGTAATTGTTTGCTGGCTGTTGGCTATGGTTCCTCCTTTGAACACACTCTTCAGGAGCCGTACAAACAATCGCTCAGTTTCATATTCAATATTCTTTTCCGCATTGAAAGCCTTTACCGTTTCAATGCCATTCAACGATTCCACAAGATAACTGTTAACCTGCGCATTCTCCTCCATCTGCTGAGCGTTAATTTTCTTGATGGGTCTGTTGTATAGAGTCACAACAATTCCATAGAGGATAATCAGGCACAAAGCAATAAAAAACAAAGTCGCATTTTGCATGTACAGAACGATACCTCCAACAACGGCCATCACCGAATCTATCATAATGGTAAGAGCCGCGCCGGAAATCGCATCCCGAATCCTTGAGGCGTCCATAAACCGAGAAATGATCTCTCCAATCCGTCTTGTCCCAAAAAAATTCATAGGCAAATTCAGCACATGTTGATAAAACCCCAAAATCAGCGGTATATCCAACCTCTGACTTAGATAAAGCATCAGGTGTGTTCTGAAATACTCCAGAGCAATTCTAGCCAAATACAGACAAATAACTCCAATAGCCATAATGTGAAGCGTCTCCGACAAAGCATTAGGCACGATATCGTCAATAATAATCCGGAAAAAGAACGAAGCCAAGATGCCAAAAGCCGTAACAATCATAGAAGCCAAAAACACACTGAACAGAAGTTTTTTCTGAGGTTTAAGCATACCAAAAAAACGCCACAAAACCCCTTTGTATTCGCTGTCTCTTTGGAACCGCTGGGTTGGCGTCATAACCATGAGCACGCCTGTCCAAAGCTCCAAAAATCTATCCGCGTGATAGTATATCAAGCCCTTGGCCGGATCAGCAACAAGGATTTTTTTGCGGCTTATCTTGTGAATAACCACGAAATGCAGCATGTTATCCGGCGTAACCACATGAGCAATCGCCGGCAAAGGGAACTCCGTAAAAATCGCGTTGCGATCCCCTTTGACGCCTTTCGCCGAAAACCCAAGATGTTCAGCCGCCTTCAGGAGGCCCGTAACATTGGTCCCTTGTTTGTCTGTTCCTGCAACTTCCCGGATCTTAGAGATCGGCATATTCAAGCCATACTGCTTGGCTACGGTGGCCAAACACGCCGCACCGCAATCTGTCACGTCATGCTGTTTGACGCAATAGTATTTCATGCCTTCCCCCTCATCCTTTGCTGATTACGTCCATTTTCTTCATCCTTTGACATTGAAAAGCGTCCAAAAAACTATTGTGTTGCAGCGCAGGAGAGGTTTTCCACGTGTTCCCAAAAAAATCCTGAGCTTCCGGAAGGGCGTAAATTTCTTTATACCGATTGAAAGACAAAAACTGCTCATCCAAATCTTCCAACGGAAAATCATGAGTCAGGGATAAGCTAACCTTATCAACAAAATCGTCGGTCAGCATATCCATTTCCGCGGCATGCTTCTCCAACAACATAGGAGGCGTATCAACAGAGATCTCAAAACTTCGAACATGAATTGTCCCGAAACGCTGGAACGTTCTCTCTAAATAACCGGAAGCGTAGATTTGCCCGGCGGACGACGCAACCACAATAGATGATGTCGTCCTCCCCAACAAATTCATAATGGGCATCCAATAGGAAATCCTGTCAATAAAATTCTTCAGAACCCCAGGAATATGGTCAGCATAAATGGGGGACACAATCATAATATGATCGGCGTCAAGGACAATCTTTTTCAGATCAGCCAGATCATCTTGAATGGTACACTCGCCTGTTCGTCGGCAAGATTCACAACCCGTACACATGTCAATGCGAAAGCCGGATAAAGAGACCAAATCAATTTGAATGTCAGCATCTTTTTTGTGCAGCCTGTCCTTAATCAGGACAGCAACTTTGTGAGAATCGGACTGACCGGGAGTTCGGTTTTCCCCAAGAAGGATAACGATTTTATTCACAATATTCCTCCTTCCACTATAATTCAATCATGATGTTATGTCAAGTTAAGCGGAGATTCCAAGCCTGGATCGAGAGAGCGCAACAGGCTGTAACCCACCCCCATTGTACCATCCAACAATCCAAGACGCGGTAAAACACCGGCGCCCTTCACCCGCAAAGAACCGTTGACAGAATACCCATAAGCAAGATATTGAACACGACTGTGAATCATTTGAGCACATTGATCTTCTCGATCTGTAACAGCTTCCCGTTCTGTTTCATCCTGAGTCAAAACCCGGCGCGGAACATAAGCATATAAATCCATTAAAAAATCCAGATCAGCGCAAACCCCCATAGACAGCATATCCGTTAGGGGTGGCGTTCTCCCATCAATGCAATCCAGAATATAAATCAAACACGTTTCATACCGATTGTCTCCGGATATTTTTGCCGCTGTGATGAGATAAGATCCCAGACGCTGAAGGGCTCCGTCTTCCAGCCCGATATTCAGATCCCCCTGTTCAAACTTGCTCTCAATCCAGGCCGTAGGCATCATGACAAAAGAACTTATAAAATCATACAAAGACGCAAAGTCCTTTTGTTCAGGAAATACCCTTGTCAACAGCGCCGAAGCCACAAGTTTTTCGCCCACCCCCCCGTCAGAAAGACCAAAGCGGTACATCTGTTTGATCAGAAAATGCCCCAATTTCTTGAGCAGGTTCAACGTCATAAAAGCAGGCCTAATTTGATAAAGACGGGACAAAAGAATAATCATAGACGGCACATGAAGTTCCGCGTTCAACTCCAATTGTTCCAGGAAGTCTTCCTTAACAAGGGTGTTCAAATGTTCCAACCGCCGTTCTATCTGCTCCCAATACTTGAAATTCCTGGTATCCAAATACTTATACAGCAAGAACCCAAGGCACGACATAGTCCCGGCTGTTGAGGACAAGACATCCAGGGAAGTCAGAAAGCGCCTGCTCAAAACCATCGACCCTATAGCTTCCAACGCCTTCTCTAATCCGTCGCTCAACAGAATCCCTGCCTTCTTGCATTGCTCAAGATACAAGCCCAATCCGCTCAATTCGTTCAGGTCGGTGTTGGCAAACGTAAGGAGCACTCCGTCCGCAAGCTCATACCACGAAACCGAATCATTGACAATCATCAGACGCTTTTCGATTTCGCTGTTAATACGCGCAATTACCTCATCCACTCCAAAAGGGGCAAGAACCTGGGCATGATCGATCCTTTGGGTGCACGTCGCCCAATAAGCAGACTCGTCCGCGTTATCTGTCCCCAAAGCTTTTTTCAGGATAGCCACCTCGAAGCCAAATTCTGTATCCATATTACCCATACGTTCCTCAACACAAGCCATCGACGTGCGGTCGAAGAAGTCCTTCATCTCTATGCCATCACTGGCAAAGAGGCTTGTGCTGTTCGGGTATGTATGAAATATGGGAATATCGCAATTATGGGCGTCTTTGAGCTCGTGTAAATAGAACACCATATCTCTTCCATTTCCGGCCCAGATATTTTCAAAGAGCTTATCCAACATTAGCATGTCCACCATATAATTGGGATGGCTCGTATAGGAATAAAGTTCGGCATAATGCATGGTCGCACTCAGGATGATCCTGACCTTGACTTCCGAAAACATTTGAATTAGATCCCATATCTGCTCCTTGTGATCTCTAAAGAACAAATAAGTCTGATTATACCCCGTTATGATCTGAGCGGCGTAATCCATATATTCCATTGGGACATCATCGAGTTTGGGAATATTATTGTCCTCCGGAACATAAATATCACGAAACTCAAAACTGATGGTTTCGTCATCCTGATAGGTCAAAGCCCATCTCTTAACTCCTTTCCGCGGATCGCGCCTCACCAAAGCACCAAAATCAATGCCCCGGACTTCCATAGGCAAAACCCCGGAATTGATAAGAGACTCCCAGACCCGATGGGTCATCCGTCCGTAGACCGTTTCCCGGCTATCCCTCGCCCCTTTAAAAGAAAGGTTATTAAAAAGGGTTTCATGATCAATGATGACAGGGTGCTCTCCCAAAGCGATGATGTTTTCTGAATGCATGTCCATGCCGGTCAGCAGGAACAACACCGCCAGGTTCTGTCCCATACGGACATAAAACCGATCAATTTCTTCAGTTGAGGTACAAGGAACCTGCTCAATAAATTGACATACAGAGAAAGACTGCGCGTAATAATCCGTTGTCGTATAAAACGGAAGCAAGTCCGAGTTCATATTAATCCATCGGAGAAATCTGTTATAGAGTTCTTGCGTATCATTGTTGTGCGGTTTGTAGACAACCTTGAATTCACCAAAAGACAAAACGCACACTGTTGTGCTCTTGGCGTGGGTGTCACCCACACCCCATTCAACAGCCGTAAGCTTATTGGATGTGAGGGCTGGTATGGCTTGTTGAATATCCGCAAAATTCGCGTCGACATTGACAAATATATTGATAAGAGCATCCATTAAATATCTGGTTTTCGTAACCACTCTTCGGAGCAAGACCGGATACTGCAGATAAAACCCTATAACATCGCCACATGTGCCAAAACACTCGTCAATAAAGTTACTTATGGTGTATCTTCCGGCATGGTCGGCCTTGCGGTCATTAAACTCATAAACAATTGTTTTGATCACAACATTCATCAGCTCATTATAAAAATTCTGCCGTATCAGCGCGATGACACCGGCGTCAACAATGATTTGCGTTAATGTTTTAGCCTTTTCAGACAAAATATGCGAAGCCCATTCCACAAAAATAGTATTAACCAAGGCAATATCAGACCTAAGGGGACGTTTAAGCAGATCATATTCCGTAGAATCCCAATAGGCTAAAATCGCGTGAATTTCATGATACCAGAAAGATTCTCTGACTTGCTGTTTCAGGCTTTCCATAACATGAGGATCCTGAATCTCTTCAAGGTTCTGAATAACATTATTATATTGGGAGCGCGTATATCCCATGATCCTCAGTTTTTCTTCGAATTGAACTTCGCTCAGACGTCCTGTTATTGATCTCCACAGAAGAATATTATCCTTATGACTAGTGCACGAAAGCAGACTCTGCCGTCTCTCATCCACCGTCAAGGCAAAAATAAGCCTTGCTTCCAACTCTTTATCTTCCATATTGCATGACCACCTTTTGTTGTCCGTCTGAATTCATTTGTGATCAACATATCCATATTACAGCAATATTACAGCAATATTATAGCAATCGAGAGCCTGTCTCAGAAAGCTGAAACAGGCTCCGTGCAAGTTGGGTCATCTTACTTTGGCACTAACACAGTCCTCACGTCAATAATTTAGCAGATTTAGATTCCTATGCAAAAAAACACTTATGCTTTCAATCACATGCTGCTGCTGCCATAGCTGCTGCTGCCATAGCTGCCGCCGCCGCTGCTGCTGCTGCCATAGCTGCCACCACCGCTGCTGCTGCCAAAGCTGCCGCCGCCGCCACTGCTGCTGCTGCCGAGGCTGCTGCCGCCGCCGCCGCCGCCGCTGCTGCTGCCGCCGCCGCCACCGCCGCCGCCGCTGCTGCCGCCGCCGCCGCCACTGCTGCTGCCGCCGCCGCCGCTGCTAAAACTGCCAACCCGCTTGACCGCAAAGCTGCCGCCGTAGCTGCCGCCGCCGCTGCTGCTGCTCATAGAACTGGACAATCCCCCAAAGGACGACGAGAAAAACCCGCCGTTTGTTTCTTTTTCTTCCGTGCTCAATTCTTCAAAAGCAGGGCCAACGCTCAGCATAGCATCTTTTTTATCTTTTTTGCCGTACATATCTTACTCCTTTCTCCTTATGAATAAGGTTATCAGGATCACGCTCAGCACCCAGCCAACAAGAGGAGACCTATATCCGTATACTGAAACAGGCCCCCCTTGTATGCTGGTCCATTAACTCACAAAACCATATGAATTCTTAACAATACTTCCATCCGCATCCCCATGAAGAAATAGGAGCACAAACCGAAGGCGCAGGCGTAGGCTCAGGAGCTGGAGCAGGTGCAGGCTCAGGTTCAGGTGCGGGCGCAGGCGCCGGTGCGGGCGCGGGCGCGGGCGCCGGCGCACATGTGACCACTCTGACAGGTATGCAGATTGGTCTACAGATGCGTATCGCCAAGCAACAACCGCCGTTCACATCTATCTCGGCTTCGCCGAGTTCAGTAAAGGCCGTCCCCACAAGAACCTCTTCATTCTGAAATCTTTTCATCTCTTCCCCTCCTTTCCAAAATATTATTATTCAAACCCCAACGAACATATGTGCGCATTCATATGCAACGCTGTTTTGAATACAAAGACCGATCCGAGCTCAAGCAACATTTACCGATGTTCATGTACGTCTCTCACCAAGAATTTATCATACATATATAACAACAGTCAAGCGAAAAAAGTAACAGCAATTGAATAATCGTTAGCGGTCGTTAGCTCCCCTCAAATCCAATAAAAGTGCTTATTTCCCCAATGGATCTCCGGCTTACCGGAGTCGGTTTCCTAGCGGCGTAGCCGACAGGAATAACCGCGATAGGCCGCATATAATCGCCCGTCATCAGTAAATCCGCAACGGCTTCTTCGTCAAAAGCTCCAACCCAACATGCCGCCAGGCCTTCGTCAACCGCGCACAGAAGCAGGTTTTGTATTGCCGCGGCAGTATCCTGAATACCATATAGATCCTTGCCCCTATTGCCGTAAACCTCAGTCGTCCGTGCCAAATCTATACAGACAACAATCAGAACAGGGGCTTTTTCCATGAAACTCTGGGAGCAAGCCAAGTCAACAATCTGCTGCCGAACCATACTATTATAAATCACATAAAAATGCCACGGCTGACAATTGCCGCCACTGGGCGCCGATCGCGCGGCATCAAGCAACTTAATGATTTTTGCGGCCGGAACATCGATGCTTTTAAAACTTCTAACACTTCTTCTGCTCCAGGCAAGCTCCAAGAAATCCATTTTCATGCTCCCCTCTTTTATTGGCAGCCTTGCACGAAACCCTTCTTAGCTTATCATAAACAATTATCTGACGAAAAGCCAGCGGAAGTACAAAACACACGCGCTGCAACCCAAACCGGTTACAGATGGGTGCATATTTAAAAAGTGCATGAAGAGATAACAAACAACAAACCTGAGTAATGACTTACCAAGCTCAAGGCAGAGGAGGCGGAGGTTGGGCGGGGCGTGAGGCGCGTCTGCCAAGCCTTTGCGGGAGGGGTGGCAGACGCTCTTGGGCATCGGAGCAGATAAAGGATCTGTTCCTCCGTCACCGGCCCCAAATAGGCCTTCACGGATTGAACCACCCGTCCGTTCACGCTCTTTTATATGCTCCAAAAAATCTGCTATTCGGGGGTATTCATGTGGCACACGCATACAGTTCAATGAGGCACGAGGTAGGGTTTGGTGAGCGGGAGAATCCAAGCGCCTCTCTGCCTGACGCAACCTCAAAAGGCGAAAAAAATTCGCGGGCTTTTGGAGTCTCCCGCTCACCAAACCCTACCT
>WRHI01000075.1 GCA_009783315.1 Peptococcaceae bacterium
GGGTGGGGGAGCGGCAGAATCCAAGCGCCTCACCGCCTGACGCAGTCCCCGAAAGGCGAAAAAAATACGCGGGCTTTTGGAGTCTGCCGCTCCCCAACCCCTGACGTGGCACTGTTACTGGCCAGCGCGGTATCTGCCCTCCAACTCACCATTGAGTTGCGGGAAAACACCGCGGCAGAAAGCTCTGCTTATCCTTATCGTCAGTTCATGCACTTTTAAATATGCACCCTCCGGGAATTCTGATAAACTTGCAAAAACTGTGGAAAATAAGTATGATGAAAACGTTCAGATGACATGAAAAAAAGAAGGAGCGATACACTATGAAACGAATCGCCGCAGCCATAATCCTTGCCGCACTCATTTTACTGAGCCTAACTGCCTGTAATGGTGATACCGCCCCAGACAACCCAGACAACCCAGGCACCAGAACAACATCAACCGTACCTGTTGTCCTCTATCTTCCCAACAACAACGCGGACGGCTTCGTCACCAAAACCGAAATGATTGACGGCACCGCGGAGAGCATAGTCGCTCTCTTGGTAACAGAACAATCCTTGCCTGCGGGCAGTACTCTTCTGTCCTTCACCATCTCGGGTAAAAACGGCGCGGCGGACATGAACACCGTCTATGGACAGGCCCTTAGCCAGACAGGCACAACGGGAGAATACTTGCTCCTCGGCAGCTTGGTAAACACTCTGCTCAAATTTTATCAATTGGACGCCGTTACCCTAACCATAGAAGGCCAGGTTCTTGAAACCGGACACAATATCTACGATTCCCCGCTGGGTTTCTATGAAAACCAAAACAATGCCGGTTCCAGCAATTAGACTGTTGATCCTGGCGACATGAACACCATAGCGAACGCCATCGCGGCTCTACCCGCCGAAGAGGCTATGAACAAGGCCTCCAATTAGGCTTGGGCACCAGAAAGCCGCTTGACCAACTCATTGAGATCCATCCCCCGCAGCGCCCCGCCAATCAGTTCGGGCAGCTTGTTCGGTGTGCAACCGAAACAAGGGATTTCCATGGCGCTGATCTTTTTGGCGATTCTCTCGTCATAGAAAGGAACCCCCTGGTCGGAAAGGGCCAGCAAAACCAACACCGTCACCCCAGACTCTTTCATATCAGCCAGCCGGCGCAGCAGCCCCGCTTCAACGCCACCTTCGTAAAGGTCGGAAATGAGAATAAACAATGTTTTCTTGGGGGTATCAATAAACTGCCCGCAATATTTAAGACTCTTGTTAATATCGGTTCCGCCGCCCAACTGCACGCCGAAAAGAATATCTACGGGATCGCTGCCGCAGGTTTCCGTAAGATCGACGACTTCCGTGTCAAAAGCGACAATGCGCGTATCCAGCGCCGGGATAGAGGCAAATATACTGCCCATAATCGACGCGTAAATAATTGAATCTGCCATGGAACCGCTCTGATCCATGTCAAGAATAATTTTCCAATCCTTATTGGGCCGCTTATTCTCAAAGAAGTAGAATTTTTCCGGAATAAGCTGCTTCCTCTCCCGATCGTAGTTTTTTAGGTTCTTGCGAATCGTCCGCTTCCAATCAGTGTTGGGCAAAGATGGTATAGGCGAATGTTTCCTCCGATTCAGCGCCCCTGTCACCGCGCGGCGCACGTCGCTTTCCATCTGAGCCAGAATCTCATCTACAAGCCGACGCACCAGCATTCGAGCCTGCTCTTTGCTCTTCTTGGGAATAGCCCCGGACAGGGTCAGCAGGGTTGAAACCATCCTGATATCCGGCTTGACGCGCTCAAGGGTTTCCGGTTCCAGCAAGAGTTGCTTCAAACCCCGGCGCTCAATAGCGTCGCTTTGGATAACACTGACCAAATCGTCCGGGAAGTAAGAGCGAATATCGGCCAGCCATTTCGCCAGGTTAGGATAGGACGGCCCCAGTCCGGCACCGCGTGATCCCGCACCGCCGGCCCCTCTGCCGGAAGCGCCCCCAGACCCACCAGAAGGATTCGTCTCATCGTAAATAGCGCTCAAGGCCTGATCCATAACCGTTTCTTCCTCAGTCAGAAGTTCGCCTTGGCTCCTCAGGGAGGCTAGTTTTTCCTCAGCTGCCCGACCGAGAAGGAGCCGCCAACGGGACAACTTTCCCAAGGTTTCTTGGGAAGGTTTTCTTTGATCATTTTCTTGATTTTCATAATTTTCTCGATTTTCTTGGTTTTCTTGATTCAATGGACTCGTCCTCCCCGGTTCAAATCCTCTCCCCGTCGCCGCAAAAATCTTTGAGCGCCTGATTTAAAGCAACAAGATGATTTCGGTTATAGGCATATTTGGTCACATTTCTCAAGCTATGATTCTGATTGTTCGTCAAACCCACACCCTCCACCACGCTAAAACGCCCCTCAATCACCAAGCCGTTGCAAATACAGCGCGCGATATAATCCGAATGATCCGCAAACATGGGCAGGGATTTCAGGCTGCGGCTTATCCGCGCTTCCGCCGCCTGTCTTTGTTCCTCCTCAATTCCCGTCATCGTCAGCAAGAGCAAGAAAATCTCCTCCCCATACTTCCCAAATGCCAGCAATTCATCCCAAGTCAAAAACCACATTTCAAAATGTCCGCCATGGTTGCCGATATAAATATCGTTCAGAAAATAAGTGGTTTTGCTGAAGTGAAACTCAATGGCAAAAGATATCCCCCCTGGAGAACATGTATGAGAAGGCATCCGCGCGTCTGTCAGCTTCTTGGTAATGGTATGGGGGTTCGCCAGCAATCCGTACTTGTCCGCTTCATTTTTTGGATAGAACGCGATAGACCATTCAAGAGAACCGGCCGGGTCAGGCCCTATAACTTCATGAATCGCGTCGTCCAGATTCATCTCCTTCTCATTATCGTGGGCAAACATATTGTAAAGAATATAGAACCACCAAAAATTTGTATTGGCAAATGAATAATCAAACGGTCTGCCGGCTTCACCCATATGCTTTTCACTCCCTTTCATTTATCTAACACTCTGTCCGCTTTCACAGTGATTAATCAAAAATTTCAAAATCAAAATCCCCCAAATCATCAAGCGCCTTACTCTCCTCCTCGCTCAGCTCCTCTTGCAAGTATTCCGCCACACCGCCCGCGTCGATTCCCCAAAGCTCCGCCAGGATATCACAGACGCCGGCTTTTTCGTTGGGTTCAAACGCCGCGAAAGCACGGCGCAAACAAACCAATGCCCGTTTAAAGCCTTCGCTATCCAGCCCTTCCAGGTAGACATCCAGCTGCTGCCACAGCATCAAACGGGATAGAAGTAGATAACGGTTTCGCCGGCTCAGGCCCTCGAACCATGCCGCCCCCGCTTGGGCGGTGTTGCCGGGCGAGAGATGCAGCGACACCTGGGCGGCCAGCACATCTTCCTCAACTTTACCCCGCTCCATCAGAATGGAAAAAGCAAACCCACAGAGGTATGGATTGCGGTCGCCGGACCGGGCTAAAGTGTCCAGCTTAGCCAACCAGACGTCATCGCTAAGACCGTCGTGTTCCTGGGTAATCAAATGGAGTTGGGTCATGCTGTCGGCCATGTCTCTGGCGGTTTCGTCGTTGCAGGCGGCGGCGGGATAGAGCAGCAGAGCCCCTTTGAGAAAAAGCTGCCGGAGAATAGGCTCAAATGGTTCGGTGGCAAAACGGCGGATGGAGCCATATTGGATTAGAAAACTGATTTCTCGGGCCGCCCCGGCCACACCGGCGAAGCTTTCTGACTCAGTCGCCAGTGCCTGCAAACGGGCGACAATTTGGGGAATGGATTCTTCCATACGGCATTCGCAAGCCACACGGACGAGTGCGGCAACCTCAAGAACGTCAACGGCTTTTTCCAATCGTTCTTTGAGCAGGTAGGCAGACGCCACCTCTAAGGTGTCGCCCAGCAGGACGGTTTCAACCACTTGTATTTCGACTTCAGGAGTCCAGCAGAGCACCCAGTTCTCTGCCCAAGACGCGCCTTGCTGGCGGCGATTTTCTTTGCGGGCAAATTCAATGCCGAGGAAAGACAACCTGTGCAAGAAAACCGATCGCTCCAGGTCAAGGAAAGCAGCAACTTCGCTCTGAACACGGCGGTTTTCCCGCAAGTCCAGGTCCAGGGACTGTTGAACAACTGTTCTATATTTCTCCAGTTTAAGGGTTCTAATCTGTCGGTTCATGTCGTCTTGGACAGGCGTCTGGCTAACCCCTTCCGGCAACGCGCCAATGCGGACGCCCACATCCATGGCGGCAAAGCTTTCGGCGATGGCGGCGATTTCGCCCCCCGCCAGAGTCGCCACAGCACTGTCGTGCAAATCCGCCAGAGTTGGCAAAAGACCCCCGTGAAAATATTGCAGAGATTGGGCCAGGCAAACCGCTTCGATGACAGAAGCCGTGGAGGAATAGCCGTGCTTTTCACGGTAAACCCGGGAAAGCTCGGTCAAATAGCGCGACGGCAAGGTGTCCAGTGCGTCTTTGGCCATGGCCTCGTACATCATCTCATAATAAAAGGGCGCGTTATTCCCTGCCCCGTAACCGGAAAAAGATGACAGCCGGTAATATGAATAAGGCATCAACGTTATCCGGGTCTCCACGCGGGTCAGCTGCGCCAGTTCCTCATCGCTCATGGGCTCACAGGCCATGACGCCGACAACATGGTAAGCGCCGAGAATGACGACTATTTTATCCGGAGCATATCCCTCGGCGATGGCTTGGCTGACACATCGTTTCATATAACCCTCGCGCAGCGCGTTGATCGAAGCATCCAGAGGCGCGGCTTCTCGTTCGTAACCGGCGGTCATCGTCCGCATTTCTGCTGAATGAAGCGCCACCGCTTTCATATAGACATCGGCAGCGAGATTATGTTCAAAATTGCGTTCCCAATAGGACTCGAAGTCTTTCTCGCCGGCAAGCTCAGCGACTGTATCATAGAGCTTGCTGCTGTAACGGTAGTAAACGCCGGCCTGGGTCATCTGTTCAGCCGGCGTCGGCGACATAACGGGTTGCGGTGATTCCGCTTGCTCAGTTGACGCAGTATCCACAGCCCCAATGGCTTCGGCCCGCAGCTCTTCCTCGATCCTCCGTATCCTCAGCTTTTCCTGCAGCTGATACAACGGCGCCTTAATATCGGAAGGCAGATCGATGAAACGGCTCTCCCTCTTGTGGCGGTATGCCCAAAGAATCCCCTGGTATTCGGGAGAATAAGCGGCCAAAGGATACAACAGCGAATGCACCGGTGCCTCCGTGGTATAACTCATGATGGCCACCGGCGGCTTGACACCCTTATGGCAAAGATCCGGGATCAGCGGGGTTGTGTCCGAAGGGCTCTCAATCAAAACCAGATCCGGCTGAACCGCGTCAAGAAACTGTTTCAGATGCCAGGATCCCGCCGCGCTGAGATGCCGAATGCCAAAAAGACGCACCCCTTCCGAGGTCCGTAATTCACCGGTGCGCGATTCGAAATCCGATCTTGGGACAGGCGTCATGAAGTCATCTCCCTGCAGGCTTTATAAAGAGGCTGCCATTTCGTTCCCCTCTTCTTCATGATGTTTTCCAGATACTCGTTCCAGACAGCCTGGTCTTTGTCTTCGTCTTTGACAACCGCGCCCTGAAGCCCCGCCGCCAAATCAATTTCTTTGACACGGCCATCGCCAAAGGACCCCGCCAACGCCATGGCGCCCGTCAGCAGAGAAATGGCTTCGGCGGTGGATACAACCCCCGAGGGGGGCTTGATCTTTTGTTTGGCGTCGAGCGTCTGGCCGGCGCGAAGTTCCCGGAAAATGGTCACCACCTTTTCAATGGCCTCATCGGCGGGAAGGTGCGCTGTCAGCTGATAGTTCGCAGAAATCTCGCCTACCCTTTTTTTGACGATGCCAATTTCTGTTTCCAGCGTTGCCGGCGTAGGCAGGACAACAATATTAAAACGGCGCTTAAGGGCGGCTGACATGTCGTTGACACCCTTGTCCCGCGTGTTGGCGGTGGCGATTAAGGAAAAACCGCGTTTAGCGGAAACCTCTCGTGCCAGTTCGGTGATGGCAATGGTCTTTTCGGACAGAATTGAGATCAACGCGTCCTGAACTTCAGACTGGCAGCGGGATATCTCCTCGATCCGGGCAATGCCGCCTGTTTCCATGGCGGTCATAACCGGGCTTTTGATTAAGGCGCGGTCGCTGGGGCCTTCCGCCAGGAGCATGGCGTAGTTCCAGGAATAGCGGATTTGCTCCTCGCTGGTGCCGGCGGTTCCCTGGATGATTTTCGTGGAATCACCGAAAACAGCGGCGGCAAGGTTTTCACTGAGCCAGGATTTGGCGGTACCCGGTTCGCCGATGAGCAGAAGGGCCCGGTCGGTCAACAGCGTGGCCACAGCCACCTCAACCAGCCGGTTATGGCCAATATATTTGGGGGTGATAGGAACGGCGCCCGCCTTGCCGCCGGTGATAAAAGTAAAAACCTGACGAGGGCTCATTTGCCAACCGGCGGGAACAGGGTCTTTGTCTTCATTAATGAGGGCTTCGATCTCGTTGGCATATAACTTTTCGGCGGGCAGGCGTAAGAGAGTTTTGTCGTCAGCTGTGTTAGGCATGTTGTTAGTCTCCTCTGTTGTGTTGGGCATAACTGTTAACTTACTTAAACCAATTCTCCTGAGCGTCCGGAACGGCTCGGCTGATTTCCTCAATGAGTTTCGCCCTGTCCGCTCCATTTTTAACGAACTTCTCAAAATATTTCCTGGCTTCAGGGTATTGACTCCGAAAGGCTTCAACCAAAACCCGGCGGTACGATGCCTGAAGATAAGATGTCGAAGCCATCGATTTGACCAAGGCGGCGGCGGCTTCCAGAATCTTTTTCCACGTGCTTAAATCATCATTATAGACCAGAACACACGCGTCATAAGGATTCGTCCCGGCAAATTGCTGCGCCCAGCGGCGATCCCAAGTTTTTTGGTTGTCAGGCGCCCTTTCTTCCCTATCGATGTTATATACACGATGAATGAGACCGGCTTGATCCTTATTCACATCCCTGTGGCAGCGGTCATAAACTTCCTCCACCGAATAAAGGCTTATACAGGCTTTCAGCTTATAATAGGCCCGCGACGCGTCGTTGCATACCCGTACAATCATCTTTCTTTTCTCAAGGTCACTGTCTTCGCAAAGGTTTTCCATAATTTGACGCAAAGCCAGATCGTTCCAGACATCCCCATAGGTTTTGTCCATGAGCATCGCCTCCAGAACGGTCAGGCATTCCCATTCGGATCTGGCAGCGATCACCGACAGGAGAATCCGCCACTTGGCCAAGTTCTTTGGGAACGGATCTTCCTCAGCTGCGGTCGGAGTCTTCTTCTTATCTTTCATTTTGTATGCAGACTCAAACATGCGGGCCTGTACCAGCATCTTATCAAGGACGGCGGGGTCTTTCGTCAACACCAAGGCCTCTTCCAAATGAGATATCGAGCTCTTATCCAGGCCCTCCAGCAACAGCATAGCGCCTTGGTCTGAACCCATAATCGCCAGTCCGGCGAGCGCCGCGCCGCGGATCTCACCTTTGCGGTCGCTTGTATAGGCAATAAGGGTTTCTTCATAGGCCGGGTCTTGACCCAACGTCAACAGGGCTTCCGTCATTACAGGAGGCGCCCCTTCGGCCAAGGCTTTTTCAGCCAAAGGTGCGGCGTCTTTGCCCATAATCATCCGCAAAACACGCAATATACGAGCATGACGCTTGCTCCCTTTGGCGTCAAATTCCGCAAGCAAGAAGGGGGCTATATCCGCGCCGATATCAGGCAGGATTTTCTCGCAGACAAAACTGCTTATGGGACTTTTCACATCTGTGACGGCTTTGACATAAGAAGGATACAGACGGGGATCCTTGTGGTCTCCCCTTTCAAGGAGCCTGGCCAGCAGGCCGGAATGTTTTTGGCCCCCTGACTCCAGCACCTCAATAACCTCATGCAGGCGGGAATAATGGATTCGTGTGAGTGCCAGCGGTTTATCCTCATAGTCAAACGCCATAATGTCAGCATCGGTTTCACTGCTGCCCTGGGTGTACATAATGGATGTTATCACCGTCCCCACACTGAGCAGCGCTTCGGGGCCGGTTTTCTCGTCTCCCTCCACCAGGGCCGTAAGACGTTGGGCCAGGGTCGCCATAACCGGGGCTTTCTCAGCAAGTTTTTCCAAAGCCGGAATGAATTTCTTCAGGCGGGGATCGCCTTTGGCGTGGGGGCTTCCCGCAATCATCAAACGGGTAATCTCTTGCTCAAGATCGATTAGAATGGGTAATGCCATCGCTGCCTCCTTAATCTTCTATCGCACTTGCCGGAACTCCGCCACCCTAATAGGCGAATCGAATCACCGCGGAATCGGTGATGAGGGCAACCGGCTCGCCGTAAAGCAAACTCTCGTTGTTCTGGGCAAAACGGCAAACCAGAACTTGACCCTCGGCTTGTTCACGGCTGAGCCGACGCAACAGGTGTCCGAACTGGCCGGGGATAAGCGGTATGACGGTATCCTGGCTGTCAAAGACGTAGCAGCGCCCGGCGTCATCCTGTCCCAGCTTGGCCACTTTCAAGGCAACAAATGGGTTCTTGTCGGCCAGCGGAGCCCGCAATTGGTTTTTGACCTCCCTCAACACAGCGGCAAAATCCACTTGACCAGCTGCCTGGGCTTCAACCAAATCTTCAGCTGTGATCTCGCGCCGAGTCGCCGCGTCCCAGCGAATACGGGGGTTTTTGTCGCCGGGATAGATGAAGAGTTCTTGGGGTTCTATCAGCAGGAAGACACTGTCTTCAGCCCGAATATATTTCAGCGCCTTAAAAGGGCGGAAGTTTTTGCTCAGATAGATTTGACGGTCGGTAAGAGAGAGCCAAACACTTTCATCAACAAACTCTTTCTTGGCCTCGTCTTCGTAGACCCGGAAAGCCAGTTGGATCAATTTGGTGTTCTGCAGCATAAGTCCGTGCTGAGCCAGTTCGGACAGCTTCCAAGCTGTTCCCATCCGCTCCTCAATGGTCGAATGCAACATCGCTTGCAGCGCGGAAGATCCCAGCTCAGGGAAAGACTCCAGGTCGCTGATTCTGTTTTGCATATGGGCTTGGGCTTTTTGCAGTAAGGCGTGTAGATAGCTGAGCTGCCGGACGGCTTGGGTGAAATCCTGGCTCTTTTGACCTTCGGCGGCCGCGGTCAGGAGATCCGTCAGCGCCGCCTGAACGCCGACGATATAATAGTTACCGAGCTCTTTGACTTGTTCGGCGTAGAGCTTTTCGTTGTGGCGATCGATGCTGTGGAGACCGCCTTTGACGATGTTGTGTAAAATCTTTTCGGCTAACTCCAGCCCGGTTAGCTGGGCCCGGCACTTCTTGACAGCGGCGGACGCTCTTTGTTTTGTCAGCGGCGCGGGCGTGTTTCCGGCGGCGTTTTCTTCGGCCGCTTTCTGGGCGAAATCGGCTTTTTTCTCCGCCCGGGCTTTCAGTTTTTCCCGCTTGACCACAACACTCTCACGAATTTCGGCGACGGCGAAAGTCTTGTTGTGAAGCCGGCAAAAGAGCAACCCCACCGCGTGTTTGCAGGGAATCTGCCGACTGGGACAGCTGCAGCGAGCTATGGGCTTGTCCGGTTCGGCAAAATCCACCGAGCAAGCGTAAGGGGTTTTGCCGCTGCCTTGACAGAGACCAAAGAGCAAATTGGCCTCCTGGTTAATCGACAAAGAGATAAAACTTCCTTTGTTGGCAAGACTCTTGCCGTTGGCCGCCACTGTAGCGCTGCCGGCAAAGAGCCTGATAACGTCTTCGGTTATCTTCATGGTCTGTTCACTCCTCATTCTCTGTTCGTTGACGCAGTTTCGAAAAACTGTCAAAAATCTATCCTGTCGACATAATTCTTATAAATGAACGCGGTTATGGCGTCCGTTTCCCCGTTCTCATAGAACTTGACAAGCAGTCTTCACTGTCTTTGATTGTACCTCTGAAGCACTATGAAATGCAAGTGCAACAGGTTTAGCGGGTGCATATTTTAAAAGTGCAGGAAGCGACAAAAAATAAATAGAAATATCCATCTCCATTCACCATTGAGTTATGAAGGTCAGTTGTGAAAGGTCAGTTGTGAAGGTGAACCGCCTGAAAATGAATTGACAACAACACCGCCCTTCTGATAAAGTTTTATACAGTTAGTGGTCTGTCAATAAAGTTGGGAGCGAAAATGTCCTCAAACATTACCCATTCTGAATATGAGGTTATGCGCATTCTCTGGCGTGAGGAACGACCTGTTCCCTATGGGGTGATACGCAAAGAACTTGAGCTCAAGAAGGGCTGGAAGAAATCCACAACCCAGACCCTGATTACAAGGCTGCGCGAAAAGGGTGTCATTGACGCTCAGTTCAACGGCGTTCTCCTGTACACACCCAATATCACCGAGCAGGAATATATGAATTCAGAAGAACAGGATTTTTTGGATCGGCTGTTCGAGGGCAACGCGGCCAATCTCGCCTCCGCCCTTTGCCGGAACGGGAAGTTGAAGAAAGATGACATCGATACCCTGATGAATTTCTTTCTGGATGAGGATGGAGGCGATTAAATGATTGTTTCTGATGCTTTTATGGGCGACCTCATGGGCACAGTTCTGATCATGTCTTTTTCCGGCAGCGTTCTCACGTTGCTGTTTATGCTCATCAAACCCCTCATACAACACCGTCTCCCCCGAACCGTTCAGTACGCCTTGTGGCTTGTGGCGCTGGCGGCTTTGTTGGTTCCCGTTTCAAAGTGTCTCGTCTTGCCCCCTTCGGCGGTCAACACGCTGCTGACACCGGTACACGCGGCTATTGGACAAGGTTTGGCCGCCGCGGAGGCAGTCAGTCCCCCGGTCGCCACGGTTCCGGTGGGCGCGGCGGACATCTCCAATGCCGCTGATACTGACACCTTCACTGGCTCTGACGCTGACGTTGATCCCTCTGCAGCTGTCGGCGCCTTTTCGTCTGAGACGGGACCCGGTTTGTTCACCGGCAGTGTTACTGCGATAACCAAAGGATTCATGGTTGTCTATCCCCTGGGGGTTCTGGTTTTTCTTTTTTATCACATAGTCGGATACGCCTACTTCAAAGGCAAGATCCGCTATCGCAAAGCTGTCAATATCCCGGATCCCGCAATCCTCTCCAAGCTGTGCGGCGACCGGCGACCCCCGCGTCTGTACAGTTGCCCTCTGGCATCAACACCCATGCTGGTCGGCCTTTTCCGGCCCAGCATCATCCTGCCTGACCGGGAATATACAAACGCCCAGTTGAACAGCGTTCTTCTCCATGAACTGACCCACTTGCGCCGGAGGGACGTTCTCATCAAATGGTTGTGCGCTCTGGCTTGTTCCCTGCACTGGTTCAACCCCCTTGCCTGGCTGGCCCGGCGCGAAATCAGCCAGGTCTGCGAGCTTGCCTGCGACGCCTCCGTTATCCATCGTATGAATGCCAGCGACAGAAAGACTTACGGCATCGCGCTCATTGCCATCGCCGACAGGGTTACGGCTTCCCGGGCGGTTCTGGCCACAACTTTGTGCGAAGATAAGAAAGCTCTGAAAGAACGGCTGCGCTCCATTAAAACATTCAAACCGCCCCGAAGAGCCGCGCTGGTGTTTTCCACAGGGCTCCTTCTGATCGCCGTCAGCGCCGCCTGTCTGCTTGGAGCTTCCACCGGTTCCGTCGCGGCTTCACCGCCGGACGCGTCAGCCGGCGCCTTCGACACACCCTCGGAGATCGTTGACGAAGACACACCCGGCGCGACCTACACTGTCACCTATGACTATACAGCCAACGGCGGCGACGCCGCCTCAAATACCTCGTCTGTTCTCCCCGGCAGCGCCGAGGTGGATCTTTCCCCTCAGGCCACGAAGGCCGGATGGCAATTTGTCGGTTGGAATACGGATCCGGACGCGGTCACGGGTCTGACCTCTTTCACCTTGCCCGAAGCCGATACAACGCTGTACGCTGTCTACAAGAAAACCGTCACGGCGACATTTTATGACTATAACGGAACAGAGCCGGCTAGCCGGCCGATAACCGTGACCTTTTACAACAAGGAAACATATAAAACCATCGATAAACTCCAGCATCATCCCTATACCGGCTGGAATCCGGCAGGATGGAGCGATAAGCCCGGCGGTCCCGCGATGACGACGAAATACTGCCCCGTGAGCGCCGACGATGGTGATGTAAGCTTCTTCGCAGTGTATGAAAGAAAGATCGAATTGCGCTATGACGCCAACGGCGGCGCGAACCCGCCGCCACCGGCGACAGAAAACCAATATGTCAACTCTTCCCACATTGATAAAGTCACGCGTCCGTCTTTTTCCCTGGCGGCGGCGCCGGCCCGCAGCAAACCCGGCAGCACCTTTAACGGGTGGGCAATGGGCAGTCCGGACGGCACAAGATATCTTGAGGGTTCGACTGTTCTGATTGGCGAAAGCACAACTATGTACGCCATTTGGAAAGAATAGAAGAGAACCCCTTTCCCAAACAGCGAGAGGGGTTCCTGGGTTCGAACCATTAAGGTCTTCGGATCATTAAGTTCTACGGCTGTGCTATTGTCGGAAAACCCTTTGAATCGCCTCCAAGTACTCAAATTGATACTCTACGGTCGGCTCAATAATTGCCCCCTCACCGAACTCGTTCCAGCAGTGCAGCATGCCGATACCCTTTGTTTTAACCATATTCTGGCTGATGGTGTTGTATCCGTCCCGCAGATGATCTTCGAACTCTTGCGGCGTTGATTTGGAATTGTCATGAAGCGGATCGCTGCTTCCTCCCCAGGGACGGGAATCCCAGCCGGCAGACATCGGCAAAAAATATGGCAATGCGCTTTCTCTCAAAATATAGTTCCACTGCATTTGATAATGCCCGGCACGTTCGGCAAAACTGTGCGAAAACGGCGTATGTGTTGACGGGATATTACATGGTGGATTTGTATTCGGACTACAGTAATGACCCTCTACGCCAAAAGGATAGTTATAACCGGAAATAGCACTAAAACCGGAGCTCGCAGCGTAGCCTACCCAATGATCAGTCGCTACCGCGCAGAGCACAAAATATATGCCATCCAATCCGTTGTCAGGGTTGTACCTTACGCGCGCATTCGCAATATCAATCAAATTGCCTATAGCTTCGGCTTGGGCTTTATAACCATCAGGCGAGAAAACAAACAAGACCGGCTTACCTTCGATGATCAGGTATTCAGGTTTGGTAAAATGCTCATCGACCCAGTAATCCACCATGGCTTCCCATTCGCCCAAGGTCGTCGGAGACGGGAATCCGTCATGGTTGCACCACAGCAATGAATAGGAAATCCGTGAACGGTTTTCCGCGCTAAGATAAGCATAAACAGCTGGGTTCTCTTTATCCTGATCAACGCTGGTTCTCCAATACCATGCCATTGACATGAAATCAATCCCATAGTCGGCCATCCAATCAATGTGCTGCTCCATCGGCGCCACATCTCTGGAGTCATACCAGCCATCTGGTCGGCCAACATCCGGCAGAGGCTGCCTTTCAGGAGCGAACGGCCTGATTCTGTCCCAGGATTGCTGCTTTAGACCATCGTTGACTCCCGCAGAGTTGATGTTACCCCATATTGAACTATCAGGAAACCCACCAGGATAATCGCCATCAAACCTGTCTTCCATGACCGGCGTTGGATCCCAGATACCATTCTGATGCTCCCGATACAATCTGACGTTGTCAAAGCTTACGCTAAAGCTGCTTATATTTTGACTATATGCACTGAAGCATACATGAGTGTTTTCGGTTGTCCCCATGGGAATGGCGCCTTGGGTCACATATTTACTTTCCTGCAGCTTCTTTGTCATAACGGTTAGAGTTCCATTAAGAATCTCCAGGCGCACATTGATCGTCGACTCGCTGTTCCAGATTGGTCCGCTGTTTAAGATTTTTTCACCTGCACCTCCACCAACCATATAACGGATGTCGTCAGCCGTGTTGAGATTGGCTCTGAACATCACCGCCTGTGTATAGTTTCCTATTGGCATCTCGTCAGGGGTACGCAACTGGATCATAACATAAGCATTATCGGACACTCTCGGTTCGGTCAGCTCAAACTCAACAGCGTAGTTGGCCATTGCTTCATTCTTAATATAGGTGTAGCTGCTTCTCGGCAGAATCATTTTTTCGTCGCGGATTATTGCCAGACTTGCCGGTTCAGGCGTCCACTTCCCAAAATAGTACATACCCAGCTTAATCTCGTTCTTCAAATCAGTGACCGGCTCCCAAACAGCGTACAGGGTAACCGGTTTGGTTGACAGATATGAAAATGAATCGTTGGGCTCATAGTAGGGACCTGACCCATCTTTCGCTAATGACCACTTCACAAAGGTGTATCCTTCCCGGCTGGGGCTCTGGCCAGGTAACGGAACTCCTTGGCTAAATGGTTTGACGAAAGATTCCGGCATTGTCGTCGCCGTTTCTCCTTCTCCAAGATTCGCGTCAAAATTGACTCTGTAATACCATATCGCATATAAGGTCGCATTCTTGTCTTCAGTATATTCGCCGCCCGTTTCATACTCAAGGGGGCTGTTGGACTTGCTCCCCCATCCTTGGAATTCCATACCTGAACGTGTGGCTTCCCCGCTCAACACGAGGGGCACTCCATGGGTTTTCGTCTCGCTGGAAAGAGTTAGACTTGTCCCCCCGTTGACGTGGTATGTGATCGTATAGGTGGCCGGTTCCCCAGAATAACTAGAAGGTGTCACCGCGAAGGGAGTCGCTACCGCATTATTAACCGCCTCTTTTATTACAGGAAGCAAACTCCCGGGGACTTCAACGGCATTGGGAGTGTATGTGATACCATCAATGGTTTCGCCGGTTACAGCTTTCACCCATGCCATACCTGCGATGTAACGCCCCAGGTACAGTGAGAGGTGAAAGCCGTCACGAGTCAAAGTATCCCCAACATAGCTAGTGCGCATATTTTGAATAGCCGTACCCGTCGGGATGATGAAGTCAAAAGCCTCGTGGGGTACGATTTTTTGTTGTACCGCAGAAAGGATTGCCTCATACATAGTCATCTGTTGATTTCCATAATTAGAAAAGTAGGTATACGTGCAATTTTGCTGGTACGCCCAAGTCATATGCCAGCCCAAACGGGCCGTAGGATTTGTTTTTTTGTTATTAATATAATTCACCAAATTGTCTAACCAAGGTTCATGCTCGGGATTATACGTTCCAGGGAGTCCACTGTCCGGACTGGCCTGCTGCAATGTAATAACATCCCAGTCCTCATTTATGATACCGTATTCTATTGATGTGCTGTATCTTACCTGCCAGCTGCCGTTGGTGTTTTTATAGTACTCATAGATGGGCGGATCACCGTTTGCCTGCCCCCAGTGCTTTTGCAGACTACTACCTCCGATAACCAGATTACCAAGGGTAACACTGCTATACCCGGCATCTTCTAGAATTTGATACTGCCACTGCATAGCATCTTGGCTAAAACTGTTGCCGATAGCAAGAATTTTAATGCTTTTGTCTTGCGCCGGCGTGTTCTCCTCCGCCGCGCAAGCGCCAGGCGCAATAACATATCCCCATAGGATCATCATCATAGCGAACGAAATCATGAACGCCAACCATTGTCTTTTTGTCCTCATAATAAACATCTCCTCATTCTTTATTGAGACAGACCAGCAAGCCGCCGGCACGGAACCTCTGCTGCTTTGGCAGCTTGTCATCATCACTTTGCCATCCTCACCGAAGCAACAAACTGTCAATCAATCTCTCTCTATCCGTCGTATCCGCTTCGGCTTTGGGCCCGGAGCCAAGGGGATTAAACTCTATGCACGCGCTGTTGACATAAGGCGTATCATGACCTTGAATCGTATACTCGAAAAATAGAGTGGTCAAAACATAACTGGAATCATTCGCCTTTGCGGAAACAGGATACAGATTGATAAAAAGGGTTTCGCCCTTTTTCAAGCGTACAGGTGCGTGCTGTCAGCCACAGGTTCATCATCAATAAGCATTTTCATCTCGCCAACTTCCAGAAAATCCAGGAAATAAACTTTATCCAGCATAAGATCTTCATTAGCGTACAGGACATACACCATACCCTGTTCCTTGCTGTTGATCATTTTCGACGACACCTCACCGGGAGCCGAAAACCCCAAAGCCTGCGTGCCGACAAAACCCCCGATGAAAGTATGTCGGAGCGGTGTCGCAAAGACAATCTTTTGGCTTTCCCCATCCACATCAAGAATGACAGCGCTGATGGTGCATGATCTCTCGTTTTCCGGCGTTTCGATGTTCAGCGTCAGATATTTCAGATAGCAGCCCTTGTGAGTGAAGGCGTTCAACGCGTCGGCATTGCTGTCTGTGATGGTTACTTGATAGCCGGCGTTTTCCACGCCCGTGCCCTCCAAGCCAACAAAGACGACATCCCGCACTCGGCTCTTCGTAACCAGCGCCAATCGAACAGAAAACTCATCGCTTTGTTGGGAATTAATCAGAATAGCGTCAGCATTGCTAAAAAAAACATTATTCAGGGCGCGTTGACAGCCTGTGAACAAGAGACTTGTAGCAACAACTATTGGTAACAAGAGAGCCAATTTCCTCATAAATACCATCTCCTCTCTGCTTAGTTTGATATCAGAACCCATTTACATGAGTCAGGCAGTCCTACGTTAGTAGTATTTTTCCGACACTTGTAGTACTTTCGACTTAATAGTACTTCTCTTGACCCAAGAAGTCAAATAGCAATTTTCTCCATTAATCCTCCGTTGCCGATCAGACCCCAGCCAGGGCTGCTCGGGGAGAGAACGTAGCAGGACAGACGCTTATTGTCCTGCGAGGACCGATACGTAAGTTGGTGTGCCCCCGAATTTGGTTTCTCCAGAGAGAACTTTCTTGGATATGATTTCAGCTGGCATCGGTTCTTCCGTGCCTTGCACCGCAAGTTACAGATCAGACCCCAGCCGGAGGGGCAGGAGGGGCGGAGGGGCAGGAGGGCGGCCGAGGCCTTGTCCCCAAGCCTTTGCGGAAGGCTGGATGAATCTCTTGGCGAACGGGAGCGCCCGCAAACCCAACTGTCTGAGCGAAACGCAGTGAA
>WRHI01000076.1 GCA_009783315.1 Peptococcaceae bacterium
TGACGCAACCTTACAAGGTGAAAAAAGTTCGCGGGCTTTTGGAGTCTCCCGCTCACCAAACCCTACCTCGGGACTGTTACGAGCCCACATAATATCCATCTCCATTCACCATTTGGTTGCGGGAGAACCCCGCAGTGGATATTTCTATTTATTTTTTTGTCGCTTCCTGCACTTTTAAAATATGCACCCTGTAAAAAATGGCTGCTATGGTTGTCGGTGTCGGACGAGTTACAGAGCTGACCCCAGCCGGAGGGGGGCAATGGGCAATGGACAATGGACAATGTGAGAATTTAGCCGATGACACAATGGCTTCATATCATGAAGTCCCTTATTTATGAGAGGATAGCCTTCACCATTGTCTGTTGTCCATCCTACCATCTCGTGTTCCTCATTGTCCATTGTCCACTGTCCATTGTCCATTGTCCACTGCCCCTCCGGCTGGGGTCAGCTCTGTAACTCGTCTGAAGAAGTATCACTTGTCAAATCATCGATATAGTTAGTCTCTGAGCGGATAGGCTCCCATCGGATAACAACCGAAGCGAACCTCTGCTTAGGAATTCAAACGCAAACAAAAACAAGTTATGACCTTGAGAATTCTCCCTGGAGAAACCAAATTCGGGGGCACACAAAGAACCTATAAGACCTCATTTCATCGAGGGCCAATACGCAAGTAGGGGGGCGGAGTATCCAATCTGTCTTTAGCCAGACGAAGCCTTAGAGAAGCTCAAAAAAATCCGCGGGCTTTTGGATACTCCGCACCCCTACTTGCGTATTGGCACTTGCAGGACAGTAAGCGTCTGTCCCACTCCGTTCTCTCCCCGAGCAGCCCCCCCGGCGGTCTGAACAGCAACGTTTATTGATTGATGAGTCTACTGACAGGATCAACTGACCATATAAAAAATGACCGTCAGGGTTGCCATCCGAAGATATATGGATATAATATCCAATGAGGAGATCTTTCTATGTTTACAGGAAAAGAAAAAACCCGTCTGAGCTCAAACGGACTTTAGGACAATTATGGAGCGGAAGACGGGATTCGAACCCGCGACCCTCGGCTTGGGAAGCCAATGCTCTACCACTGAGCCACTTCCGCTTGACTGTTTCAAAAACCACATGTACCTGAACCTATGGTGTTCAAAAGGACTTGTGATTATTGAGTCTAACTATGACCAGTATAGAAGGAATCTTCCGAAAAGTCAAGAATTCCTATTGAGCGAAACCTCTATTTGCGGAAAATTGAAGAAATTAGACGGCATGTTCATTGACAGAGATGACTTGATTGTTGTCCCATGTTTTGATATGATCAGGAGAATGATGAAACCAAGGATTCAAATGAATAACATATCTCATAATGAGTATGACTACACTGAGGAGGTCACAATGGGGTTCAAATTAGAAATGGCGGAGAAAACAGCTACCTTGGAGATTTCAGTCGACAAAGACAAGTACGAGAAATCCATTCAGTCGACGCTCAAAAAACTGGGTAAGCAGGTCAATATCCCTGGCTTCCGCAAGGGAAAGGCTCCTCGTCATATTCTTGAAAGGCATTTAGGCAAAGAATATATTTTGGATGAAGCCGCTCAGCCACTAATCGGGCCGGCCTATTATGAGACACTCAACGAAGCGGATTTGGATCCGATAGCGCCTCCGGAAGTGGACATTGTTGAGCTGGGGGAAGAATTCGTTTTTACGGCGAAAATTCAGCTTCCGCCCGCGGTGCAGCTTGGTCAATATCTGGATTTGCCTGTTAACCAAGAAGCTCCGGTCGTTACGGAGGAGCAGATTGAGGAAGAGCTGAAGAAACGGCAGGAAGCCCATGCCAGGATCATTGTTCTTGAACCGGAAGACCCGGCTGAGAATCATGATATTGTCAATATCGATTTTTTTGGGTACAAAGATGGGATTGCTTTCGACGGTGGTTCCGGTGAGGACCACAGCCTGCAATTGGGTTCGGGCTCGTTCATCCCCGGCTTTGAGGAGCAGCTTATCGGCGCGAAAACAGGCGATGACGTTGAAGTGCAAGTGACTTTTCCCGAGGAATACCACGAAGAAACGTTGCGCGGTCAGCCGGTGATTTTTAATGTGAAAGTGAACAGTATCAAACGCAAGGAATTGGTAGCTCTTGATGATGAATTTGCCAAAGATATCAGCGAATTCGATACTTTGGAAGAACTGCGGTCCGATATCAAAACCACTATGACACAGAGCGCTCTGGCTAAGTTCAACCAGGAAAGCCGTGGGGAAGTTGTTAAGATGGCTGTCGCCAACGCCGAAGTAGACATACCGGAAACGATGATTACCGATCGGTATCAAATGATGAGAGATGATATGAAGGAGAATATGGAAAAACAGGGTATTACTCTGGAGCTATATTGTCAATACTTTGGAATGGACATGGAAAAATTCAACGATGAGATCAAAACTTCGGCTGTGGAAGCCGTGAAGACTGATCTCGTCATGGATGCTATTGCTCAGGCGGAAAGCATTGAGTGTTCCGAGGAAGCTTTCAAAGCGGAATTGAAGACTTTTGCCGAAATCTACAAGTGTTCTGTGGAAGAACTGATGCAGAGGCTTCAGGACCGGGGAGATTTGCGTGGTATGAAAAAGTCGATGACCCGGGATCGCGTGAAAGAATTCCTTGTCAAAAAGAATCTGCCGAATCTTGAACAGCCAGAGGCAGAACAACCGGATGATCAACCGGAGGCAGAACAACCGGAGACAGAACAACCGGAGGCAGAACAACCGGAGGCAGAACAACCGGAGGCAGAACAACAAGAGACAGAACAACAAGACGCTAAATAATGGATACCGAACACTGAACACCGAGCACCGAACACTGAACACCCGAATATAAGTATCCCAGATATAAAAAACTCCGAGAGGTGACAAGATGCCAAAATATCAGGATGATAAGACCCAATTGAAATGTTCCTTTTGTGGGAAAAATCAGGATGAAGTCAAAAAGCTCGTCGCGGGTCCCGGCGTCTATATCTGCGATGAATGCATAGAGTTGTGCAACGAAATCATTGAAGAGGAAATCAACGACAGCACCACTGCGGAATTCCTGGATGTGCCCAAACCGCGGCAGATCCATGAAATCCTCGATCAGTATGTTGTGGGCCAGGAAGACGCCAAAAAAGCCTTGTCGGTAGCCGTATACAATCACTACAAGAGAATTGGCTCCGGTATGAAAGTGGACGACGTGGAACTGCAAAAATCCAATATTGTCTTGCTGGGGCCCACAGGTTCGGGCAAAACCCTGCTGGCGTCCACGTTGGCCAAAGTTCTGAATGTGCCTTTTGCCATCGCCGACGCGACGTCTCTAACAGAGGCCGGTTATGTAGGCGAAGATGTGGAAAACATCCTGCTCAAACTGATTCAGGCGGCCGATTATGATGTTGAACGCGCTGAGCGGGGTATTATCTATATTGATGAGATTGATAAAATCGCGCGCAAATCAGAGAATCCGTCCATCACACGGGACGTTTCCGGCGAAGGCGTACAGCAAGCCTTGTTGAAAATTCTGGAGGGGACAGTGGCCAGTGTGCCGCCCCAGGGAGGCCGTAAGCATCCCCATCAGGAGTTTATTCAACTGGATACCACCAATGTTCTGTTCATTGTGGGCGGCGCTTTTGACGGTATTGAAAAAATTATTCAGAACCGCACCGGCCATAAGGTTATGGGATTCGGCGCCCAGATTCAGAAGAAGAACGAAACCAGTATTGGCGAAGTGCTGCGGATGATTCTGCCGGTGGATCTGCTTAAGTTTGGGCTGATTCCGGAATTTGTCGGCCGGCTGCCGGTGATTGTGCCCCTGGACGCGTTGGATAACAGCGCCTTGGTGCGCATCCTTGTTGAGCCCAAAAACGCCCTCGTCAAACAATATGAAAAACTCTTGGAAATGGACGGCGTCAATCTGGAATTTGAGGAAGGCGCTTTGAAAGCCATCGCCGATGAAGCCATTCATCGGAACACAGGGGCGCGCGGTCTGCGGGCGATTTTAGAGGAAATCATGCTTGACGTTATGTATGATTTGCCGTCACGGGACGATGTGACCAAGTGTGTGGTCACCCGGGAGGCGGTGTTGCAGCGGACGCGGCCGCGGCTGGTGACGCTGCCGGAGGTAGGACGGTTGGGTAAGGAAGAATCGGCTTGAGAGCAGACGCCCATGAACGCAGGATTTTCAAGGAACAGGTTGGCGCCTGGGATCGTCCAAAGCCCGCTCAATTATGGCGGGCTTTTTTCAACGGCAGCCATATCCTGACCAGGAACCCCGGTAGCGCGTTAGCGCATTCCAACCGGCCTCCCATGAGTTCCACCAGCGTGTGGGAAATATACAGGCCCAAGCCGAAGCCGCTTACGGTATCCGCGGTTCTGCCGCGATAATATCTTTTGCACAGAAGAGGCAGCTCTTCCGGGGCGACCCCCGGTCCGTCATCCCGGAATACGAGCATGAGGGTGGATCCGGCGGTTTCGGCGGAAATATCAAGGGAGGCGGCGCTGCCGGCATACTTGTAGGAATTGGATATGATGTTGTCGATAACCTGAGCGAGCCGCGCCGGATCCACCCGCAGCACACAATCGGGGATGTTGCTTTGCCGTGCCCGTCCCAGGTAATCCGCCTGGCTGATTATGCCGGCCAGCCGGCTGCCCGGAAAAGAAATTGGGTTGACGCTGAGGGAATCCGCTTCATCCAATGTTGAGGTGAACAGATCCGACACCAGCACATGAATCTGTTCAGCTTTCTGTCGGATGGCCCGCATTTTCTCGCGTTTGCTGCTGTCTTCGGTCATGCCCATAAGTTCCGCCGCCACTTGTATAGAAGTTGCCGGATTTCGGATGTCATGGCTCAGGGCGGCGATCATTTCCCGTTTTTGCTGATTGGCAGTCTGTTCTTTTTCCAAGAGCTGGCGAACGCCGTCCTGAATGAGATCAAAACTTTCAGCGAAGGCGCCAAAAGAGGCGTGTTCAGACGATTCTAGCAGGATGTCCGTGTTCCCCGCGGCGGCCCGACGGGCAAATTGGCGTATATGTTTTATGGGACGGAGAATCTCCGCGTAGAGAATGACAAGCAGGAAAACGATAATTCCTGCTGTGATCAAAAGAACAGCTGTTGTCCCCGGCAAGAATAAAAAGCCTACAATCCCCAATGCCAGCAGCATAATGAGCCCGGCGCCATAACAGCATATCCTTAGATATGTTTCCTTGGGCCGGGGCGAGAATAAGCCGCGCCGGGGCGAGGGTATTGTCTTCATATGTTAGTCCCCTCAGTCAATCCATCTCGAATAACCAATCTCTATCAAATACATAGCCGCAGCCGCGCACCGTTCTAATGAGCTTTGGGTTGTTGGGGTCTTCCTCAAGCTTTTCACGAAGGCGTCGGATATGGACAGTCAACGTGTTGTCCCCGGCAAAGGGATCCTCCCAGACCTTTTGCAGCAAGTCCTCTTTGCCGATAACCTGTCCCTGATGCTGTTCCAGATAACAGAGAAGTTTGAACTCCATCAATGTGAGGTCTATCTTTCTGCCATCCAGAATCACCAGATGGCGATCCCGGTTTATGGACAGACCGCCGGGACCCGCCGGAACCGCGGCTACCGGACAATACCGTCTCAGCACGGCTTGGACTTTGGCCAGAAGGACGGGCAGGGAATAGGGTTTGCGGATATAATCGTCGCCGCCGATGGAAAGAGCCAACAACATATCCTCATCACTTTGACGGGCGCTAAGGAACAGAATGGGGACAGAGACGGTTTCCCGCAGCTGTCGGCAAAGATCGAAACCAGAGGAGGTTCCCAGGTTGATATCCAAGAGGATCAAGCCGACAGTATGCTTCTGAACGAAAAGCATACAGTCCTCCGCGTTCGCCGCCCAGGCAGTATGCACCTTAGAGGCGTTAAAGTATTTGCTTACACATTGGGAGGACAGTTCTTCGTCGTCTACGATTAGACAGTCGTAGTGCATAACGTTCTCCTGAATATTTATAAGCGAACCGCGGGCATTCTGTGTGCTGCGCAAGAGTCGATTTTTCAGGGGCGCCTAGGTTCGTGTACAAATCGTATACCATCTGAACGTGATTTGCAAGAGACAAACCGCCCCCATAAATTACCAACGAATCCCTTGAAGAGTTAAGAAGCTGTTAAGGTTGCGTTAAAGACCCGTTAAGGAAAACCGTGATAAGCTATATCTATTGAACTAAACCGCGAACTCATAAAAAAGAGATGGGGGAGATCAATTATGTTCTTAAAATCATCGAAGAAAACAAGGGTCTGTTTTGTGTTTCTTTTGGCCTATGCCGTGTTCCTCAGTGTATTATGTTACACGCCAGAAGCTGTAGCGGCAGAAGCCTTGAAAGTGGGGCCCCAATGGAGAATTGAGAAAGACAATCCGCAGAAATACACATTGGAGAGCGATACAAGAATCAGCATTCAGGGCGGAAGCGGTGATCTCTACAACACCACAAACACGGCGGAGAATATATTTCTTACCGATGTCTATGAGGAGGATTACGAATTCCAGACAAAGCTGACTTTTAGGCCGGAAAATAATTATCAGGCGGCGGGACTGATTGTCTATCTTGGCGAAGATGACTATTTGGCGCTTCTCCGAAGATATCATACCGGTTACAAGGTTAACGGCAGCGGCAATTGTATTCAGTTCATATCGGAAGAAGACAAGATTTGTACCGAAAATGGGCAGATTGCCGATATTTATGCTGAAACAATCTATCTCAAGATAAAAAAGGAAGGCACAACGTACACAGGTTCTGTAAGCAGCGACGGGCTGTCCTGGACAGATTTGCTGACAACAAGAACAAATCCGAGCGTTACAAACAGTCCTGAAACAAAAGTAGGATTCTTATCAAAAGGATTCCCATCAGACACAGAGCATTATCTGATTTGGGAGGATTTCACTGTCAAAAACACGATTAACGATACGTTCAGAGTTGTGCCCTATTCATCGCAATGGCGAGTGGAAGAAGAACAGCCGGAGAAATACACACTGGATAGTCATACAAGAATCAGCATTCAGGGTGGAAGCGGCGATCTCTACAATTCCAAGAACAACGCCGAGAATATATTCCTAACGAATATATATACTGAGGACTACGAATTCCAGACAAAACTGACTTTCAAGCCGGAAAACAATTATCTGGCGGCGGGACTCATTGTCTATCTTAGCGAAGACAACTACTTGGCGCTTCTCCGAAGGTATCATACAGGTTACAAGGTTAACGGCAGCGGCAATTGTATCCAGTTCATAACGGAAGCAAACGGTGAATGCACCGAGAACGGGCAAATTGCTGATGACTACGATGAAACAATCTATCTTAAGATCAAGAAGACCGGCACAACATATACAGGTTCTGTTAGCAGTGACGGGTTAATCTGGACGGATCTGGCGACAACAAGAGAGAACCCGAATGTTACGAACAACTCCGGGACGAAAGCAGGATTCATCTCAAAAGGATTCCCCGAGAATACAGACAAGAAGCTGATTTGGGAAGATTTTCGCATGAACGGCGCCATCATCCCCTATTCCTGGGCTCATGTGCAATACACTGTCACGTACGACTATGAAACAAACGGCGGCGCGGAGCAAGGAACCGGGTACGCCGGTAAAAAGACCGAAACGACAGTCAACAGAGGTGATTGGGCGGATCTGGATCTGACAACCCATCGGGGGGAAAAAGCAGGGGAGGGCTGGGAATTCGTCGGCTGGAACAGGAATCCGGGAGCCCATGAACAGGAAGAGGCTTTCCGGATTACATCCAATGAGAGAGTGTACGCTATCTATAAGAAAGATATAGAAGTAACGTTCCGGGATTGCAGCGGGACGACACAGACGACGCTACCCTATAAAGAAACAGTGTCTTTTTATAGCAATGATGACCACACCATAACCTTAGGAGGGCTAAACAATTATGAGGGATGGGAACCCAAAGGCTGGAGCCTTTTTGAGACGCCCGATCCTGCCAATTGTCTTGACGTTGGTGAGGAAATCACCATCACTGTTAACATGGAGCCGCCGACGTATTATGGTTTGTACCAGCGCACCCTCACAGTAACTTACGAAGGAGCTGACGGTGATCAGACGCCGGATCCCGGAACGGGAACGCAATACGTCAACAGCTCAAATATCACGCAATACAAGGATCCAACAGTTGTTCTGTCCGGAATAATAACCAAATACGGCTATGCCTTTGACGGTTGGCAAGATAACGCAGCCGGCGTATCATATGGGGCAGGCGAGGAAATTCCCATATCCGCCGATTTGATGCTTACCGCCCAATGGATTCGGGTAACAGGATCGCAATGGGAAATCCGCAGTTACGGCGCCAATCCCGACATAGACACAGTAACACTGAACAGCGATACTATGCTGACGATCCGGGGCGAGAAAGGCGATCTATGGGGGACAGGCTCATCTTCAAACAATCTGGACAATATATTTCTCACGGATATCCCTTGGGAAGATTATGAAGTTCAGACGAGGTTGACGTTCATACCATCAAGCGGTCATCAGGCCGCGGGACTCGCTGTCATGCTGGACGCGGACAATTATCTGGCCCTTCTCCGCAGGCAGCATCCCAGCTATGGTGAAGTCATCCAGTTCATAACGGAGTTAGGAGGGAGATGTGAACCGGAGCGCCTGTTGGAGATTCCTGACACGTTTCATGAAGAGATCTATCTCAAGATCACAAAGAATGGCGGGGCGTACAGAGGCTATGTCAGTCACGACGGTCAGGAATGGGTACTCGTGGCAAAACCGGCAGGACCGGAGATGATAACAAACGCGCCTGTAACCGGCGGCCACACTGCCAACGATCCCGAGCCAAAAACAAAAATCGGCTTCCTTTCAAAAGGATTCGCACCGGCTACAGATCAGAAGCTTATCTGGCAGGACTTTACTGTTGAAGGGACGGTCATCCCCTATGGTGCCTGGGGTCAAGCGCCCTATACCCTCACATTCAACCCCACAGAAAACGGCGGCGCCTCCGCCAGTCAGACAGTAGAAAAAGCCGGCGGCACGGTGATCGATCTTGATCCCGCACTTATCACAGCCGAGAAAACAGGCTGGGAGCCAATTGGCTGGCACAGGGATTATTACGCGAAAACAGGCATGAAATACCTCATTATGCCCAATCACCATGAAGAACTGTTTGCCCTCTATAAAAAAGAGCTGACCGTAACCTTCGTGGATTATGACGGAGACATGGACGGGCCAAGCCGGTCCCGCGATTTGCCTTCAGAGCGGACGACCCTTTTCAACAAAGACGCCGCCATTGAGGATCTGGAACCTTATGCCCAAGGGCCCCTGACCGATTCGTCGGGCGATTGGACAGCCGCGGGCTGGAGCCTCTCACCAAAGGCAAACGCCGCGCCGGCCGGCGCTTTTACGGTAAGCGCCGACCAAACGACTTATTACGGGTTGTATACGCGCGGGGTTACAGCTGAATGCCTGGCTTACGAAGGAGAGCCCACCGGCGATGAGGGCCCGGCACTGTACGCCCGGTTGACCGGGACGGCGTGTGCCAACAGCAGCAACATCCAAGAGGAGAAAGAGCCTGCGTTTATGACCTTGCCCGGCATCCCTGATATCAACAAAGCAGGTTATGCTTTTGACGGCTGGATGGACAGCGCCGGGACAAAGTATGGCGCCGATGATGACGTCGAACTCTGGGCCGATATGACATTTACCGGGGTATGGATCTCAACCAAAGGTTCCCAGTGGGAAATCATAAAAGAGCAGCCGGAGCAATACACGATAAACGGTGACGCCATGATTTCAATCCGGGGCGACAGCGGCGACCTTTGGGGCAAAAAGACAAACAACGTCAACAATATATTTCTCACGGATATTCCTACTGTGGAGAATTATGAATTCCAGACAAAACTGACGTACAAACCGGTAATCGACACCACCGAGGCCGCGGGGCTCATCGTCTATTTTGATGAAGATAATTATTTGGCCCTGATCCGAAGACATCTTGCCTCTTATGGCGGCAGCCGCATCCAGGTCGTAACAGAATTGGGTGGCCTTTGCAGAGAAGACGGATGGATAGACGATAAATATGGTGAAGAGATCTATCTCAGAATCCAAAAGGTTGGCGAAGTCTATAACGGCTTTGTCAGCGCTGACGGTCAATCCTGGGACACGGTGATGACCAGAGAGAATGAGTGTGTGACCAACAATCGGAGCACCGAGTTCCCAACCAAAATAGGCTTCTTTTCCAAAGGTTTTTCCAAAAACACGAACCAGGTTCTGATTTGGCAGGACTTCACTGTTGACGGGACGGTCATTCCGTATACCGCTTGGAGCCCAATGCCGTATATCCTTAAATACAACGCCGGTAGTGGCACCTCCGGCAAAACAACGGACGCGGTGAAGGGCGGTGTGACGGTGGATTTGAACCCGGCCGAAGTCCCGGCCGAGAAAGCCGGTTGGAGGTTTGTCGGTTGGAATAGGGACAAAGATGCCATAACCGCGTTGGATTCCTTCATTATGCCCAATCATAATGAAGAGGTGTTTGCTATTTACAGCAGAGAGCTGAAAGTGCTCGAGTCGCCAAACAAGACAATAAGCGTCGCGATTCATCTGACAGAATCCGGAACGGTGACTTACGCTGTAAGCCGGCTGAACGGAGAGACCCGGAACAGTGAGCCGATGATTCTCGACTCAGCTCTGGGGTTCGATGTTATCGAATACGCTGATTTCACCTCGGGTCTTGTGTACAAGCCCGACAAGACGAAGACAAACACGATTGACGAAACCTATGATATGGTTTCCGGCAAATTCTCACAATACGTGAACAAAGCCGAAGAAGTGATCCTGACGTTTGAGAAAGATTCTAAGGAAATCCAGATCGTTTTCAGGGCCTATGATGACGGAATGGCGTTCCGATACGTTATCGACGGCAGCGGCAGCTATTCCGGGGGAACCGCTTCGGCTACCGGTGAAAAAACTGAGTTCCAGCTTACCCCTGGCTCCGGCGTGTGGGCGATGCCCTATGTCGGCAACTACAATTTGAATTACCAGGATTATACTTTCGGGCGGTTGACCTCACTGAATTCAAAGGGTAAGAGCAGTGTCGGCATGCCGGTTCTGGTCAAAACAGCCGAAGGCAACTGGATGAATATCGCGCAAGGAGAATTGAATTCGACTTATTGCGGTGTGAAGTTGCAGTCATACAAAAGCGGCTTATTGCAGGTCGCGTTGACCGACGCTCAAGATGATTTGTATTATGAGAAGGATTTGGATGATTCAGATGATTCGGAATATCGGGATGATTCGGAATATCAGGATGATTCGGAATATCAGGAAGATTCAGATTATTCGGTTAGAATTACGTTGCCTTTTACGTCACCCTGGAGAGCGGCTGTTATAGGGACTCCGGCAGAAATCGCCGAGACAATGATTTTTGAGAACTTGTGTGAACCGTGTCAGATAGCCGATACTTCCTGGGTTAAGCCCGGTTTTACCTCATGGTCCTGGCTGGCGAACTATAAACAGAACGCTTTCTGCAATCAAGATAAAGAAGACGTGCATAAGGAGTATATTGATTTAGCTCACGAAATGGGCTGGCCATATTATACCATGGATTCCGGGTGGAACTGGGGGATATCAGGAGATGGCGTGATTAATTATCGTCCCTGGACAGGTCGTGTTATTGAGTATGCTAAAAGCAAAGACATTGGGATCTGGGTATGGCTCCATGTGAATAACCTGGATAATCCGCAAAAATGTGAAGCGGTTTTAGAGTCAATAAAAAGCCGCGGAATAGCAGGGATCAAGGTTGACTTTGTCTGGTACGAAAGACAAGCGCGTATGAAACCTGATAAAGGCAAACAGCGTGGAAGCTTAGCCCATTGTGATTGGATTGTTGAACTTGCCGCTAAGTACGAACTTATGGTCAGTTTCAGCAACGCCCATGTTTCCTCCGGCGAAAGACGCACCTACCCTCATGTTCTGAGCTTTGACGCAGTTCACGGCGCGGAATGGTATATTCTCGAAAATAGTGAAGGCGAAAAACATGGCATAGGGAACTCGGCGCAGCAAAACACAATACTTCCGTTTGCGCGAAACGCAACCGGACCGATGTACTATTCGCCGTTTGTTAAAGCGTCATGGACGAGAGATACCCGTGCGGGGGAAAATGGCCGTGTCACCTCTGCCCACAATATGGCGTTGGTCGTGCTCTTTGAAGCGGGCTTTGAGAATTTGGCAGATGAACCTTCGGTGTACAGAGACAGCGAATATTCTGATTTCTTCAAGAACCTGCCCTCAACATGGGATGAATCCAGGATTCTTGACGGCGTGCCGGGTGAATACGCTGTGATGGCAAGACGATCAGGAGACGACTGGTATGTGGGCGCTGTGACAGATGAGGCAAGAACCGTAGATCTTCCCCTGTCGTTTCTGGGGGAAGGTTCGTTTAACGCTTTTGTATGTCGGGACAGCTTGGCGGAAGGCGCGACGGATGATAATGTTGTCGTGGATGCCCTGTTGATAACGAAGGACGACGCCATATCCCTGCCGATGAGACAATACGGTGGTGCGGCGATCAAAATCACCACTGTGGCGGTGACGTACCCTCAAACCCTGATGACTGTCGATGCCTGCGCCGAAGAAACGGAGTTGGAGCAAGATGGGATGACCAACGCCATCGACGGGAACCCCCAGACGTTCTGGCATACGCCTTGGAAAGCGGACAGACATGCGACCATGGCCCACAGCAACACCGGCGCCCCCTACAACAAAAACGGCGTTATCAACGGTCACTGGCTGCAAGTGGATCTCAACTCCGTCCAGGAGGTCAGAGGGATTCGATATCTTCCCCGACCGGCGATGAGCACAAACGGTAACATTACAGCCTGCACGGTTTATGTCAGCATGGACGGAGAATCCTGGACGGAAGCCGGTTCGGTATCGGGATGGCCCGTTGCGGGAGAAAAAACCCTGACCTTTACCGAGCCGGTGACAGGTCGTTATGTGCTGATGGTTGTTTCCGACCCGGCGTCCATGGCCAGCTGCGCTGAGTTCAATGTCGAAGTCTCCAAAGATTTTGCCCAAGTCCATACCATCAGGTACAACTATGGTACCAACGGCGGTGCTAAAGAGGGCGACAACGGCACCATGACCGAAGACACGGTCATTAAAAGCGGCACTTTAGTGAATATGGATCTGAAAGGCGTCAAAGAAGGAAGCGGCTGGCAGTTTGTTGGTTGGAACACGGATCCGGACGGACATCAGGCCATGGAGCCCTTCGAGATTGCCAAAGACGAAGAACTGTTTGCCATCTATAAAAAAGAGCTGATAGTAACCTTTGTAGACTATGACGGAGATATCAGCGAACCGAATCGATCCCGTGATCTTCCCAAAGAGCAGACAACACTCTATAACAATGGCTCCGCGATAGAGGATATCCAGACTTTAGAGCAGGGAACCCTTACAGATTCTTCCGGCGCCGTTTGGGTGGAGGCAGGCTGGAGCTTTTCCACGGCCAGGGACGCCGATCCGGCCATGTCCTATATAGTAAGCGCTGATCAGACGACTTACTATGGGTTGTATCAGCGCGCAGTCATAGCCGGTTTCTGTGATGACGAAGGCAATCCGATGCATGACCTGCAGCAATCCGGGACAGTCAGAGCCAACAGCAGCAATATCCTGGACCAGGCGCCTGCGAGCATAACCATGCCCGGTATACCCGATATAAACAAAGTTGGTTATGCCTTTGATGGCTGGGCAGATAATGCCGATAACAGGTATGATGCGGAGGCTGTTGTTCCTGTCTTATCCGATACGATTTTTACCGCGAAATGGGCGCCAATGGCGACAGCATTCAGTGTTACGTATCCGCAGAATCTGATGACCGTTCATGCCTGCGCCGAAGAAACGGTGTTGGAGCCGGACGGGTGGAACAATGCCATCGACGGGGATCCCCTGACATTCTGGCACACGCCATGGAAAGCGGATAAACATGAGCTGAATGCTCACGTCAACGCCGGCGACCCCTATAACAAAAACGGCGTCATTCCCGGGCACTGGCTGCAAGCGGATCTCCATTCCGTTCAGGAAATCAGAGGGATAAGATATCAGACCCGACCGGAGACGAGCCCCAACGGCAACATTACAGCCTGCACAATTTACGTCAGTATGGACGGAGAATCCTGGACGTACGCCGGCGAGTCATCAGGCTGGACCGCCGCCTATGGAGAAAAATCGATAACCTTTGCGGCACCTGTGACAGGCCGTTATGTACTGATGGTCGTATCAAGCCCGGAGAAAATGGCCAGCTGCGCCGAGCTTAATGTGGAGGTTACGGAAACTTTCGCCGCGGAAGTCACCCAAAGCTGGGAGCTTGAGTCGCCAGGCAGGAATATCAGTCTCACTATTAATCTGGCAGCTTTCGGGATCGTGAGTTATTCCGCCAGGATAAACGAAACGCCGGGAACACCGGGAACACCGGGAACACCGATGATTCTTGATTCGCGCCTGGGTATCGATATTACCGGTTATGCTGACTTTACGTCGGGTCTCGAGTACAAGTCTGTGGCGACAAGCACGATTGATGAAACTTATGATATGATTTCCGGCAAATTCTCACAATACGTTAACAGAGCAGAGGAATTGGCCCTTACGTTTGAGAAGGATTCTAAGGAAATCCAATTCGTTTTCAGAGCCTATAACGACGGGATAGCATTCCGGTATGTTATCGACGGTAACGGGAACGACAGCGGAAACTATTTCGCGGGAACAACTTTGGAAACCGGCGAATTAACTGAATTCCAGCTGCCCCCCGGTTCTCAGGTCTTCGCCATGCCTTACCAGAACAAGTATGAAAAAGAATACCAGACCTGGACGTTCAGCGAGCTTTATCACTCGAATATCGGCATGCCGGTTTTGGTCAGGACGACAGACGGCCATTGGATGACCGTCGCCCAGGCGGAGCTGAATTCCACATACTGCGGCGCTATGCTAAGAGGCGCGGACACGGACGGGCTCCTTAAAGTGAGGTTGTCGACAGATCAAACAACCCCTGTTAAGATTACGCTTCCGTTCAAGTCGCCATGGAGAACGGCTGTAATCGGAACACCCGCGACTGTCAGCGAGTCCATGATGTTTGAGAATCTTTGTGAACCACAATCAGGCATCATAGAAGACACATCCTGGATCAAACCCGGTATTGCGGACTGGTCCTGGTTGAACGGCGACCCCACCAACGAATTTGACACCTATGAAAGCTATGTTGATTTTGCCGCTGAAATCGGCTGGGATTACTGTGTGATGGACGGCGGCTGGCAGCCAAGCGCATCTGCCAGTACTCATTATCATGAGTGGATGGACGAACTTGTTGCTTACGCCGCGCAAAAAGACATCGGTCTTTGGGTATGGGCAAATATCAGGTGGGCGCTCAATACGCCTGAAAAATGTGACGCCGCCTTTAAAGATTGGGCCCAAAAAGGCAACGTGGGTATTGGAAAAGGCATTGTGGGCATCAAGGTTGATTTCTTCGATGATGAAAGCCAGGCCACGCTGAAGCTTTACGACGCTATTGTCAAAGCTGCGGCAGAATATAAGCTGATGGTGAATTTTCATGGCTCAAACGTGCCATCAGGTGAAAGGCGCACCTGGCCTCATATCATAGGACGTGAAGGAGTCCGCGGCGCCGAATGCAACCAAAAGAGGTTAGGCGCAACGATTGACAGATCAGCCTGGCAAAACACGGTGCTGCCCTTCACAAGAAATCTCACAGGTCCTATGGACTATACCCCGGTTATAACACCGGTCCTGAGTAATAATCTGCTGACGACAACCCATAACGTTGCCTTAGCCGTTGTGTTTGAATGTGGTATTAACACCTTTGCCGATAAACCGAAAGAATACAGAATATCTCAGGCCAATGACTTCTTCAGAGAAATTCCTGCGGCATGGGATGAATCCAGGCTTCTTGACGGCGCTCCGGGAGATTATGTTGTTATGGGCCGCAGGTCTGGCGAGAACTGGTATGTGGGTGCTATATGCGATGCTGCCAGAACAGTCAATCTCCCGATGTCATTCCTGGGAGACGGAACGTATGACGTATCTATATATCGAGACGGTGCAACATTGAGCGATGTTGTCGTGGAAACGAAAACAATAACCAGGCATGACGTTATCACTCTGCCGATGAAATTGCATGGCGGCGCGGCAATTAAAATCACCAGAAACAACCCCGCACCGAAATGGGAAGTCAAATACGATCAGCCTGGAAAATATGTGGTGAACAGCGAGACAATGATGACAACTCAAGGCGGAACAGGCGATCTTTGGCAGACTTCAAACACTGCTGAGAATATATTTCTCATGGATATTCCCCGGGCGGGAGACTATGAATTCCAGACAAAGCTGACATTCAAGCCAACAACGAGCTACCGCGCAGCGGGACTTATTGTCTATCTTGACAACGATAATTATCTGGCGCTCCTCCGAAGACATCACACCGAATACAAAGTTGCGGGAAATCCTAATATTATCCAGTTCATAACAGAATCAGGGGGTGTATGCACCGAAAATGGGCAGCTTGAGGATACCTATGGTGATGAGATTTATCTCAGGATCGTCAAAGAGGGCACACAATATCTAGCCGGCGTAAGCAGCGACGGTCAATCCTGGCAGCCGGTAGCAACAAAAGAGAATTCGAATGTTACAAACAACCAGAACCCCTCCTCACCAACCAAAATAGGGCCCGCTGAAAAACAGGCCCCTTTCTCAACGTGCAAAACCCACTCTTAGTCTTACTGCAAAAAAATCAGCAACAATGCTCTGGTAATCCGGAAAATAACGATTTGTAAAAAGACGCAAAAA
>WRHI01000077.1 GCA_009783315.1 Peptococcaceae bacterium
GCCATGAAAGCCGGGATTACGGCGCGTCATGTTCTCTTTGACTCATGGTTCGCGTATCCGATCACAATCACCCGGATATGCAAACTGGGGCTTCATGTTACAGCCAGAGTCAAGGATGCGGACGCCATCACCTATCTTATGGACGGCGAGAAGAAAACAGCCAAACAGATCTTCAGGGAAAACAGAAAACGCCCTGTTCCTGATCATGATCCTGCTTGCAGATACTCTCAATGATCTGGGATTAGCCGAGGAGAAGATGGAGGAAATCACAAACAGGTTCATTGACGCTTTGCCTTCCAACATTCGGACATGCCTAGCGTCATGCCTGGGGATTGCCGCGTAGGCCATTTGTGTTTTCGATGTGCTCACTGTGCTAGATCATCAAGGCTCAGACAGGGTTTCTTATGTGCGAAGTATCAGAACTCTATTTCATCACGGAGCGGTATGCCATTGTCACCAATCAACGGAAACACGGGCTTTATCTGCCGCACAATATCCATCGCGCCTAATCGTTTCATAGACACGTAACTTTGCGACTGACCATATTTCAATAATACCAGGCTTCCCTCTCTTTATCCGAAGCAATAGGCACACTTTGTTCGCCTTCGAAAAGAACATCCGCGATATAGCGCACACTGTCCTCAAAACACAAAAAAGTAAGTACATCCTCATCATGGATGACCACATCAAATCTTTTCTCACATGCCATCACATACTTCGCAATATCAACAGGATCTATAGCCGGGTCGCTGACCAAGCCCGTCCGGGAAGTCACCTCTCCCCTCATAATACCGATAGTTTCTGACAACACCTCAGCAGCGGCGTTATAAATCATCTTGTAATCTCTCATGACGCGTCCCCTGCCCCCTTGTTCGATACTCGATGTTCGGTACTCGAAGAACCCTGAACCACCTGAAAAAAACGGCTCGCTTCACCCTCATAAAACAAGCTGAGCCGATGCAAAGCACGTGTACAAGCAATATACAACAACCTGCGGTCGTCCTCACTGGCGTAACGCTCTGCGTCAACTCCACACACAATCACAGCGTCAAACTCCAACCCCTTTGCCATATAGATCGGCAGAACGGAAACCCCCGCCAGCTCCTCAACGCAGTCCGCGCCAATTAAGCGCACCGGGGCTTTGTGCCCCAGACTCCGCAAACCAGGCGCAAGAAGCCGATACACTTCCCGCGCCTCCCTCTCCGTCTTACAAATAATACCCACGGACTGATGTCCTGCCGCCAAACACACCTCAATCTCCTCAAGCATCCGTTCCCGAAGCTCATCGCGGTCGGCCACTCCAGACAACACCGGCGCCTCGCCGCTGCGGCTGAAACTCTTGATCCGTGCCCCTTCACCCAACAACCCGGCGCTGAAATCAATGATCTCCCGCGTCGAACGGAAACTTGTACTCAGGGTCAGCAAGGCGGGATTTTCCTTGCCAAGAATCCGGGGAATGCTTGAGTAAATCGCGCTGTCCGCTGCCTTCTCAATAGACTGGTTAATATCTCCCAACACCGTATAATGGGCCTTGGGAAACAAAGCCCGCAAAATCGCGTAATGAAGTGGATAATAATCCTGCGCCTCATCCACCACCACCTGATGAATCCCCGCAAAATCACGGTGCCCCGACACAACAAGCCACAAAAACGTCAGCGCCGCCGCATCCGCATAACTCAGGAACCGGTCCGTGAGCGGTTCTGAGTTATCACTCAGGAACCGGTCCGTGAGCGGTTCTGAGTTATAACTCAGGAACCGGTCCGTGGACGGTTCTGAGTTATAACCCCCAACGCCCTCCTCACCCCCACTCAAACCAAGACTCTCGCGGCAATAAGCAAGAATCTCACCCATATCCGGCGGCAGGCTCAATCCTTCAGCCAACCGGTAAAACGCGCCTTCATCCCGGAAAAGTCCGCAATACAAAGCAAAAACATCTATCTCCGTAAACGCCTTAACCCGCCGGATCATAGCTGTACTCTCCCGGATCGAAAGCATACGGACATACTCTTTCGTATCAAAAGGATGCCTGTTACGCGCCACAACACGGCTGCGAAGTTCCTTCAGCCGCCGTTCCCGCATCTTATGAACGTTCTGTCGAATCAACAGCTGGGTTTTCCTCAGCCTAACGCCCAAAGGCACATGCTTCTCCCGCTGCAAAACTTTCGCCTGAATCAGCTCCCTTGACATAACAAGCCGACCGCCATACTCCGCATCGGCAAAAGGAATCCAACGGCGGGGAATCTCATAAACAAAACGCTTCAGAATCTCCACAAACGTCTCCGACATTTTAAAGGCCAGCGCGCGCCCAGCCACAGTCTGACACGCCAACCCAGCCGACCCCGCAGACGCCGCCGGTGCCATCAGCTCCTCCAGCAAACGGTTTTTGCTCTGCACCTCACAATCAATCCCTACCTGATCCAGCGTTCTCTCAAACACCTCTTCAAACACCATGGTCCGAACGCTCTGCTCTCCCAACTCCGGCAGCACATGGGAGATATACCCCTCAAACAACCGGTTCGGAGAAATAATAACAATCTGACTCGAAGACAGCCCGGCGCCGGCAATACCCTGATACATCAGATATGCCGCCCTGTGCAAAGCAATCGAAGTCTTGCCGCTGCCTGCCGCCCCCTGAACCATAACCACATCATGCTCCTGATCCCGGATCACAACATCCTGATCCCGCTGGATAGTCTCCACGATAGTCTTCATCTGAGGCGCCGCGTTCTGAGACAACAACTTGCGCAGAAACTCGTCCACAATCTCCACATCGGCGTCAAAAAAATACTCCAACTGACCCCGCAGAATCTCAAACTGCCGCTTTAACAGAACCTGGCCATCAATCCGGCCCCCCGGCGCCTCATAAAAAGCCGGCCCCGTACCGAACCGATAAAAAACCCCGGCAATCGGCGAACGCCAATCATAAACAGCAATCTCACGGGACGCCTCATCCCTCAAAGAATACCGCCCAATATAAACCGCTTCCTTCTCCCCCGTATCGGCAAAAACAAAATCCACCCGAGCAAAATACGGTTTCAGCACCATACTCCGAAAACGCCGGACATTTTGCGCCGCCGAATCATGTTCAGCCACATGCTCCGCCACCATATAAGCATACTGACTCAACTCAACCAAATCCTCAAAACTATTGGCTGAAGACAGTCCGGCCAACGCGTGAGCCGTATCGTCAGGCATATCCACCTTCGCCGCCAGGATAATCGTCTCTTTTTCCTCCCGGGTCAACTCAGCGGCAGCCAACCGATTCCTAGCCAGAACAAGGGTCTGACTCAACCGTTCCATTTCCCGGGTAAACTCGCCGGCATAATCGTCCAAAACACTCACCTATTCTACCTTTAAATCCGTAAAAACCCCATAATGAGACGTCAAAACAAGCTCACTCCCGTTCACAAACTCCCTCAACGACCCAATCGTCTCCTGACTTTGCTTATTATTCATTGAATATGGATGAACCTTCGCTTTGCCGCCGCTAACCTTAAAAGCATCCCCCGTAAACAAAAGCCTCCCGTCAACTCGATACACCATCGCCCCAATCGTATGTCCGGGCGCCATCACACACTCAACCTTGGTTCCGCCTAACAACAATTCCTGGCTGTTTTGCAGAGGTTTAATCCTGTCTGCATCCACACCCTCAGGCAAAGTATTACCGCCGGCATAGCTGCGTTTCTCCAAACCGGTAACCAGCTTGATCTCCTCCTCAGACATATAGATATCCGCCTGAGCAAACAAAGGCAACCCCGCGACATGATCATAATCCGAATGGGTCAGCAAAATCCATTTAACCTCATCGACACCAACGTTGGCGCCACGGAGCGACTCCTCCAAAGCAGCGGCGTCCGAACCGGCGTCAATCAAAATATAGCCGGCATCCGTCCGCACCAAATAAACTGACCCAATATTATTTTTTATTGCGTAGACATCGCCGTCGGCAACGGCGCCGGTTTGCGTTGGGCTCATCATTAACATAGGAAAATAACTATAGATAAGGATCCCCACCACAAAAACAACAACAGGGATAGCCACCATCAGCACGCGTTTCACGAGTTTATTCACATTCAACCCCTCCTCAAAACTTATCTTACCATATGGCGGCTCATAGCCGCAAGGAGTGTCAGAATTCAGAATGCAGGATTCGGGATGCAGAATAGAATAATAAATCACCTTTGTGAATAAATCATTGTAAAAAGATAATAGTTGAGAACAATGCGCGTTCGTGCTATTATTCATAATAAAGAAGAATTAAGGAGGAGACGTAAAGATGAGCCATGAAAAAGAAAATGAACTGTCAAAAAACATAGAGAACGATACAAAAAAGGCGCCTGAATCCATAGAACAGACAACCGGCGAAAACTCTGATAAAACACCGGAATCAGCCGCCGCGCAAACTCCCAAGTCAGTTGCCAAGCCGGACCCAGAACAACCTTTCGAAGCGAGCTCAGAATCAACTCCGGAGCAAGTCTCCGAACGGGCTTCAGAGCAAACTCCCGAAGCAGCCTCTGAATCGACTTCGGAACAATCCCTTGAACTAACATCAGAACACATTTCCAAGCCGGCTCCTGAACCAACGTCGGAGCAAACTTCTGCTGTGCAAACTCCCGAACCGACTCCCGAACCGACGCCCGACCCAACTTCCGAACCGACGCCTGACCCAGCTCCCGAACCGACTCCCGAACCGGCTCCCGCCCCAACTACCGAACCGGCTCCCGACCCAACTCCTGAACCGACTCCTGAACCGACGCCCGACCCGGCTCCGAAGCAAACGCCCCTCCCAGCGGCCCCGCAGCCCAGCGAACCGCAACCCAGCGATTTAGCCCTCACGAAAGCGGATGTAGCAAAGATCGCTGCCATGACAAAGACAGACACAACCGCAAAACCCCAGCGCCCCAGCGAACCGGCGCCACGCCACCCATCAAACTTGCAACCCACCACAAAACGATCCCGCAAACTGGCTCTAACACTCATAATCATCGCCGTCCTAGCCCTCGGATTATCCACCGTGTTTTCACTGATAAATTTAGGAAACGATCAGATCCTGTACAACATCAAAATCAACGATATCCCCGTCAACGGCTTATCCAAAACAGAAGCCGCCCAAAAAATCCAGACCCGTTTTAACGAAGCTACGGTAACCGAAATCCTCCTCTCCTCAGATGAATACACCGAAACTCTCGAACCAAAAGACATCAGCTTCGCCTTTGAAATCGAAGCCGCCGTTGAAGAAGCCCACCGTTTGGGCAGATCCGGCAACTTCGTCAGCAACAACTACGCTATCCTGATGTTGCTTCTTCAGAAACAAAACATCGAATGCGCCATATCCTACGACACAGATGAACTCAGCCAGTACATCAAAAATATCGCCAACACCATCCCCAACAAAACCATTGACAACAGCCACTATATAGAAGACGAAAACCTGATCATCGTCCGCGGCAAATCCGGCGTCGTCGTCAACGAACCAGAACTGGAAGACGCCATTTTACGCGCCCTGAAAAACAACCAAACCACAATAGAGATCCCCATCCAGCCCAAAGATGTATCCGAGATAGACATTGAACAGATCTACAACGAAGTTCACTCCAAACCCGAAGACGCCTACTACACAAACATCGACGGCAAATACACAATCTATCCGCACGTCTTAGGCTACAGCTTTGATATAGGCGAAGCCAAGAAAATCGTTGAAAAAGACAGTTCCCTAGAAGAATACGCCATCCCCCTGCGCATCACCTATCCCACAACCACCACCAGCCAAATCGGTATCGAAGCGTTCCCCAATCAACTGGCGGCATACTCAACCAAGTACGATGCCTCAATCGCGGGCAGAAGCGAAAACCTGAGAATCGCCGCCGAAAAAATAAACGAAAAAGTCCTCATGCCCGGCGAGATCTTTTCCTACAACGAGGTCCTGGGCAAGCGGACCATAGAAAACGGCTATAAAGAAGCAAACGTCTACTCAGGCGGCAAAGTCGTCTTAGACGTAGGCGGCGGCATCTGTCAGATCTCCTCCACATTGTATAACGCGGTGCTGCTCGCGAATCTCGAAATCGTCGAACGGACCAATCACACCCTGCCCGTAAGTTATGTCCCCCCCGGCCTTGACGCTACGGTCGCTTACGGCATCATCGACTTTCAATTCAAGAACAGCCGCAGCTATCCCATAAAAATCTTAGCCTACGCGCGCAGCGGCGTCGCGACAATCGAAATATTTGGGTTCTATGAAGACGTAGAATATGAAATCTTCATAGAAAGCGCCGTAACAGAGTATATCGACTTCACCACCGAATATGAAACCGTGCCCGGACTAGAGCCCGGTATTGAAAAAGTTGTTCAAAACGGAACAGCCGGCTACAGAAGCATTGCGTACAAAACCCTCATACTCAATGGTAACATCGTGTCAAAAACAACCCTATCAACAGACAGATATCTCCCCATGAATAAAATTGTGCAAAGAGGCCCCAAACCGCCCAGTGAATCAGAATAGTTTATCCTTATCCTGATCCCTGATTCCTGATCCTCCGATAAAAACGCCCTCAAATAAAAAAGCCAATATTGCGTGGGACGCATATCGACATGAAGAATTTTTCTTATTCTTTTTGAGCTAACTTCTCGCCTCTTTTTTCCTTGTGCGCTTAGCAGCGAGTCTTAGCAGCGAACCCATTACCTTCGAATGCTATATTTCTGACATCCGAGCTTTCGAAATTCGAATACCGCATGCCGAATGCCAATCCTCGAATCCCGACAATCATCGCGGCTCCACAATAAGTTTAATAGCTGTTCTCTCCTCCCCATCAATCTCAATATCGGCAAAAGCAGGAATACAGACCAGATCAATACCGCTGGGAGCAACAAACCCCCGCGCAATCGCCACAGCTTTAATCGCCTGATTAAGAGCCCCGGCGCCGATAGCCTGCAATTCGGCTCCTCCATCTTCCCTCAGAACACCCGCCAAAGCTCCGGCAACAGAATTCGAACTGGACTTTGCAGATACCTTTAAGACATTCACAAGACCAACCTCCTAGGACAATTTTTGGAAATCTATTACAGATACGCAAAGCCAAACTAAACCAGGAAAGCCTTTACTCCTGATCTAACTAATTCGCCATCATCCAGAAAAATCCTTTTATTCAAAGAATAAACTTAAATTGTCTCAAATATTCAAGCCGGCCCATAGCCTCAGCGCAAACGTTGAATCCGTTCAATCCCCATAGCTCTGCCGGTTTCATCAATATCAATAAGCACCGCGTTCAACTGGATCGGCCCGTCCGCCACCTCCATACGGAAAGGCATCTGGGTCAAAAAATTAGTGATCACGCCTTCTTTTTTAACCCCGATAATAGAATCAGCCGGACCGGTCATACCAACATCCGTTATATAGGCCGTGCCTTGGCCCAAAACCTTCTCATCCGCCGTCTGAATATGGGTATGTGTCCCAACCACCGCGCTCACTTTGCCCTCAAGAAACCGCCCCATAGCAACTTTCTCCGAGGTCGCTTCCGCGTGAAAATCAACCAGAACAGCTTGGGCCTCATCCTTAATCTTGTTAACGATGTCCAAAGCCATTTTAAAAGGATTATCCAGCGGCGGCAAATACACCCGGCCGGACAGATTCATCACGCCAAGTTTCAGCCCATTTTTCGCAACGACGCCATACCCTCTGCCGGGAACACCGACGGGATAATTGGCCGGGCGGATCATCCTCCGGTCATCATCAATATATTTCACCAATTCTTTTTGATCCCAAGTATGGTTGCCCAAGGTTAAGAAATCGATACCCAGCTCATACAAAGCAAAAGCGATATCCTTAGTGATGCCGCGGCCACCGGCAGCGTTCTCCCCGTTGGCCACAACAAAATCCATATTGAAATCCCGCCGCAACTGCGGCAGAAAAATTTCAACAGCTTCACGGCCCGGTCGCCCGACAATATCTCCGATGAATAAGACTCTCATAAATTTGTCCGAAGTAAGCAATTCCCTTAACTCTTGTCCTTATTGTTGCATAATCGCCAGTGTTTCCCATTCGGGGGTTCCGACAGTGTCAAGTTTACCCTTTCTTGACGGGGATGTCAATTTGTCCGCATTAGAGGCATACTCGCACTCACTCATACATTCGTGACAGGGCATGTCCTTGTCTCCCTAGTCATAGCCCCTCTTCGTGCTCATACTTGGGAATCAAACAATCTCTTCTCATCTGGGCTTCATCAAAAAGGAATACGTCGACATTCATACCATCCGGCGTGTAATCCAGAAAAGCCGATAGCGAGTATATCGGCTCTGATTCATAAAACTGGCACAGTGTCAGTGCCTGTCATCACGGATAAAACACACCCGACATATTAATCGAGCCGTTGCCATAATTCCACACTCTCAAGGCTATTTTATGACCATAGTACCATGAAGCGGTCCCACTCTTATAATTGAGTTTTTTGAGGGTTTGAGACGACACTGTTCTATTCATCGTGGTGTCTTGGGCAATATACTGATTTGGACTTATAGTACTGCTGCTTAGACACCTCATATCGAATATGATATATGGTGTTGCTTTATTTGTCGAAGAATAGTTTGCCAACTTGTTAACATATACATCCGCATTAGCTGTATCGAGCTTGGAACCTCCGCTTGTCGCTTTATAATTTGCAACCGCGCCGCTCCCATCATAGATATTTGTCCAATTGAAAGACTGCGCCGGTGAACCCGCAAAAACAGGCAACGCCAGACCCAGACATAAAACCACCGTCAAAACCATACAAGCCGCTACTTTCTTCATAGGTCAAATCCTCCTCGAATTCCTGATTATTATCATATCCGGATACCTAACTCGCATCAATACCTGGCTACAATCTTACTATTGTGTAACAAGAAATCACACAATCTCTCTCCCCGTCAGGGCGTCAAAAAAGAATACAGCGACATTCGCGCCATCCGGCATCCGAAGTTCGACGCGCCAAACCGGAACAGTGCGAATCTTCGTCTCACTGTAATACTGATGACAGATCATATGCCGCAGCTCAACGCTTTGCACTGCCATCTCAGCTGGCATGATCATGCTGTCACACTTCTGCTGCACACACTTCAATGCTTCTTCAGGACCAAAGATAGCAACATCGCTTTGATCCGGGACAATATCGTATAGAGGGGACACAGCCACGTGTCTGTATCCTTCTGCGCCATAACAAACTTCAACCCGACATCCCCTGGTTACCAGATAATCTGTCGGAAAGTAATCTTCTGTGACCATCGGAACGTCATCCAAAGATATATGCAGCACAATAAAGTAACAATCGTCCTGCAGATTCCATGACCCTTTAACCACAGCTTCTCCGGTTCTATAATCCCTCATCAGCCCCTTGGCTTCCTTATCCCTTTCCCTGGTGCCCATACTCTGGTGGTCCAAAACAAAGGTTTCAGCAACTCCCAAGGTAAACTTCTGATCAAAATAAAAAGCTAACTGATTCACAACATCTTGCTCAACCTGAACCCGCGGCTTAAAAGGCAGATCTTTATCCTTGGCATAAAACAGCTTGTCGTCATCCGCCGAAACATAAATCCCCTCCGCATACTCAAAAACCCGGTTGATGTAAGAATAGTCAGGCGTATCCCAAAAGATCCCGGCAGAAGTCGATATATGAAAAATACTGCCGTCAGTGGTAACCTCATGAAGGAAATCCATGGGCGGGTCACCCTGTTCCCGTTCCGCAATAACATATCCTCGCAACAGAAGATCCGCGAACTGATCATAATATGAATACGGGTCATTTAGTTCCGCTTTGTATGTTGTTACCTGGGTTTTCCCGGCATTTACAGTGACACCCGGATCCAGGGACAGTTCAGTAGGACTCTCCTGCTTTATGCAGGCGGAAAGCCCGAACATGAACAGCACTGACATCAACGCTATCAGAACTATTCTCCTATAAGGCTTTTTTGTTGCCAAGATCTCCCCTATACCTTTTACCATTAATAGACTCAATCCCTTCTCTTACTGTTTGACTCCTTCTTCTGATTTTCAGTTCTTTCAATCTCTCACCACTTGCTCCGTTTCCGCAATCGGGATTATCTAACTTTTTCAACAATGCCTCCATTGATCTCATACACACGATCACACAGAACATTAATATCCTCGGCGTCATGGGATGCCATAAGCATTGTCTTCCCCCTTTCTTTAAGATCCAAAAACAGCTTGCGCATATCCTCCACACCCTCCCTGTCCAGCCCATTCATAGGCTCGTCCAGAATAAGGATCTTCTGATCCTCCATAATAGCTTGGGCTATCCCTAAGCGCTGCCGCATACCTAAAGAATACTTTCTGACCTTCTTTTTGTTCTTCCAATCCAACCCCACCTGCTTCATAGCTTCTTGAATTCGTGTGTCATCAATATTGTTTTTAATGGTTGCGAGAAACTTCAAGTTGTCAAATCCGCTGTAATTAGGCAGGAATCCAGGCGCCTCAATAATGATGCCGAGGTCTTTGGGGATATCCACTTCACGGCCCACTTCACGGCCACCAACGGTTATTTTTCCTGACGTAAGCGGCATAAAGCCGCAAATGCATTTGAACAGAACCGTTTTGCCCGATCCGTTGCGACCGATAACGCCTGTAATCTTTCCGGGCTCGGCGGTCATGGTTACATCCTTAAAAACCGTGGTTTCTTTGAATGCTTTCGTAGCATCAATTATCTTAATGGTATTTCCCTGACTCATAATTGCCTCCTTTGCCTTACTACTCTGTACAACATTTCTCTTTCCTGGCTGCTGCCAGTTTCAAACCGGCGGCAGAACATCGACGCTTTTTCTTTTCACAGTCCATACAGCAAGCCAGCTCAGAACAACATTAAGGCTCACAAGCGCAAAAACGGCAAACCTTCGGGATGGCATGGGCTTATCTCCTGCCAAATCAAGAGCGTTCAGTCCCGCCCAGGACACCGGCGAAAAATAATGAAGAAACACCCGAACCTGCGAACCGCCCTTGTTCAGAGCAAACACTTCGGTGTAATCCCCCACCATTGAGACAAACCAGGGCATAAAAATCAGGAAAAGAACCGCCACCGTTCCAAATCCCCGACTAAAGCTTTGATTGACCACAAAACTAACGAGTCCGAGAAACACAGCGACAAGCCACGCCAGAAGGAAGCTCCAGGCTATTGCTGTCGGCGGCGTATAATTCAACATTGTATGATAATCAATCCCTATACCGATATCGTACATGGATCCGGCACTCGTCTGAGCCAGCGTTCCCAAGACCTTTCCCCAGTCCGCGGACAACCCCACATAGGGTAGCAGAAGAACATTTGTAACCACAAATACTGCGATAAAGTATAGCGCTGACGCCAACCCGATATAGAAAACTTGTCCCAGCGCCCAGGATTTCTTTCCCGCCCGAACCATTAAGTTAGGCTGATGCGCATCAATAAACGGCGCGTCGCAGAATAACAACAGCACTCCTGTCATCAGGAAAAACAAAACATAAGTATTATCCATCAAGAAAGGAAATATCCACGGCGTTACAGGTCTTCCCACAGCCATACAAAATGTACGGACATTTTCCAGCATAGTGTATAAGAACACTCCCAATAAGAAGACAATAATATAAACACGCGGATTGCCCGCCCATTTGCGGATATTGAGCAGGCCGCATTTAAACACAGGAACGACGCTATCCCTCACTCTTTTAACCATGAATGACCTTCCTTTTCATCTGTAGCGCAATAATTACTCCGCTTCCCGCGCTTAGCAGGCCAATGCCCCCCACCTGATACGCTATGGATGCCCACAGGGTTGGCATCTGATCAAACCGGCCATGGAGCAGGAACATCGGATTAGCCCAAAAGGGCAGATCAACAATTCTATTAAGGATACCTATCAGCATCTGAAGCAGAGTCATCACAATAATAGGCGATGTTAATACGACAAACACATTCTGGATCCGCGTTGAGATCAGCAAGGCCATTAGGGCGTAAAACGCGGCTCCCAGACCAAAAGCAACCACAGGAAAGAGGAAATAAAGGGCATAATGGCCTTGCTGCAATAAAAACCCGTAGGTAGAAAAAGAAAGATTCTCAAATGTACCGCTATGCGGATCCGCCAACGGAAAGCCAATGCTTAAGATCAGGATAAACAGAATCTGCCCCAGGACTATGGCACTGAATCCCGAAAGGAAACACACAAAGACTTTGGACGTGGCATAACGCGCCATATCAGCCCGGATGACCAATAGCTTCAAAAATTGATGATTCCAGTCCAGGCAGAAACTCGCTCCAAAGGGCAGCGCCCCCAGGATAAGGGCTATCTGGCCAAACCCATAAGATAACGACGTTTCATACAGATAAATAACCTGCTGCGGGTAATCTCTCATATGTGCCAGTTTGATTTCCGGATCCACACTGATATACAGAAGCAACGCCATACCAATGGCAGCGAGCAGGAATATCGGCGACACAAACGCCCTCTTAAGATCTACACGCAGATAACCAACAAGTTCTCTCATTTTCCCCCCATAATAATTGTTTCCACGACAACAAAGGCTTTCTTACTCGTAGCACAACGTATGTCCAACAGTTAGAAAAGGCATCATTCCGTCAACAAATCCAGAATACCACGCCAATTCTTAAAAAAGCCTTAACTTTCTATTAACAAATTATTAATTTTTACATCCATCCGCTCAACACAACAAGAGCGCAACCCTCTGCCATAAGACAGCCGGGACGCGCTCTGTTTCCATGAAACCCTTATCCTTAACCCTATCCTAATCCTTATCCTTATCCTTGCTTACCATCCTAGATCCAACAACCACGTGTTCAGCTCCCGCTCCCGCTCCCGCAGGATACGACCCCCCTCATACTTTCCCAGTTCATAGTCGTCCGGAATCTGCCCGTCAATGATATACAGCACCCGGTCGCAGGCAGCGGCCACACGAACATCATGCGTGACCAGCATGATTGTCGTCCCCTCTCGGTTAACCCTGAGCAACTCTTCGATGACACCGTTAGATGCTTTCTTATTCAGGCTGCCGGTAGGTTCATCGGCGAAAATCATCTTGGGGCTGTTAATAAGACTGCGGCAGATGCATGCCCTTTGCATTTCTCCGCCGGAAATTTCGGTGATGTCGTGGGTCGCGATTTTGTCAATACCCATCTTGCTCATCAACTCACAGCAACGCTCATCAATTTTCTGGCGCCCTTCCACCCCTTTTTCCTTCGCCGCCTGATACCCCGGCAACAGAATATTGTCCTCGACAGTGAGATTCCTGAGCATGTACATATCTTGAAAAACAAATCCCATCTCTTTCAGACGGATATCCGAAAGTTTCTTCTCTTTCAGGCCGGTTATATCCTTGCCAAAAAAAATCACCCGGCCGGCTGTCGGTCTTTCAATGCTGGAGATCGCATGGAGCAAAGTGGTTTTCCCTGCCCCGGACGGCCCCATAACCGCTGCCATCTCGCCCTGTTCGATGGTCATGCAGACGTTCTTCAGGACATGATTCTGCCTTTTGTTCGCCACATAGGTTTTACACAGATTCGTTAGCTCCAGCGCTGTCGACATGTTCCCTCAGCCTCCTGTTATTTTGTGTATGGATTTTTGCCCGGCGCCTATTTCAATTCCTTCACGCTGCGTTTATCAACTTTTTTTACCTCACGGGAGACAAGCCAAGCCGCCATAACCGCGGTCAACACCGATATGCCGAGGAGCGCCCCGCCAACAGAAAGTGTCTTGGCTGCGGGCTTAACATTTTCCGCTCCTATCGTACCAAAGGTCATTTTCATAAACGCCGGGGTCAATATTAACGACAGCGTTACCACAAGCGCCGCGGAAGCCACCGCGATAATTGCAATTCTGGCAATCTGCCAAAACCGCAGAGACCTCTCAGAGAAGCCAATCGATTTCAACAGCGCTATGGCGCCTTTATCTTTATCCAGCATTGTAAGACCGAACAAGAACACCACCAAGGCCATGATCACCAAACCTATTGTTATCGTGATACTGTTCAGACGATTAAAGGACTTGATGCTGCTTTCCATCAATTGATATATTCTCTCATCCGGCGTTGCGAAGTCTATCTCGGGCAGCATTTCTTTCAGCTTATTAGCCTGCCCCTTGATATCATCACGATGAGCAAAGACGTACTGAAAGCTAATAACGGCAACGCAAGCGTTCGCGTCTGAATAGGAAGCCGGGGAAAGGACAATGAATTGGCCATCGAACAACAAGAACTCAAAGGAACCGGTAATAAAATATTCCATATCGTTTTCGCCAATTATTATATGTATTTTGTCACCAATAACTACGCCAAGGCGTTTCATCAGTAGGTCTGTCATGGCAATTTCGTTGGCCAAGACAGGCGGCGCGCCCTTTAAGTATGATACGCCTTCGGCATGGCCGTTGGCCCCTTTCCAGGCCCCCAATTTCATCCTTTCACTCTCATTTTGCTTGTAAACCTGTACTGCATACTGGCAATTCGCGCTTATTCTGACATGGATGTTATTCTGTCTGTACTGGCTCTCCAGGCTCATGAGGTGCGCGTTCAGTTTATCACAATCTTGTTCTTGTTTTATCGTTCTAAACAGTTCCACTGGGTAAGGGTAAGCATATAGGTCAGCGGTTGCCGTCCCGATGTACGGCAGCATGGTTTCGGCGTCTTTCGCGGTCGCGATTGCGTTATAGGGCAGGACAATCAGCAGCATTGTAGCCGCCATCGCCACAAAAATAATCGCGTACTTGCGCAGCCCGGACACGATGTCATTGCACGCCATGAACAGCGGCGCCGACACACCAGAGGCGAGACCTAATCGCGGTTTATGTTTTTTGCCCACGAAATGGTTTTTGCCCATAAGGTGAAGTGCTCCTTTTTGTTTGAACCGCACACCCGTCGCACCATGGCGTATAGCCTGAATAGCGCTGATTTTCCTGATTTTTCGGGCAGAGAGACTGATCGCCAGCATGGTAACGGCCACTATGGCAAACGCGCAAAAAGCCCCTGTTAACCAAACCGGCACAAAGCTTTCAAGCACAACTCTTTTGCGCAGGCTTTCGTTCAACAGATTGCTGAACGGCTGTGACAAGCCCACGCCCATCACCGAACCGACAAGAGATATGACGAGATACTTCGCGTAATACAGCCTTTGAATGCCGGAGTTGCCAACACCAATCGCTTTCAGAACCCCAATCTCGCGATAGTCGTCCTCAATGGCGGATTGTGTGCTAAAAGAGAACAGGCTCAGGGCAATGGCAACAAGCATTGCGGAAATGACCGACATAACATTGGACACAATGTTTTCTAAGTAATAAGCCCCCACGAGATAGCTGCCCGCATATTCAAGGGTCTCAACAAAGTTCTGTTGGTTTTTTTCCAAAATAAGCTGCTCCACGTCGTTTGTGATAATACTGAGGGACTGCATCTTCGTGTAGCTTGCTTCCGAGGCCAGGGCCTCATAGTCATTGTTCCCCAGCAAGACTCTGCTGAGCATAATAGTTTCCGAACCGTAAGCATAGTCCTTGGTAAGGTGCGCAATGGTAAGGGTCCTGCTGATTTCTCCAATTGTAATGATGAGCGTATCACCCGCGGCGGCGTTGTTTTGCTCAGCCGCCATACGGGAAATACAACACTCTCCATCATTAACCACGGTAATAAGGTTGTCGTTCTCATCAAAGACAAGATTGTATTTTTGGCTGGGGGTCGTCAGAAGAAGCTGGCTGGAATAGCTCCAAAAAGCCTCGCCGCCAAGCTGGATCTCACCTTTACAAACATATAAAAATTCTTTATTCTCATAATCCGTCACAAACGCGCTGTTTTCTGCCCAATTGCTGACATCTTCGGCGCCGCTCGCATTAATATAATAATCAGCCGCCCCTGCCATAGCGGCAAACTTTTTCAGAGCTCCGCCGGTCATGAGCAAGTTGTTGACGCTGCTTGACAGCAGCATTGAACACAGAACGATAAACGCAAGAAGAACAACGTTCATCATTTTTTTACGTTCCAGGTCTTTACGCAGCGTTCTCCAAAACATTGATCCAAAAAACCTCACTTAGAATTCCGTTGCGTTTCCGCTTAATATGCTGACTTTCTTCTTATTGTGCCAGCTTCCACTATTATACATGAATTCCATTTATAAATCATCCAAACATACCCCCGGTTCACATGGGTACATATTTTAAAAGGTTCAGGAAGCGACAAAAAATAAATAGAAATATCTACTGCGGGGTTCTCCCGCAACCTAATGGTGAATGGAGATGGATATTATGTGGGCTCGTAACAGTCCCGAGGTAGGGTTTGGTGAGCGGGGGACTCCAAAAGCCCGCGAATTTTTTTCGCCTTTTGAGGTTGCGTCAGGAGCAATTAAAAGACTGTTCCACTCTTGAGATTGTATGAGCAGTCTCTTTATTCATGCCAACAGCGTAGTGAGAATTATATATTGATATATCCTTGTTGAAAACAACCGCGTGAACGGACGGGCGGTTCAATCCGTGAAGGCCTATTTGGGGCCGGTGACGGGGGAACAGATCCTTTATCTGCTCCGATGCCCAAGAGCGTCTGCCACCCCTCCCGCAAAGGCTTGGCAGACGCGCCTCACGCCCCGCCCAACCTCCGCCTCCTCTGCCTTGAGCTTGGTACGTCATTATTCAGGTTTGTTGTTTGTTATCTCTTCATGCAATATCAGTAGAACGGGTCCCCTGTTTCATTGCTCCAAAAACCGGCAATTCGGGGGTATTCATGGGGCACATGCATACGGTTCAATGAGGGACGCGTCAGGGGTTGGGGAGCGGCAG
>WRHI01000078.1 GCA_009783315.1 Peptococcaceae bacterium
CGGCGCATCTCTATGGCATCTGCGCAGAGAGCGCAAAATAAGGCAGCCTTGCGCTCTTTTTCTGCTCCGATGCCCAAGAGCTGCTGCCGCCCCTCCCGCAAAGGCTTGGCGGACACGCCTCACGCCCCGCCCAACCTCCGCCCCCTCTGCCTTGAGCTTGGTACGTCATTATTTAGGTTTGTTGTTCGTTATTTGCATCCAAGGCTATTTTAGTAGAACAGATAGCCGGTTCGCTACAGCGACATCCTCGACCATCATGTGTTGCTTTTCAACCTTGCCCCATGCCAGGCGGCAGAGGTCACAGAGGTCTCCTTTCCTTGTTGCTCCCTCAAAAACTTGCTATAATAAGCTCATCGTGAATATTGATAAGAAAAACATTAATAATGCTAAGCAGGAGGGAACCACCAGATGAGCGGAACAGAAATGATAATCTATTGTGACGGGCGCTATGTGGGCAAAGAAGACGCGACAACATCAATTTTCGACCATGGGTTTCTCTATGGCGACGGTGTCTTTGAAGGCATCCGTGCCTATAGCCGGTGTGTCTTTCGGCTGAAGGAACATATTGACCGGGTTTTCGAATCAGCCAACACCATCATGTTGGACATCGGCATAACGCGCGAGGAAATGACTGAAATCGTTCTGGAAACCTCGCGGCGCAACAATTTAGACGACGCTTACATTCGTCTGGTGGTTTCCCGCGGCGTCGGCGACCTGGGGCTGGATCCCCTCAAATGCCCGAAACCATCCATCTTCTGCATCGTTGGCTCCATCGTGCTATACCCTGAAGAAACATACACCCAGGGGTTAAAAGTCCAAACGGCGTCAACAAGGCGCAACATTCCGGCGGCGCTGAACCCCCGAGTCAAATCTCTAAACTACCTGAACAACATTATGGCCAAGATCGAAGCCACCCGGGCCGGCGTCATGGAAGCCATTATGCTAACCCAAGAAGGTTACGTCTGCGAATGTACAGGTGACAACATTTTTCTAATCAAGAACGGTCGTCTGCTGACGCCCCCCGCCTATATCGGCATCCTGCAAGGCGTCACCCGGGACGCCGTCATAGAGCTGGCGCAAAAAGACGGCATAGCTGTCCAAGAGACCCTGTTCACACTTCATGACGTTTACACCGCCGACGAATGTTTCTTGACAGGAACCGCGGCAGAACTTATCCCCGTCATTGAAGCTGACGGACGCCGCATCAGCGAAGGCGCACCCGGACCAGTATTCAAAAGACTTCTGCAAAAATTCCGTGACCTGGCAAAAACCGACGGCGAAACGTACTAGCGTCATAAAATTCCCAACTATCAGCCAAGCTGATAGTTACCATCCCTAACCCCCAACCCCTAACCCCTAGCCCCTTCTCCAAACCCCTAACCCCCAGCCCCTAGCCCCTTCTCCAAACGCTTATCACTTATGAAGGGAAGTCATTCTTATGTCCGAAAAACAAAGTGACCGGATAACGCAAGGCGTCGACCGTGCGCCCCACCGTTCTTTGCTGCGGGCTCTGGGCCTGTCTGACCGCGAAATGGCTCAGCCTTTGATTGGAATTGTGAATTCTTATAATGAGTTTGTGCCCGGGCATATGCATTTGCGGCAAATTGCCGAGGCGGTTAAGATGGGCGTTTGCTCGGCGGGGGGGACGCCCCGGGAGTTTTCGACCATTGGGGTTTGCGATGGTATTGCTATGGGGCATGAGGGAATGCATTTTTCTTTAGCCGGACGCGAACTGATTGCCGATTCCATAGAAATTATGGCCCGGGCCCATGCCTTGGATGCTTTGGTTTTTATACCCAATTGCGATAAAATCGTGCCGGGAATGCTGATGGCGGCTTTGCGTCTCAACTTGCCTTGTGTTTTTGTCAGCGGCGGCCCCATGCTGCCGGGCAAATTTGAAGGGGAGAACTCGGATCTCATCACGGTTTTTGAAGCCGTCGGCAAGGTTCACAGCGGCCAGAGAGATGAAGCGTGGCTGCGGGAATATGAGCAGAATGCCTGTCCCACCTGCGGTTCCTGCGCCGGCATGTTTACGGCCAATTCCATGAACTGCCTGACGGAAGCCCTGGGCCTTGCTCTGCCCGGCAACGGCACTATTCCCGCTGTTTATTCCCAACGCTTGGTGCTGGCTAAAGAGGCGGGTCATCAGGTTATGGAGGTTCTTACCTATGACCTGCGTCCCCGTGATATTGTGACCTCGGCGGCTTTGCGCAACGCCATCGCCGTCGATATGGCTCTCGGCTGTTCAACCAACACCATTTTGCATCTGCCGGCTGTCGCCAACGAAGGCAGAATTCATTTTGATTTGGCTGAGATCAACGCCATCAGTGACAAGGTACCGCAGATCTGCAAGCTTTCCCCAGCACCGGGAGGCCACTACCTCATCGATCTCGGTGAAGCCGGCGGCATCAGCGCTGTTATAAAAATCCTTTTAGAGGAAGGGCTCGTTGACGGTTCCGTACAGACAATAACAGGGTTGCTGGCCGACAGAGTCCAAAACGCCCGCGTCAAAGATCAGAATGTCATCCGCCCCCTCAGCGCGCCTTACTCGTCCCGGGGTGGCCTCAGTATTCTCTTTGGCAACCTGGCTCCCAAGGGGGCTGTGATCAAAGTCGGCGCTTTGCGGGATCCGGCTATGGTTTTTCAGGGAAGGGCCAAGGTTTTCGATAGCGAAGACGCTGCGGCCGAGGCTATCCGCAGCGGCGCCATCGTTCCGGGAGACGCCGTTGTTATCCGCTACGAAGGCCCCCGGGGGGGGCCCGGTATGCGGGAAATGCTCGGCCCCACGGCGACCTTGGCCGGCATGGGCTTAGACGACTCTGTGGCCTTGCTCACGGACGGACGTTTTTCCGGCGGCAGCCGGGGTCTGTCAATCGGGCATATTTCACCGGAAGCCGCTTTGGGCGGGGATATCGCTTTTGTTGACGACGGTGATCTCATTCGCGTGGATCTGAACCGGCGTTGCCTGGAATGGCTGGTGCCGGAGGATGAAAAGGCACGCCGCCGGGAAACTTTTGACCCCGAGAAGGGTTTGGCCAATGCCAAGCGCATCGCGGGCCGCACGGGATACCTGGGCCGCTACGTCGATTATGTGCAATCGGCGGACAAAGGAGCGGCTTTCCGCGCGCCGGATACGCCGGAAAGGAAGAACTAAATGCAACAGACACCTTCAGACTCGTCTTACCTATGGGATGAGGAATTACAACCCACAAATCATATTTTTAATGGTGCCAAATGCGTGCTACAGATGTTGGAAGAGCAGGGGGTCGAAGTCATTTTTGGTTATCCCGGCGGCGCGGTGTTGCCTCTTTATGACGCTCTGCGGGAAAGCTCTATCCGCCATGTCTTGCCCCGCCACGAGCAAGGCGGCGTACACGCTGCCGACGCTTACGCCCGGGCCAGCGGCAAAGTGGGAGTCTGCTTGGCCACCTCCGGCCCCGGCGCTGCCAACCTCGTTACAGGCATCGCCAACGCCTACATGGATTCCATCCCTCTTATCGCCATCACCGGTCAGGTCACAACGCCTCTTCTGGGCAGTGACTGCTTCCAGGAAGTCGACATTACAGGCATCACCATGCCTGTAACCAAACACTCCTACCTTGTCAAAAATGTTAATGATCTGCCGCGCATTATGCGCGAAGCCTTCTATATAGCCGGCACAGGCCGGCCCGGCCCGGTGCTCATCGACATCCCCAGAGATGTCCAGGCCGCCCAACTGCCCCAACCGGATCCCGCCGACAAAGACAAAGCTGTCAGCATCAAGAGCTATCGCTACTTCGGCAAAGGCAACGCCGGCCAAATCGAGGAAGCTGTTAAAGCCCTCCAAGCCAGCCAGAAACCCATCGTCTATGCCGGCGGAGGCATCATCACCTCCGGCGCCGGTGCCGTGCTCACCCAGCTCATCGACACCCTGAACCTCCCTATCGTCACAACTCTGATGGGCATCGGCAGCATCGCTACCGATCACCCCAACTGTTTGGGCATGGTTGGCATGCACGGTACGGCCACAGCCAATTTCGCTGTAACGGACTGCGACCTGCTTCTCGCTGTGGGCGTCCGTTTTGACGACCGTGTCACCAGCGGTCTTCATCATCATTTCGCTACCCATGCCACCATCGTTCATGTTGACATAGACCCGGCCGAAATCGGCAAAGTTATTGTTCCCGACATCCCCATCGTCGGCGACGCGCGCCTGGTCCTGGAAGAAATATTATCCGGACTGCAATCGGTTCATGTTTCGGAGTCCGCATCCCCTTCCTCGACCCTCCCATCACAGACCGAGAACTGCAAACAAACTCTAACCTCCCTCGAACCTCGAATCCCGAACCACGAACCACGAACCTGGTGGGACACCATCCGCGCCTGGCAGCAAGACCATCCCCTCCGCTACGAACCCTCTGAGAGGCTTAATCCCCAGCAAGTCTTGGAAGCCATGGTCAAAATCGGCGGTTCCGACGCCATCGTCACCACAGACGTCGGTCAGCATCAGATGTGGGCCGCCCAGTTTTATCGGGTTCGTTATCCCCGCCATTTCATCACCAGCGCCGGTCTGGGAACCATGGGATTCGGTCTGCCGGCCGCCATCGGGGCGCAGCTGGCTTGCCCCGACAAAACCGTTTTTCTCGTAACCGGAGACGGTTCCCTGCAAATGACCATCCAAGAACTGGCGACGACACGCCAAAATGATCTGCCTATCAAAATTATTCTGATGAACAACGGCGTGTTAGGCATGGTACGGCAGCTGCAGAAATATCTGAACGACGAGCGCTTCAACCAGATCCAGCTTCAGGCCAACCCTGACTTTGTCAAGGTCGCCGAGGCTTACGGCATCAGAGGCATGCGCGTGGAGAAACCGGCGGAGATGGAACCCGCCATAAGGGCAGCCCTGGCCGAAAACGGCCCGTTTCTTGTGGACTGCCTGATTTCGCCCGACGAAGTTGTTCTGCCTATGGTGCCACCCGGCAAAGCCATTCACGAAATGTTGTTAGGGGGATAGGAATATGCTGCACACTCTCGCCGTTCTGGTCGAAAACAATCCCGGCGTCCTCGCCCGCGTGTCAGGGCTTTTCGCCCGCCGCGCCTACAATATTTACAGCCTGACGGTCTGTCAGACAGAGAATCCGGATCTTTCCCTGATGACCATTGTCGTTGAGGGCGACACCCAAGTTATTCAGCAGGTCACCAAACAATTGCATAAGCTTGTCGTGGTACACAAGGTCACCAACCTGAGCAATGAGTCCATTGTTGACCGGGAACTGGCCCTCGTCCGCGTCAAGGTGCGCACCGAAACCCGCATGGAAGTCCTGCAGATTGTTGATATTTTCCGCGGACGCGTTGTGGATCTGGGTCGCAGTTCATTAAGCATTGAAGTCACAGGGGATGGGGAAAAGATCGATGCTTTTGTCCGCTCTATGAGACCTTTTGGAATTCTTGAGCTGGTGCGTACGGGGCGGATTGCGATTGTGCGGTCGGAAAGTTGAGACGCCTTGTTGCACAAGTCGGGAGGGTTAAGCCGAAAGGGAGGAAACATTTTATGAGAAGGCGTGGCCGGATAATGGTTTTCATAATCATGTGCCTTTTTCTTTGTCCGCCTGACGTCAACGCTGACTCCTGGGTGTCGCCAGGCCCCTTTTCCATCACTTCCGATGATGGCGCAAAAGTGTTCCATTATAACCCCTCCTATGACACGGATGGCTTGCCGGCGACAGGTGTCTATAGCAACACGGAAACCCTAGAACCTCTTTATCTTGTGGAAGACCTTCTTTGGGCATACAAGGATGACTTGATCTTTTCCGGAGACCTCCGATACTTCGTGTTTATCCCCTCTGTATCTCAATCCATGGCTTTGAGGTTTTATGAGAATGGCCATGAGATGAAAGAATACGGTATTAAAGATTTGGTGAAGAAAATGAGTACCGTAACATACACCTCAAGCAGCGCTTTTTGGTTAAGAACCTCGGAGTTTTTCCCCGCATCCAATACCCTCGCCATCACAACCACCGACAATCGAATCTATACGTTTGATGTAACAAGCGGTGAGATTCTTGAGGTGGTTGCTCAACCTCCCGATAGGAGAGAAGGCGCTGTCCCTTGGTATGCCGTTGTGGCCATCGCGGGCCTTGGAATCATCGGATGTCTTCTTTTCTTGCTTGCCAGAGGCCTGCCAGGGAAACCCCATCAAGAAAAGCAGCCGCTGAACAAGGCCATGATGGCGGTGGCGCTTGTCCTTGTTGCCGCCGCCCTGGTTCTGGGCTGCGCTTTCGCGCTGCGATCGGCGGGCACGTCAGCGCTGCATGATATACGTACCATCGCAGCGGGCAGCGGCAGCACTGCGGTTGTCGCTGCTGACGGCAGTCTCTGGGCATGGGGGGAAGGACTCCTTGGGGACGGCAGCTGGACCGGCAGAAACAAACCGGTGCACATTGGCGTTGAGAGAGATTGGGCTGACGTGGCTATAGGGTGGTCGCACTTTGTGGCTATCAAGACCGACGGCAGTCTTTGGGCTTGGGGACGTAATGACAGCGGCCAGCTTGGCGACGGCACAACGACCCACAGAACCAGACCTGTGCAAATTGGCACAGATACAAATTGGGCCGGCGTGGTTGCGGACCATGGGCGCACCGTAGCCCTGAAAACCGACGGCAGCCTTTGGATTTGGCCCCTTTCCGGTCAGCTTAAGCCTGTCCAATTCGGCACAGATACAGATTGGATACGTGTGTCCGCAGGCAACGACTTTACAGCCGCCATCAAAACCGACGGCAGTCTCTGGACTTGGGGGAGCAACCGATGGGGGCAGCTTGGCGACGGCACAAACATAGACAAACACGCCCCCGTCCGGGTTGACGCTGGTGGGGATTGGGCTGATGTGGCGGCAGGGTATACCCATACCGTGGCACTGAAGACCGACGGCAGTCTCTGGACTTGGGGAAACAATTACCATGGCCGCCTCGGCGACGGTCAAGACGCTGACAGAAATACCCCGGCGCAAGTTGGCACGGCTACAGATTGGATCCTTGTGGCTGCGGATGCTCACACCTTGGCGCTCAAGGCTGACGGCAGTCTGTGGGGCTGGGGGGACAATTCCTTTGGCCAGCTCGGCAACGGTGCCGGCGGCAATCTTGGCGACCACTGTAACACCCCTGTGCAAATCGGCACAGAAACCAGTTGGATCGGCGTAACCACAGGCAGCAGCTTCACCATGGCCCTCAAGACTGACGGCAGTCTTTGGGGTTGGGGTTCCAATAAAGTCGGGCAGCTCGGCGACGGCACATCCACAGACCGCCGTGGCCCGGTGCGAATAGCGAGATAAGACGACGATGCATTACTCCTCCGTCAAGTCCCAATCACCTATATGGATTACAAGTTTTTTGGCACAAGGCTAACATGACGTCAAGATTCTCCTCCCTCAAGCGTATTCCAGGCAGAAAGGGGGCGTGATGACTATTAATCTATACGATCCGACCATGATTTTGCGGGAATACGGCAGCATGGTCTATCAGCTTGCTTTGGTTCAAATGAAAAACCAAACGGACGCTGAAGACATCTTTCAGGATGTGTTTCTGCAGCTGATCAAAGTCTCTCCGGCCTTTCAGAGCCAGGAGCATGTTAAAGCATGGCTGATTCGCGTTACGGTTAACCGTTGCCGCAGCTGTTGGCGGTCATTCCTGTGGAAAAAGACGGTACCCCTCACAGAGGCGATATCCGCCACGCGGGCCAACACACAAACCGATACTCTTCCCGATACCGGCGACCCCAGCGATTCTGACATCTATGAAAAAGTGCTGGAGCTTCCGCACAAATACCGTTCGGTTCTTCACTTGTATTATTACGAAGATATGCCGCTTGAGCAAATCCGCCTCGCGCTGGAAATCAGTTATGGGACGGCGGCCAAACGTCTCAGCCGCGCCCGGGAGCTTTTGCGAAACAAGTTAGGGGAAGGAGGTTTTAGCTATGGAGATTCGAAACGCTTACAAGAAAGCCGTGGATAAGCATGAGCTGCCCGAGGATCTTGTGAACAGAACCCGGGAGGCTATGGAAGACCAGGCCCTGGGAAAACCTCCGATCAAGAGTCGTTACGGCGTCCGCAAAGTACGTCCGGCTTTTGTTGTGGCGGTGATATGCGCCTTGATGCTGGCGCTCACAGGAACGGCAGTGGCTCTTCTGGGACCGGATTTTGTGAAACCTTATGTGGATTCGGTTTTTTCGGATGTGCCCGACAACAGTTATACCCCTGTGGGGATATTTACCTCCGGCAACCTAAAATTTGAGGTGGTTGGTATCGCCAGGGACAACTATCAAATCCGCCTACGCATTGATATTGTGACCCTGGACGGGACGCCGATCCAGACATCCGAACCGTTTCTTTGGTCAGGAGATCCAGTTTTTAAAAGCATAGAGTTGTCAACCTCAACAGATGAGGTTTTTAACTTTAACGGTTATTTTGATGACCGTTGCCAAGGGGCACGATTGGATGACAGATCAAGGCCGGACTTTGCCAGCCTGGAGTTTGCTTACCAATTCCACAACTGGGGCGGACAGGAAGCAGCCTTAAGGATCGAAACCCTGATGGAGGATCTTCTCAGCTGGGAAGATGCTGGTTGCAGCCACACCAACTTGGGCGAACTCTGCGAAGGGGTTGTTATGGAGAATCCTGATAATTTCATAATTGGGCCCGAAGGTTCATATGAACTCCCACCCGGTTCACTTCGCATCTTTTTTTCTGACCAATTCCCTAATTCCTATATTGATAACATGGGGTTCTATAAGAGCGATGGCGCGTTCGAATTTGAAACCTTTAATATCAGTATCGTCCCGGGAAACGACCAGGAAGCCGAAGCTTTGATGTCGCTCAGTCTAATGGATCTTGAAACACAGAAACCATGGGATACTCTAGTGGAAAAACCATATTGGGGTCCGTTAATTACCGAGGAAATAAAACATTCTATACGATTCTATGATGATGGGCGATTTCACCTTTTCCTACGCAAGGCCAATGCAAATTTTATTCATTCAGCTCAGGATGAATATTTCACCCCTGATGATCTGTCAAGGTACACCTTTATAAAAAACGTTCAATATTCATATTCTGTCCGCTGTGAAGGGGTCTGGGAACTGCCGGTGATACTTCAAAACAATGCGGGACGCACATTTGCAATGAATCGCGTTATCCCCACTTCTGAAGAAGCGGTCAGGATTAAGAGCGGCGAAGTTACAAGTTTCGGTGTGTATCTGTACTGTGAATTTGACTACAGGGACACTGGATCACCCTACTTTGCAGGACAGAGCCTCCCGGAGTCCCTTGACGTTATTATGGATGATGGTTCCGTTATACGTGATGTCATAATGAGGGGAACAATCGGCGGTTATGGAGGGAATGTTAGTCTGCATAATGATTCCTCCAAATACCCGTTTTCTTATCTCTACAACTTCGACACTCTCATCGATCCCTCCCGGGCTATCGCAATTGATTTCCTTGGTGAACGAATCCCCCTGGAGTAACTATACAGAGTTGGATCAAATCCTCAACAACAAAGAGACGGCGTCAAGCCGTCTTTTAATGTACTTGCTCATTAGTGCCCTCTCAGTGACTGAATGCTGAGGGATGAGGGATCCTTCGCTAACCCGGCGCCGGCAACTCAATTTCGCTATCAACAAAAAAATATAAAGTTTTTCGACGGTTTAACTGACAGTTAATGAGTCATTGAGAACCTCAATATACACTATACTTATAAATAATTGAATCCCTCTTCATTCACAATCCGTGTTGGCGTATTTAAATGAGTGGATGTATGAACACAAAGACCATTGTTGGCTTGAATGGATTCAGTCCGAGAAGCAAAGGAGGAATGAACAATAACAACATGTTCGCATCCAGAGCCCAAGACTCAAGGACTAAGAGATGATACCCTGAATATTTCGTAGGAGGAAAAGCAAATGCAAGGCATATCAACAAAACTGTTCGCTGACAGCGCGGTCAATATGGACCGGCAAATAGAGTTCGACTATCTCAAGGGTTGGCTTTGGTTCGTGATTCTGTTCATCCATGCGTTTCAAATAACAGGCGTGGGCGCAGGTATCGAGACAACGGCCTACAAAACTATTTTTAGTATTGTTTCTATGACAGGCGCCCCTGTATTCTTGTTTGTTTTGGGTATGGGTACAAGGTACAGCCAAGTCGGTACCGCCAGAATGCTGCGTTCAGGCGGAAAACTGTTCTCATTCCAGTATTTGAGCAATATCGCGTTCGTAGCGTCCCTCTTGATTCCGTTTTTTGTAATGAGCTTTTTCGTCGATATGTCGGAACGCGTGGAGATTGTCACAGGAGCAACCATGTCACAGGTAGCCGTCATGCAACTTCTGTACATGAATATTTTCTTTTTGGCGGGCGGGATTTACATGGTCTTAGCTCTCCTAAGGAAACTTAAGACGCCGGTTTGGCTTTATGTTGCGCTGGGCGTGGTCATTAATATTTTTTCCCCAATGCTGATTGGTCTCAGTACGGGTTTTATGCCGGTAGATTATGTCCTTGGCGGTATTTTCGGAGGGCCTCCCTTTGCTTCGTTCAGCATACTGAACTACCTTCCATACGCGTTCTTTGGCGTAGCCTTTGGTGAACTGTTAAAACGGGTTACGGATAAAAAACGGTTTTATGTCCTTTGCTGTGCCTTATCCGCTGTACTCCTAGCTATGTTCTCCGTATGGACATTTTGGCATCATGCCGGTTTCACTGAAGTCTATCAATATATTAGCACAACCTATACGAAGCCGGATATCATGCGTACCGTTGCCAATACAGCGGGAGTGATTATAACAGCCGGTATCATGTTTTTCTTGTCGGGAATAATAGCCAAGTGCGGAGCTGTACACCGACAGCTGCTCTATTACAGCAAGCATATTTCGAAGTATTACGCTGTGCATTTATCATTCTTCGGATTGGTATATGGGTTCCACAGTTTCTACTCCTTTGGACTTTGGGGCTGCCTTGTGTTGTTTGTCTTAAGCGTGTTCTATAGCGATACAATCGTCAGGTTGTATAACCATTTTTCAGAGAAACGAAAAACCCGAAAAATTATCCGGGCTAATACGGAGACAATGTAGTATCAGTCAAGCTCTCTCTTGCGAAATCCTCATATGGGATGGCATATCCTGGGGTGGTTCGGCCTATCTCAGCGCCCAATCCGCCCTGGAATATGCTTTGAAAGAGAACAATGACCGTTGCGCTTATATCACAGAGTGCAAATTTGAAGTCGTCAACGTAACAAAGTTTAGAAAAATCAGCACAGGCCTTGCCATCGGCGATGTCGTTGTTCGTTCAAGCCTTCAAACCATCGGCCAACCTACCTGCCTGGTGATGTTTATGCAGGTTCCGGCGGATATGAGCCGCGACTTCTATTATGACGACAGGCAGGGTTCCGGGCCGGAGATAGACACTACGACACATTCCTACAACAACGAAATCACCTTTATAGACGTATACTTCAAAAAAGCCAACGGAACTTGGAAAGTCGCAGAGGCCGGCGGCTACCACCATATCTGGTAGGGGAGGGAGCCAACTGTGAGCGAAACCATTCTGAAAGTTCATCAGGTATCCAAAGTCATGGGTAAGCGCCTGATTATCGACAATATATCTTTTGAGACCCTTGGCGGCGAAGTGTTCGGCTTCCTGGGTGGCAAAACCACAACCATTAAAATGATTCTCGGGCTCCTGGCTATTGACGTCGGCGAAGTTGAGATTTGCGGTGTCAATGTCAAAAAACGTTTCGAAAAAGCTCTGGCCAGTTGAGATGTATACTTATCTAAAAAACAACCCATTTCCCAATCTTGACTGGCGGACAAACGCTGTTTATGAAGCTTTCACTTTCAAGGAAATTGCTGACGCCCCGATAAAAGAGGTGGCTGCCCCAGAAGAAACGACTGACCCGGAAGAAACGGCTACCCCAGGCATAGCACACCGGAAGAAAGCGGCACGCCGATTGAGCCCGGCACGCCTGACGAGGCCGAAACCCCGAGCGAAGAGGAACGGATCGCAGCAGCGGTATGTTTTGACACCATCACACGGTCTTGGCGACGGCAGATTGGAAGGAAAGGAACACACGATTTCTCTGCAATATCATTATCCGTTTATTTGTGTTTGCGAACGGTTCGGGGTCAACGCGGCGCTGGTGAACCTGACCACCGGCACGGTTCGCGAGATGCGGCGGGAAGATTATCATTGCGATGTTTCCAGCTATTCTATCGGCTTTGGTCTCCGTGGACTTTGCCACCTGCATATTCAGCAATCTTTTGGATTTGTGAGATACTGATGTCGATGTTGCAGATTTTGGATAATAAGTCTTGTGCGTTGCCAAAGCTTGGGATTATCTGCGCTATATACGCCAGCATTACCATAAAGTCATTGCTGACACGGAAGGGTTCGTTTATCTATAGATCACCATCCCCCTGGGGGTAGGTTTTGTGACAGTGCGAGTCTTTAATTGCTCCAAAAAATCTGCTATTCGGGGGTATTCATGCGGCATATGTATACAGTTCAATGAGGCACGAGGTAGGGTTTGGTGAGCGGGAGAATCCAAGCGCCTCTCTGCCTGGCGCAACCTCAAAAGGCGAAAAAATTCGCGGGCTTTTGGAGTCTCCCGCTCACCAAACCCTACCTTGGGACTGTTACTGGCACTTGGTATCTGTCTCCATTCACCATTAGGTTGCGGGAGAACCCCGCAGTAGATATTTCTATTTATTTTTTTGTCGCTTCCTGCACTTTTAAAATATGCACCCGAAAAGCACATTGAGTTTGCGGTTCTAACAAGAAAAGTGTAACATAATAGAAACGCCTCAAAACAGAGCGCACAATACCTAAAACCAACATTCACAAAGGAGAAAACCCAATGGCCAAAATGTATTATGACGCCGACGCCGATCTCAGCCTGCTTCAAGACAAAACCATCGCCGTCATGGGGTGGGGGAGCCAAGGCCACGCTCAATCCCAAAACCTGAAAGAATCCGGCCTCAACGTCATTGTCGGCCTGCGTCAAGACAGCCTCCGCCGACAAGCCGCCGAAGAAGCCGGCCTCACCGTTATGACCGTATCCGAAGCTGCGGCTCAGGCTGACTTCATTCAGATCCTTCTGCCCGACGAACGCCAGGCTAAAGTCTATCGGGAAGAAATCGCCCCCCATCTCACACCCGGCAAAATCCTCTGCTGTTCCCACGGGTTCAACATCCACTTCGGCCAAATCGTGCCGCCGGCTGATATCGACGTCATCATGATCGCCCCGAAAAGCCCCGGCCACCTGGTACGCCGCACCTATACAGAAGGCGCTGGGGTTCCGGGTCTGATCGCCGTCCATCAGGACTATTCCGGCAACGCCTACCAACTCGGCCTCGCCTACGCCAAAGGCATTGGTTGCACCCACGCCGGCGTCCTTGACACCACGTTCAAAGAAGAAACTGAAACCGACCTCTTTGGCGAGCAGGTCGTGCTCTGTGGCGGCATGACCGAACTCGTGCGCGCCGGATTCGACACGCTGATCGAAGCCGGATACCAGCCGGAAAGCGCCTACTTCGAATGCCTCCACGAACTCAAACTTATTGTCGACCTCATGTATGAAGGCGGCATCGCCTGGATGCGCCACTCCATCTCCGACACCGCCCAATACGGTGACATGACCGTCGGGCCTCGTATCATCACCGAAGACACCCGCAAGGAAATGAAAAAAGTCCTCACAGAAATCCAAAACGGCGAATTCGCCAAAAACTGGCTGATGGAAAACCAAGTCGGCCGCCCAGCCTTCAACGCCATGGCCAAAAAAGACAACGACCATCCCATTGAAACCGTCGGCAAAGAGCTGCGCGGCATGATGAGCTGGCTGAAGAAACAGAAATAGCGCCTCGAAGGGGCTCAGGATCAAGGCAAGGGGTTAGGGGCTAGGGGCTGGGGGTTAGGGATGGTAGCGCATTAAATCAGAATTCCCACCAGATAAGGCGGAAGCGATCTTTCGATTATTGCCTGATCAGAGCTGGATGGTATTTTTTCCGGCGCCTGGTTGAGTTTGCCATCTGAGAAGAATAATACACATGACAACTTGGGCGACCCCAAGCAATCCATAGACAGCGGCCAGGAAGTTCGGCAAAAAGATGAATTCATATGTGTCCCATAGGATAAGCAAAAACCCTGCTGCCAACGCGAATTTTAGCGCCGGCAGATCCCGTTTGCCGACAAAGAACCCGGCAGCGATTAGATTGCACACGCCGTTGCAGAGCGCAAGAGCAAGGCCCGACCAAAACAATGTTTCAAAAAACATTTGGAATGGAAAATTTGTCATTGCGGGAAGCAGGGCGCCCAGGCCAAGGGGCGTATTAACCGGAAACAACATCATCAAACCGCCGAAGAAAACAGCGCTGAGTCCGTTAACGGCACAAAACACATAAATAACTTTCACCATTCTGGGACGACTCTTAGGATTTTGCATTTCTCTCACTTTTCCTTTCGTTCACAGTGATCGGACAACTGTTTGCAGATTAATCTCAAGCAACACTGAATGGTATTTGTTCTGTGCGCGCAAAACATCTCCTCTTTTTGTTCCCTGTATTGGATAAGCACGCCAAAAAATCAAGGGAAGCTCTGCTCAGTAGACAAAGCCAACGTTCTGGGATCCTCCCGGCTCTGGCGCGAAACCGCCTAAGGCCTGGCCCCCGAATACCCCGACGTCACCTTAACACACATGTACATTGGCATTGCCAAACAAGCCCCGACCCTCCCGGCGGGGCTTGTTGACAAAAGAGTGGTTCTAGAAAATGACGCCCAAGGCGATCAGAATCAGCACGGCGATACCGATAATGCCGGCGCCGATGCCGCCAAAACCGGCAAATCCGCCGCCACCGCCGCAACCACAGCCACATCCGCCAAAATCAGCGGCGGGTGCGAAAGCAACAGGAGCGCAAGCAGCGGGAGCACAAGCAGTAGCAAAAGCAGCAGCATGAGGAGCATAAGCGTAATTATTGCAACACATTCGTTTTGCCTCCTTGGTATTTAGGATTAATATTAGAATACGACACTAAGGGCAATCAACAGAAGGACGATAACAACAACAATGGCTATACCCGCATTGGCTTGCAAAAACATAATTGTTTCCTCCTTAATTAGAACTGGGAAATATTAACTCGATATTACAGATTATGTAAATATTGGTAATACGTGCTTGGCACGGGAGCGGAATTCAAAATGATTATCAGCGCCAGCAGAAGAACAGACATCCCTTCCCATTACTCCGAATGGTTTCTAAACCGGATGAAAGCGGGATTCGTTTTGGTGCGCAACCCACGAAATTTTCATCAAATCCGCCGGATTGATCTTTTGCCCAACGTGGTGGACGGCATTGTCTTTTGGACAAAAAACCCGCTGCCGTTGCTGGACAGATTGGATGAATTGAAAGACATCATGTTTGTTTTTCAGTTTACTCTAACGGCCTACGGTCAAGATATTGAACCAAATCTGCCCGCCAAGGAAAAATTCATCCTGCCGGCTTTTCAGCGTTTATCTGATATGATTGGCCCGGACAGAGTTATTTGGCGGTATGACCCCATTTTTTTCAATGAAAAATATTCGTTGGCGTACCATCTGGATATATTTGACAAAATAGCTTACGCCTTACGCGATTGCACTCGCAAGGTAACAATCAGTTTTATTGATACGAGCTACCGCGAAGCAAAAAGAAACCTGCCCGGCATGCAAATGGCTGCCTCGAATCCCGAAGACCGAACACCGAACACCGCGTACCGCTTGTTGGCAGAAATCGCGCACAGCCACGGTCTGGAGATCGATCAGTGCGCCGGAACAGCCAACCTGGAGCAATTCGGAATTGCCCAGGCTCGTTGTATTGACGACAGGCTTTTTGCTAAGCTTCTTGGCAGACCTATACATCTTGACAAAGACAAGTACCAGCGCCGGCAATGTGCTTGCAGAACCAGCGTTGATATCGGCATGTACAACACATGCCCCAACGGCTGCCTGTACTGCTACGCCAATTATAATCACAGTTTGGTTGCGGGAAACCACGCCGGACATAACCCACTGTCTCCGCTGCTTTCGGGGGAGCAGCCTCCGTGCGACACAGAGTCCTAGAGTCTTAGATTTTCAAGGGTGCATATTTAAAAAGTGCAGGAAGCGACAAAAAAATAAATAGAAATATCCACTGCGGGGTTCTCCCGCAACCGAATGGTGAATGGAGATGGATATTATGTGGGCTCGTAACAGTCCCGAGGTAGGGCCCGCTGAAAAACAGGCCCCTTTCTCAACGTGCAAAACCCACTCTTA
>WRHI01000079.1 GCA_009783315.1 Peptococcaceae bacterium
CGGCAGCAGCTCTTGGGCATCGGAGCAGAAAAAGAGCGCAAGGCTGTCTTATTTTGCGCTCTCTGCGCAGATGCCATAGAGATGCGCCGACACGGAGCACGGCTTGGCGAACGCGCCTCACACTCCGTCCGCCCCCTGTGCCCCACCGCCCCCTCCTGCCCCTCCTGCCCCTCCTGCTGGGGCCTGATCGGTAACCCTTTGGCTGCCGCGACAAAATAATAAACCCGGCAATAATAATAATTTTATTATGTGGGCACAGTACTACAGATTAACCATTTCAGTATTATTAAGGAGATGAACATCACATGGCAAAATACAATCAAACGAAGCAAGCAATGGAAAATGATGACCAATTCGCGGACATCAGCCGGGATTTGCTTTTCAAGACTATCACCAAGAGTTCAACCCTAGGCACCATGCAAGTCAATCTTAACTATTTTATGGGTCAGACAGAAAAGGCAATCACTGGAATTGTCAGCCAAGCAAATGATACCTTGGCACATGTTGAGGAAATGGCGGCTTCCACAGATCAAATCCACAAAACAATTGAACATAACTTGGTAACTGCCGATACGATTGCCAAACAGATAGGCCAAGTTGCGCAAAACAATGAGCAGAATCTGCAAAGCAGTGTTAATATGGTTCAAATCAGTGGACGGTTGACCGAGACCAATCAGGTTATTGACGATACCTTGGTTGATCTGTTAGAAAAAATAAAGGGTATAAAAAACATTATTGATGTTATCGGCAGTATAGCGGATCAGACCAATCTGTTAGCTTTGAACGCCAGCATTGAGGCGGCTCGGGCAGGGGAAGCGGGACGGGGTTTTGCCGTGGTTTCCGATGAAATCAGAAAACTCGCCGAAAGTACCAAGGTCAGTTTGCACACTTTTAAGGGCGTAAGCAGAGAGATTGAGGAAAGTTTTTCTCTTAGTATGAAGAATCTGGAAAACTCCAAAACAGTGATGCAGGAGATTCCCGTTGCGGCCAATAGCATGCAAACATCCGTGGACAGCAGCTTTCAAGCTGTGACGACCATCGAACAGCAAATGGGGGATTTCGTCACTTCTTTTGAAGAAATGAATAGAATTATTGCAGAATCGGCAGCGGCAATTAAATCTGTAAGCCACAATACCGAGGAGCTGACTGTGCTTATTAACGGTTTTGGCGGAGAGCTAAAAAGACTAGAGAAAACCCACGAAGAAATTGATAAGCTGGACAATTCCTTCATTGAACAAAACAAAGAGTTTTATAAAGTGTTTGACAAGAACAGCAACCCCATCACAGACGCGGAGCTAATCGTTATTATTGAAAATGCTAAAAAGCAGCATGCTCTGTGGCTGGAAACCTTAGAGGAAAGTGTAAAGAAACGTGTGCGGGTTCCCCTGCAAGTTGACGGCAACAGGTGTGGCTTTGGCCATTTTTATAACGCTTTGGAGATTAATGATCCGCGCATAAAATCATCCTGGGATAGAATTGACGGCTATCATCTGTCTCTGCACCAAGCAGGAGCACAGGTTCTTAACGCGATTGAGCGGCATAACGATACTGAAATAGCAGGGAGCTTTAACCAGGCGAAAACCTATTCCCATGAGATTTTCAGTCTCCTTGACAGCATTCTTCGCGCTCTCAGACATTAGCAACACAGAACAGACAATTCCCTTATTGCCTTGCAGCATATTTCGGCTCAATGCCGCGCAAGAGGGAACAACCCCCCTTTTTTTAGCCGGGATCAGGGTCAAGAGATCATAAAAAGCGCCGTTATCTGAGGAATATCTGATCAAGAGCGGTTAGGATGAGGATGGCAATCAAGATACATGTCAAACGGCCGTCGTGTGCGTTCTTTGGAGGCAAGCGGTTTGCTTCAGTACTTGTCAGGGCATGGGAGGAATAAGCGAGGGAGTCTGCTGTTTTTGCGGGCCAGGGGGTGGGTATGGCTGCGGAATAAACTGTGTTGCCGGGCCAAGTTGGCCAGGCAATATGGGAGTTCCAAGCGGTGTTGGTGGGCCGGCTGATATGAGCGGATCGGACAGTGTTTACGGAGCAGACAATGTTGGCTGGCCAGTCGGCAGTGCCCTTAATGCTTCCTGCCAAAGGACCCATAAGGCCGCCCTGGGCGAGGGTTTGGGGAAACAGTTTATTTTTAACCAGACAATTGTGCATTTATTTGCTCCTGCCTTGAACACGTATATAATGGGTGATACTATGTTTCAGCTTACCGGCCACTGATCCATTATATGGAAATAACATATTTGTTGTGTTCGGCCATTTCTTTGTTTTCCGAGAAATGTTAAAATAGGAACTGTCGAAATGATCATACTATGTCAATGTGAAAAAGGAGAACATGATGGACGAGTTGCTGCAAAAACTTAAGGGGTATCTGGCGATGGAAGAAGAGTTGCCGTTTGCGGAGTTCCGGCAGTATTACACGGAGCTCATACAGGCTCTGACAACAGGATTTGAGACTATGGACAACAAGAACCGTGTTCAAGGGCGTTATATCTGCCAGATTGTGGCGTCCAACGCGCGCGCCCGGGTGGGGAAGAGCCGTGAACTCACGAAAAAATTCAGGAAGATGGCGGAAAAATGCGATTTTTGGGCGGAAGCGATTGAATATCGTTTGAATAAGGAAGGTCTGAGCAAGGCAGAAATTGAAAATATGAACGCGGCTGTGGAAAAGTTTATGGAAACGGGGGCTAAGCCCGCGGAAGCTGTGGATAAACCTGTGGAAACCTTGGATAAACCTGTGGAAACCTCGGAAAAGCTATGAGAATCATTCTCTCTCACCGCTATCCTGATTTTGACGCTTTGGCGTCTATGATTGCCGCCCAGAAGCTGTTTCCTGGCGCTGTGATGGTTATGGACGGGGAAGTGAGCGCCAGTGTGCAGGATTTTATGGCCCTGGCCAAAGAACAACTGGCCTTTCAGCAATGGCGGGATCTGGATCCGGACGCTGTGACAGAGGTTATCCTTGTGGATATTAATGATTTCCGCAAGACGTCTCTGGATGCTGATTCGGTAAGCCGTTTGCGGCAGCGGCCCTTGCGGATTTTTGACCATCATCCTCTCGCCGGAGAAACGCCTTTTGTTGAGGGAGGCCAGCAATCGGAGAATATCCTTATTGAGCCTGTGGGCGCAACTGTGACGCTGTTGGTGGAACGATTGGCGGCGTTGGGGAATAGGCGCATGATTTCCAGCTTTGAGGCCACGGTGATGATGCTGGGGATCTATCATGATACAGGCAGTCTTTTGTTTGAAAGCACGACGCCCCGTGATATAGAGGCAGCGGCTTTGTTGCTGCGACTTGGCGCCCAGCTGGGCGTGGTTGCGGAGTATATGCACACGCCGCTGAATCCGCAGCAGCTGGCTCTGTTCCAGCAGCTGCTCGATCATGGCGCGGTGGAAAAGATCCGGGGGGTACCGGTTTTTTTCTCCCACGCCGAAGAAAAAGTATTCTCTGGCGGGCTGGCGTTGCTGGCCCATCGTATCGGCGAGATTGAAAGCGCCGACGTTTGGTTCATTTTGGTGAAGATGGATAAGCGCGTACATATTGTAGCCCGTTCCCGCCATCCCCAGGTGGCGGTGAACAAAATTGTGGAGGCTTTCGGCGGTTCCGGCCATGTGAAGGCGGCTTCGGCGACGGTTAAGAACGGCTCCCTTAGTGACGTGCTGACACAACTGAGGCTGGAAACCGCCAAATGGGTGCAAGCGCCGCAAACGGCACGGGAAATTATGAGCTATCCCGTTAAAACGGTGACCCCGGACACAAGGATGGGGGAGCTGGGGCAGATTCTGCTGCGCAACGGTCACACGGGGATGCCGGTGGCGGAGGACGGGTTTTTGCTGGGGATTATTTCGCGCCGGGATATTGATAAGGCTTTGCGTTACGAGCTTAGCCACGCGCCGGTGAAGGGGTTCATGTCCCGGGATGTGGTGACGGTAGATCCGAAGGATTCCTGGGAGGATGTCCAGCAATGTATGATTGCCCATAATATCGGACGGGTGCCGGTGGTGGAAGAGGGGAATCTGGTTGGCATCATTACCCGCTCGGATATTTTGCGCATGATTTATGGACAGTCGTTACCGATTGCAATACAACTGGCTCAGGATCGCGGTATGGCAATGCGGGAAGACGTCGGCAAAATGCTCGGCGAATTGCCGGATCCCTTGAAGAAAGTGATTACGACAGTTTCAGAGGTTGCCGGCGATCTGAGGTTAGGGGTTTATCTTGTCGGCGGTTCTGTCCGGGATCTGCTGCTTCGCGTACCAACTCAAGATGTTGATCTTGTTGTGGAAGGACAGGCGGAAGTGCTGGCCCAGGCTTTGTGCGAACGTTTGCCGGGTTCTCGTTTTGAATTGTTCGGTCAGTTTGGGACAGCGCGTCTGACTATGGACAAAGCTGATACCCTTCAGCCCAAGGTCAAATTGTCACATATTGATATTGTCGGATCCCGTTCGGAGAGTTACGCCAGCCCTGGGGCTCTGCCCACTGTGGAAGGGTCAACGCTGCGAGACGATTTGTTCCGGCGGGATTTTACGATTAACGCTATGGCGATTTGCCTCAACCGGGACCGCCTGGGCGAATTGGTCGATTATTACGGCGGGTTCCGGGATTTGCAGCAAAAAGAGATCCGCATTCTTCACAATTTGAGCTTTATTGACGATCCCATGCGCATTATGCGGGCTATGCGGTTTGCCGGGCGTTATGGGTTCGGGCTGGCGCGATTGACGCGGGACGCCATTCAGACAGCGTTGCAGGAAGACGTTATAGAGACGGTTAGTGTGGAAAGGTTCTCGGAAGAGTTGCTGTTGGTTTTGGCCGAGGATGCTTATCGGGTGATTTGGCGTATGCTGGCGGAGAGCGGGGTGCTGGGGGCGTGGTTTAAGGCAATGGACAATGGACAATGGACAATGGACAATGGACAATGGACAATGGACAATGGAGAAGGGACAATGGACAATGGAGAAGGGACAATGGACAATGGAGAAGGGACAATGGACAATGGAGAAGGGGCAATGGACAAGGCTGAAGGATATCAGCCTTGTCCATTGTTAATGAGGTTTCTTTCTTTGCTGATTGACCTGAGCGATGAGCAGATGGAACAAGTGCTGGGGCGTTTGAAAATTGTGCGGCAGTGGCGCAAGAATATTGAGATTTATTTGTCTGCGCGCAAATTGCTGCGTGAATCCTTGGGGACGCTGGAGGAAGTTGATGTTATTTTGGCGGAGGTTCCTGTTTGGCTGGCTGACGTGCTGATGCTGAACGAAGATATCCGGGAAATGATTTCAGCCTATCGCCGGGCCGCGGCCGGTATGAGTATGGGAATTACAGGGCATGATTTGCGACGGAAAGGTGTGCCGGAGGGACCTTATATTGGCCGGTTATTGCGGCAAATTCGCGCGCGATGGCTGGAAGGAAGGATTTTGACCGCGGAGGACGAAAGTGCTTATGTTGAGGATTTGTTGGCGAATATGAAGAAAGAAGGCTGAGTATGTCAAATGGCGTGGCTTCCCGGCAAAGGATTTTGAGCGGCATGCGTCCGACCGGACCGTTGCATATCGGGCATTTGAGCGTGCTGCAGAATTGGGTGCGTTTGCAGCGTGAGTATGAATGTTTTTTCGCGATTGTGGATTGGCACGCGCTGACCACGGCTTATGATGAGAAGACCGATTATGGGGAGTTGGCCCGCCAGATCGCGTTGGATTGGCTGAGTGTGGGTCTGGATCCGGAGGAGACGGCAATTTTTGTGCAGTCGCGGGTGACGGAGCACGCGGAACTGTTTTTGGCGTTGGCCATGATTACGCCGTTGTCCTGGCTGGAGCGGGTGCCGTCTTATAAGGATCAGATTCAGCATTTGGGCAGTGTGGGCAAGGATTTGCATACCTTTGGGTTTTTGGGGTATCCGCTGCTGCAGGCGGCTGATATTATGTTGTATAAGGCCCAGGCAGTGCCGGTAGGCGAGGATCAGCTGCCTCACATTGAGTTGTGCCGGGAGATTGTCCGACGGTTCAATTATTTGTATGAGGAGGTTTTTCCTGAGCCCCTGGGGTTGGTTGGGCAGGTGCCTCTTTTGCCGGGGGTGGACGGGCGCAAGATGAGTAAGAGCTATCATAACGCCATTTCGATTGCGGCGGCAACTGAGGAGATCAAGGGCCAGGTTCGGATGATGATAACGGATCCGGCTCGTTTACGCAAAGATGATTTGGGTCATCCGGAGGTTTGTGTTGTGTTTAAGTTTCATCAGGTGTATTCGCCGGATGTGAGCCGCGTTGAGCAGGAGTGTCGGGACGGCCATATCGGCTGTGTGGGCTGCAAGGCTTATTTGGCGGAGAATCTGGACAAGGTGCTGGCGCCTTACCGGGCCAAGCGCCAGGAGTGGGATGAGCCGGGGTTGGTTCAGCGGGCGCTCAAAAGGGGAGAGGAGCGTGCGCGTCAGGCGGCGGCGGATACGATGGACGAGGTGCGCGAGGTCATGGGGCTGCCGCGAAATCGATAATTCGTAGATCGGGACTTGTGGCTCGTGTTTCGGAGCGAGCGGGGGAAGTGGGAAACGAAGTGGCGAGCAGAAGTTTTGCGAAAAACGAACAAGCGAATACCGAACCGGCGATGAGGGCGCCTCATGTGGATTTGCCTGCTTTTCAAGGGCCGATGGATTTGCTCTTGCATCTGATCACCCAGCATAAGATTGATATTTATGACATTCCGATTGCTTTAGTGGCGGATCAGTTTGTGGCGGCGATTAGACAGATGGAGGCGTTGGATATTGAGGTGGCCAGCGAGTTTCTGGTGTTGGCGGCTCAATTGCTTTATCTGAAGTCAAAGGAACTTCTTCCCAAGCCTAAATCCGGTGAGGAGAAACAGGAAGATGGGGATGACTATAAGCAGGAGCTTGTGGACAGGCTGGTAGCGTATAGGGCGATCAAGGAGGCGGCGGAACAGTTGCGGCGCTCGGAGGGAGCCACGGGAAGCCGCTATTTCCGTTTGATTGATCCGGAAGAAATTGTCGCGGGTCTGCCCCTGAAAGATCCTTTGGAGTCGGTGGCTTTTGGCGATGTGCTGTCGGCGTTCCGGAAAGTTCTGGAGCGCGCGGATATGGGCGACGAGGAAGCTGATGTCCGGTTTGTCAGTCTGGAGGCCATCCCTATTGATGTGGTTATCAGCGATGTGCTGAGAAGGATTTTGCTCCAGCCCAAGGGCGTCTATTTTGGTCATTTGCTGCGATATCAAACGCGGGTGGAATTGGTTATGGCTTTTTTGGCTTTGCTGGAATTGCTTAAAGAAGGTAAAATAAAAGCTACCCAGGAGAAGGCTGCGGAACGGGATGATATTTTTCTTATACCGACAGCTAAGGCGTTGGAATTTGAGTGAGCAAAATAAACAAACCGCGAGGACAAAAAGTATGTTTCAAGAACACCTGGTTGCTGCTTTAGAGGCTGTTCTGTTTGTGGCTAAGGATCCCTTGCCTATTGCCACAATTTCTGAGATTCTGGAAGTGAGCCGAGAGGAGGTGGCGGAGCTTTTGGCGGCGTTGTCTCAGGAAACAGAGAGTTTGGCGCGGGGGATTATGTTGGTTGAGGTGGATGGGGGATATAAATTCGCGACCAAAGCTGTTATGTCAACTCATATTGAGAAGCTTTATAAGACGCCTCATGCCGCTCTTTCCCGGGCGGCGCTGGAGGTTCTTTCTATTATCGCTTTTCGCCAACCGGTTACCCGCGGCGAAATTGATTTTTTACGTGGCGTTCAGTCTGACAGAGCGTTGTCGACTCTTGTGGATAAAGGGTTGGTTTCTGAAGCCGGCCGCCGAGATACGCCGGGACGGCCGCAGCTTTTCAGAGTGACGGAGAATTTTTTGCTCCGGTTTGGCTTGGCATCCCTTGAGGAACTGCCGGATTTGGATACTTTGATTGAACAGGAGAGAGCCGCTATGGGCGATGAAGGTTGGGAGCAGGCCCAAGAATCGGATGGTTCTGAGGCCAAGGATGATAGGTTTGAGACAAAAGAAGGGACTTGGGGGCATGAGGAAGAAGTTATAAAGGTTACCAATGGAGATGCGGAGGAGGAAAAAGTGGTAAATGATGAAGATGAAAACAGGAGATAATATTTGATAGCAGAAGATATGGCGTCTGAAGACATGAAAGCGAAAGTTATCGGACTGTGTAAGGAGTAATGTATGTCTGTAATTCGATTGCCTCTGGCTGTTTGGATTGGAAAATTGGTTGGCTGGGTCAGCCGCGTTAGTGGCCATAAGGGGTCGTCTCTGCCCGGAATGGTGGCGCGTAAGATTTATCCGCGTGTTTTGACGGATCTGGCGGCTCGTTTGCGCAGGCCGCGTTTATTATATAGAGAAGATCAGGGCCACAGGAATACCGCGGGCAAAATTATCGCTGTGACCGGCACCAACGGAAAAACCACAGTAACCCACATGCTTTATGATTTTCTGAAGATGTCATCACAGAAAATTGTCTATAACCAGGAAGGGGCCAATATGATTAACGGCGTGACGGCGGCGTTTATCGCTTCTGTGGGCTTTTTTGGCAAAGTTTTCGGGGAGTTTGCGCTGCTGGAAATTGATGAGGGTTCTTTGCCGTCTATTATGGATGAAATAACGCTGGATATCTTGGTTGTGACCAATTTTTCCAGCGATCAGGAGGATCGTTTCAGCATGGCGTCAGCCGCTGAGGTTGTTAGAGAGGCGGTCGCCCGGGAACCGAGTGTTTGGCTTGTGCTTAATGCCGATGACCCGAATACGGCGGTTTTGGCGGATACTATGCCGCAACAATATTTCTTTTATGGTACAACTGCGGGGTCGCCGAGTGTTGAGGCTCGTTTCTGTCCGAGATGCGCCAAGAAGCTTTTGGTTGGATTTGACGGTTGTCCCGGAAAATATGCCTGTTCCTGTGGGTTCGTCCGCCCTGAACCTGATTTGATTGTTGAGCCGGTTTCGGGCTCTGGGGAGGTGTGTTGTCGAGCGCGTTTGACGACGGGACAGGAATATATGTTGAGATTGCCTGTTTTAGGGGCGTTTAACTATTACAATATGGCAGCGGCTTTTCTGACCGGAATTTGTCTGGGCTTGGATCCGGAGAGAATGGTGATAGGGCTGAGAAACTATGCGACTTCACCTGGCCGGATGGAGCGGTTTTCCCATATGGGCAAGCCAGTTCTGCTTAATCTTGTGAAAAACGCGAGAGGATATTCGGAGGCTTTATCGGTGCTGGATCCAATGATAGGCAGTGTTGTTCTGCTTTTGGCGTTGAGTGACACCGCTGCCGACGGGTGCGATGTTTCTTGGATCTGGGATGTTAATTTTGAGAGGCTAAGCTTGGACCCGAACAAGTTCGGGTGTTTCATCTGCACGGGAACAAGAGGCGCGGAGATGGCTGTCCGCTTGAAATACGCCGGTGTTCTTGAGCAGAATGTTCATGTTATCGACAATACAAGTGACGCTGTGCTGGCGGCGCTGGAGAAACCGGGGACGCATGTGGTTTTGTTTTCTGCCTATTCAACCCTGATGCCTTTGCGTAAAGTGCTGTTGTCCAAGACAAAGTTAGGGGGTCCTCATGCTGAAAATATGCTATCTCTATCCTGATATACTGAACCAGCATGGCAATTGGGGTAATGTGGCTGCGTTGCTTAAGCGTTGCGTCTGGCGGAAAATTGATGTTGATCTTATCAAAATCAACCCGGGAGATCCGGTGGATTTTGCGAAAGTGGACATTGTTTATTTAGGTACGGGAAGCGAACAGGCCCGCAAAGCTGTGTTTGATGATTTGATGCCGCGCCGGGATATTCTGCAAACAGCGATTGAGCAGGGCATGGTTATGTTGGCGGCGGGCAGCGGTTGTCATTTGCTCGGTATGTATCGTCTGACCGAGGAGGGGCATAGGGTGTCCAGTTTGGGCTTGATCAGTTTCTATACGCGACTTACAAATACCTTTTTGGTTGGCGATTGTGTCATAGGTATGCAGCTGGCGGGGAATGAAGTGAGAATTGCTGGGTTTGAAAACCATCGGGAGCATGTTGTTAGGAGCGAGGGGCTCGCGCCTTTAGGCAATATCCTATATGGGCACGGCAACAATGGCAAGGACAAAACCGAGGGATTTCGTTATAAGAATGTTTTTGGAACCAACATGGCGTCGCTGTTGCCGAAAAACCCTATGTTGACAGATTTGCTGTTGGGGGCGGCGCTGCAGAACAAAAAAAGCCCGGTCAAATTTACGACCCTTGATAATTCTTTGGAAGAGCGGGCGTTGGATGTGATGTTGAAACGGCTCCTTGATTGACAATTGACAATGGACAGTGGGCAAGGCTGATATCCTTCAGCCTGTGGACCAATGGGCAATGGACAAGGCTGATATCCTTCAGCCTGTGGACCAGTGGACAATGGACAATGGACAATTGACAATGGACAATGGACAATTGACAGTGGACAATGGGCAGTGGACAGTGGACAATCTAAGAGAAGAAGACACTAGTACTCTGCCAAGTCCAAATCACTTAAATGGATTGCTTGTATTTCGACACGATGCAAGGAAGAACCGACGCCAGCTGATATCCTTCAGCTGAATATATACGAGTGTCTTCTAGGAGGATCTTATGAAGCAGTGTGCACAGCTGATATTTTTCGGCAGTAAGACGCCGCAAGACATGAAGTGATTTCGGCTTGACGGAGTACTAGTACTCTACCACACCCAAACCACCTAATATCTTGCTTCATCTTTCGGCACGATACTTCGTCAGTCCCTCCTAGCAGACGCCTGGTATGCGTCGTCGGTTCTTCCTTGCCTCGTGCCGAAATACTTGCAATCTATTAGGCGATTTGGGTGTGGTAGAGTACTAGGGCGCAGAATACTGTTGGCAAGAAGTCTTTGGAGAGAGTTGTTCCGTAAAATGTTTGCCAGGAAGTGATGTAGTATTGAATGGCTTGTTGTTTCTTAATTATCAATTGTCCATTGGTCCACAGGCTGAAGGATATCAGCCTTATCCATTGTCCATTGTCCATTGTCCATTGGTCCACAGGCTGAAGGATATCAGCCTTGTCCATTGTCCATTGTCCGTTCTTTGGGATCTGTTCGTGGCTTTTTTTCGGGCCAGCAATTTTGGTTTTGGCGGCGGGCCGGCGATTATTCCTTTGGTCCAGGCTGAAGCGGTGGATAAGTATGGCTGGATGACCAATAGTCAGTTTAGTGAGGTTGTAGCGGTTACCAACGCCTTGCCGGGTCCGATCGCAACGAAGCTGGCAGCTTATGTGGGATTTCAGGTGGCGTCGTGGGCGGGTGTGGCGGTTGCCACGGCAGCGACGGTTTTGCCGACGCTTTTTTTGGTTGTGTGGGCAGGGCGGTTCTTGTCAAAACATGCTCAATCGCTGGGGGTGCAGGCTTCACTTAAGGGTGTTCGCCCGGTTGTTACGGTTTTGATTGGTGTTGTGGCGTTGAGATGGATGTGGGATATTGCGTCGGGAGGGTTTGAACATAACGATTGGTGGTTGCTTGGTGGCAGCGTTTTGATCGCTGCCGGAGCGGCGGTAGGTCTGCGTTGGAAGGTTCATCCGGCTGTGTTGGTGGCGGCAGCCATGGTGATCGGAGGAGCGTTGTTCTCGTGATAGAGTGCTGGAACCTTTTTGTGGCGTTTTTTCGGGCCAGTCATTTAACTTTTGGCGGGGGACCGGCGATGATCCCGCTGATTCAGACAGAGGTTGTCAATAAGTATAAATGGGTGAGCGAGGAAGAGTTTAACGATATGGTTGCGGTTGCTACCGCGCTGTCGGCGCCGATGGTGACAAAGTTAGCCGCGATGATCGGATACCGCGCGGGGGGCTGGCTGGGGGTGTTGGCTGCGGAAATCGGCGTTTTTTTGCCGACGACGTTGGCGGTGGTTCTGCTAGGCGGTTTAATTAGGCGGTTTGCCGATTCTACTATCCTTCAGGCTATGTTGGCCGGTGTGCGTCCGGTTGTTATTGTGCTTTTGCTGCAAGTGGCCTGGAATATGGGGAAGAAGGCTTTTGTTGACAGGCTGATGTGGGCTTTTGGGGCGGTATCGTTGGGTCTGGTTTTGTTTATGCCGTGGATTCATCCGGCGTTTCTGGTGGCGGGGTCGATGGCTTTAGGGTATTTATTGTATCGAAATAAATAAGTGCGCGTCAGATTGCGTCAGATTTGGTGGTTCCGAAACGACTTATTAGGGGAAGAGATTAGGAGACAGGGGTTAGGGGACAGGGGACAGGGGTTAGGGGTTAGGGGTTAGGGATGGTTGGGAATTTGCAATTCCCCGCGTTTGTGAGAATTGAAGAATGGGGCTATTTCATCTCATTGTGTTGTATTGTATCCTGCGTCCATTGCGTCCTAAACCCCTTTTTCCTAACCCTATCAGGAGAGGAAGAAAAATGACTTTTGACGACAGTGCTTTTAACGATGGTGCTTTTGACGACATTTATGACGAATTGTTTCCGGCCATTTTCCGTTACACAAGATTGCGGGTTTGTTCGTCTGAGGTTGAGGATGTGACGGCAGACGTTATGGTGCGAATCTGGCAGTCTTTGGACAGCTTCGAGGGAAGAGGTTCCCTTAAAGCTTGGGCCTTTGCCATCGCTTCCCGTACTGTGGCGGATTATTACCGCAAGGGCGGAAGCAAGAAGGTGGAACTGGCGCCCCTTTCTGATGGGGTGGCTGAGGCGCGAGATTTGGTTGAGGACGTGGCTTTGGCTTTTGCAGTGTCGGATGTCATGGCGCGCCTTTCCGAGCCGCAGGCCGCTGTGATTCAAATGAGATTGGTTGAGGGATTGGACGCGGAGCAAACGGCTTCATTGCTGGGGATGTCGCGGCAAGCGGTGGACAGTTTGCTTTATCGCGCGCGGAAAAAGTTCCAAGCCCTCTATAATCATGTTGATTCCGGAATCCGTTTCAGCGGCGCGGGAGGTGATGTGTGATGCGCAAGAATGATGATCTGGTGAGGATTAAAATGGTGTTTGATTGTGTGGATATGCAAGGCGAAATTGTAAAGGAGCGGATAAGGGCTATGGCTAAGGATAAATTGGAAAATATGGAACAGGGCCAACAGGATAGTGGGTCCATGCAAGAGGCCGCTATGGAGCAGTTGAACAGCGATGTCGGTAATTCGACAGCTGATAGGGTTGATGCTCTTCGGTCCGAGGAGAAATTGACAAGGGATGAGAGACAGGAGGAGACACGAGGGCATAGAGGCGTGCCGCGAAAAAGGAGGGGCGGGAGCTCTTTCGGCAGAAAACCGTTTTTCAGACGGCCCTGGCCCATTGTTGCGGCTGCTTCTCTGGCGCTTGTGGTTTGTGTGGCTGGTTTTGGCCTGGTAGCAAGTTCTGGGAGTGATAAAGCCAATTATTCGCCTGAAAGTGCCAGAAACTTTGACCTTTTCGATAACGAGACGTCGCAGATAAGCCCAAGTTCTGAGATTGCTGACAAAGCGCTTCTGGAATCAGAAAGGAGCGAGGCGGGTGGTTCGGAGCCTGCCGGGCAAGCGGGCGCCAGTGTTGATGAAGCTATGGGTAAGAAAATCATCTACACCGCTCAAGCATCGCTTAAAGTTAACGATGTGGCGGTCGCTATGAGGGATATTGAGGCGAGAACAGTTTCATTGGGAGGTTATATTGCTCAGTCATCTTATACGGAGAATGATGGCAGAGGCAGCATCAGTATTAAGGTTCCCCAGAATAAGTATACGGAATTCAAGGATGGCCTCGCCCTTTGGGGGACTGTTCTTGAGTTGAAACAATCGTCCAATGATGTGGGGCTGCAGTATTTTGACACGGAAGCGCGTATGAAAAATCTGGAGGCGCAAGAACAGCGCTATTTAGAGATTTTGCAGGGGGCCAGGACTATTGATGAGATTCTTAAGGTCGAAAAATCCCTCAGTGAAGTGCGGGTGAAGATTGAGAGTTATAAAGGGCAGCTGCGCTATTGGGACAATCAAGTTGATTACGCTCAGTTAACGCTCACCCTGCGCCAAGCTAACCAAGATCTGACGGCGCCAGTGAAGGATCCTTGGGAGCCCATGTCTTTTAGCAAAACGTTGACTGCGTGCAAGAACGCCTTTCTTAAGACCATCAGTACTTTGTGGAATGGGCTGAACTATTTGCTGGTGATGATCGCTTACCTTTTGCCTGTACTCGTTGTTGGTGGCGTGGTTTGGGCGATCTTTTGGACGCGCAAGCGGAAACGGAGGCGTAAACAGCAGACGGAGGGCGTTGATACTGACTGAAACCCGTGAAAGCCCGCGCAAAATAAGGAGCCGCCCTATACGGAATCGTCTGTACGGCGGTGTGTGGGAGGCCACTCAAATAATGGGTGGTCTCCTGCGCGATTCTCAATAGATGAACAATGGATAAACTGTCTTAATGCGGATAAACTATTGTCTGTAAATGAAATCCTTTTCCCGACAAGGTCATGATAGAAAAGCGTTATGGGAAGGGTGCCAAAGATAGAGTTCTTCTAGATTTTAATCCATAAGGAGGTATGAGGATATGATCTTCAATCGGCGCGATGAAAATGAGGTTCAAGAAAATCTCGCGTTGAACTTAAGTCGCGTCATGACAGAATTTGTTAGCAATAAAGCGTCTGATACATCCCATCAAATTGGAGACGAGAAGCTTGAACGCTTATGGAATGAGGTTGTAGAAGCGCATAACAAGAAACGCCTGGAACTCCTGCTGGGCATCGACTCTGTTTTGCATCACCTGACAGAGATGGAATTTGTGGCTGAGAGTATCGATATGGTCAAAGATCAAGAGAAAATGCTGCATCAAATATCAGCGGGCAGCACCCAGTTGAATCAAGCTTTAAACGAAGTCGCCGAGTTCGTTGATCAAGTATCACAAAGCTCCGAAAACACCATTAATATTACAGTGAACAGCACCAATCAGGTCAGAGAAGCCTTTAACGAAATCGATAAGGCTATCCTCCAAATGGTGGAAATCAACAAAAAAACAGACGACTTATTGGAAAAAGCAAAAAACATTAACGATATAACCGGCATCGTTAAGGCTATCGCCGACCAGACCAATTTGTTGGCCCTCAACGCCGCTATTGAGGCTGCCCGTGCCGGAGAACAGGGCAGGGGTTTTGCTGTCGTTGCGGATGAGATTCGCAGTCTGGCGGAAAACACGAAGAAGTCAGTTGAAGACATTCAACAGAATATTCATTCATTAACGAGTATTATGACAGAAACTGTAAGCGAAATCAGTTCGGCCAATACAACATTTGTCAAAGCGACAGAACAGGCGAACAACGCTGTGGGCGCTTTGGGGAAAATAAATGATGAAATTGAGCAGACAAGCAGTTCTTTGATGCAGATCTCAGCGCAAACAGAGGAGCAAACGTCAATAATTGAAGCTTTTTCTTCGCAGGTTGATCATTCGTCTGATATGGGTAAAAAAATTGCTGAACAAGTGAACTCGGTTGGAAAGTTTATTTGGGACACCAGCGTAATGGCGGAAAAAATCAAAAGTGCAGAGTTCAAGGAGCAAAAGATTAGCGATATTCCTAATCTGGCCAAGATTTTTATTACAGACCATCGTATGTGGAAATGGCGTCTTTATAACATGTATATGGGGTACTTAGATGTTGATCCTAAAACCATGCCTGACCATCATATGTGCAACCTCGGAAAATGGTATAGCAATGCGGCCGGCACCATGGGAAATCATCCCGGTTTCAGACAATTGGAAGCGCCTCATGCTCAGTTTCATAGTGTAGCCCGCGAGACCGCGGAAGCCATACGCAGGGGAAATCGTGAACAGGCCCATGATCTGTTAATCAAAGTCGATGATTTGTCCAATCAGGTTATTCAAATCCTGAAGTCGTGGATGCATTAATGAGGGTGCATATTTAAAAAGTGCATGAACTGACGATAAGGATAAGCAGAGCTTTCTGCCGCGGTGTTTTCCCGCAACTCAATGGTGAGTTGGAGGCAGATACCGCGCTGGCCAGTAACAGTGCCACGTCAGGGGTTGGGGAGCGGCAGACTCCAAAAGCCCGCGTATTTTTTTCGCCTTTCGGGGGCTGCGTCGGGCGGTGAGGC
>WRHI01000080.1 GCA_009783315.1 Peptococcaceae bacterium
TTCACTGCGTTTCGCTCAGACAGTTGGGTTTGCGGGCGCTCCCGTTCGCCAAGAGATTCATCCAGCCTTCCGCAAAGGCTTGGGGACAAGGCCTCGGCCGCCCTCCTGCCCCTCCGCCCCTCCTGCCCCTCCGGTTGGGGTCTGATCGGTCTGATCGGTCTGATCTGTAACTTGCGGTTCAGGCCCCGCTCATTGACAACACCGGATCCATAATCCAATAATCGAATAAGAAACTCAGTAACGTATTGGTCCTCGCAGGACAGTAAGCGTCTGTCCTGCTCCGTTCTCTCCCCGAGCAGCCATGGCAGGGGTCTGAACGGTCTGAACAGTGACTTTGAGCCTGACTTTGAATGGTGACTTTGAATGACGCCAGCCACTTGATTGCCCGAGGATTTTATGCTATATTGGCGTTACATGAGAGCTCTCGGGGGATTATTGCATGAGGAGTTGTTAATAGACAGAAAGGAGAAGAAAAAAGGTGATCATGGGGCAACTCCCAAAAGATTGAAGGAGCGATAGGATCATGGGGTTTGTACCGCTGTTGCGCTCAACCAGCCAGGTTTATTTTGTTTTTACTTAGAACATAGAGAGAGGAAAAAATATGTTTAAAAGAAATATGCTTGTGAAAAAACTAACATTCACACTGTTGGTTATTATGGGATTATCTTTAATCCCTGCGGCTGCTCCTGTACAGGCGGCTGCTGCCAAAAAGGCAATTTATATTTTGCCAGGGTATTTGGAATCACAAATATACAGCAAAAAATATCCGGGAGTAACGATATGGCCAGGAATGGGCCTGGTGACAGAGATTGCCTCAGACGCTATGGGCCAACAAGCTGAGATGACCAACAATGCGAATGGGACAGGCATGTCAGCTTACGCTGACAGGACAAGGGATACCTCCGGGGTCATCGGGCTATTTCTTCCCATGATCACCAGTATCAAAGCCAACTTGGTTGCTAACGGACTGCAAAACACCTACAATGTGGAGTTTTTCTCATACAATTGCCTGGCGGATTTAAATGATACCGCGAAAGAACTGGCGGCTGATATCAAGGCCAAAGGGTATGAGAGCGTCATCCTGATAAGCCACAGCAACGGAGGCCTCTTGGCTTCGACTTATATCTCTCAGAGTGCTGCAAACAAGAATAAGGTAGAAAAAGCCATCTGTGTCGCCACACCGCTCCTGGGAACTTATTTAGCGTTAGAGCCTGTTGAGACCGGCGCTGTTTCCCTTATGAGCGAATCATTTGCTACAGGGTTGCTGAAGTTGGGCTATGATACGTTCCTCAGGCCCATATCAAAACACTGGGTTCAAAGTTGGGCGAAAAACTCTCCCAACACGTATCAACTGCAAGCCGGAAACGAATATGTCAGCAGAATTCCTCTTCTGAACAGAACAGCTACAGGAACCCAGGCTGTGTCCAACCCTGCGGACTATTACGCGTTGTTGAACAAGAGCCCTAATACCAATAACACCCTTGTGAACGGCGGCAACAGAAGCTTGAAATACTTGCGGGAAACCGTGTATGGGAAAGACGTGTTGCAGAAATGGCAGGGGATCGACCTGACCATGATCGCCTGTGAATATGGTTTCATTACACCAATCAGCGCGGTCTACCATATGTCTGGAACGAAAGCTATTTACGACGGTCAAATATTTGGTAAATCAGGGGACGGATTTGTTAACGCCATGAGTATGAACGGCGACGGCCGCTACAAATATGTTAATGTTCCCGGTGTCAGCCATCTTGAGATTGTCGCCGACCTTCGGACGCTGTCAGCCATCAACGACATTATCCTGGACAAACCGGTTTCCAGCTTTCCGGAAACATCCACCGTCTTCAGTACCTCATCAACATCGCCTGCCATAGGCATGTCGGACATGATCCGCGTTGAGATCAAAAGCTCCGATCCGTTGAGTTTCCCAACCCTAACCAACGCGGGAATCAGCGTGAAGATTTTTGATAAAAAAGGACTTCTGGTTGCCCAGTCCCGCGGTGAGGCGCAGATGGGGTTCTCTTTGAACAACTTCATCTACACTTCGTGGAGTACCAGTGAGCACGAAACCAATATTATCTGCTACATTCCTAAGAGTGGCTATACTATGGAAGTGTTCACAGGAAACGCGAACCGTTCTGCGAGTGATCTCCAAATCTCTACGATGACCCTGGATCGTTCTGGGGCTTTCCTTTCTCAGAATGAGTACAAGGTGACCGGAGCCACCCTGCTGACTGGTTTGGCCTTTTCTTTGGACAGCAGCAAGTCTATGGCGCCGGTCCCTTCCCTCGGCGCTAAAAGCACCACGATTTCCACAGCGAATTACCAGCAGAATTGGCAGTTTACCTCTGACACATTGGATATGATTCAGGGAACAACGGTAACACCGGACGTCACCGGACCTCATGCTGCCTCAATGCAGAGCGGTAACTACACCTGGACTTCTTCCAACACGGCTGTGGCCACAGTGTCTTCCGCCGGCGCCGTCAAAGCGGTGTCTCCCGGTACGGCTTATATTACGGCGACGGGTAAAGATGGCAGCTGCAAAATTGAAACCATTAAAATAGCCGTTACGAAACAAGTCAGTGTCACTTTTGACGCGCAAGGGGGCAACCCTGCACCGGCGCCTGTTGCGGTCAATACCGGAACAACGGTTTCCCGGCCCGAAGATCCGGTTAAGGAAGGGTTCGTCTTCGCGGGTTGGTACAACGGTACGAAAGTCTATGATTTTGGCGCCCCTGTGGCCGCCAACCTGACTCTTACCGCCAAATGGACGCAGATTATCAGTGTTGTTACCTTTGACAGTCAAGGCGGGACTGCAAAAACCGCCGCGAAGGTCAACTACGGTGCTAAGGTTGCTAAACCCACAAACCCGACCAAAACGGGGTATGCCTTTAGCGGCTGGTATTTGGACGGCGCGCTTTACGATTTCAATGCGCCTGTTACCTCGGATATTACACTGACAGCCGGCTGGAGTGCGAACACTTTGACCGTGAAATTTGATGCTCAGGGCGGCAGTCCCGCGCCTGGGGCCGGCACGGTGGACTACGGCGCCCTGGTTTCCCAGCCTGAAGACCCGGTTAAAGAAGGTTTCATTTTCCTGGGCTGGTACAACGGTACGAAAATCAATGATTTCAGTAAACCTGTAACAGCCAACCTGACTCTGACCGCTAAATGGGAACAGATCACCTGTGTCGTCACTTTTGACAGCCAAGGCGGGACCGCAAAAACCGCCGCAAAGGTGAAATATGGCGCCAAAGCCGGCAAACCAACCAACCCGACGAAGAGCGGCAGCGTTTTCGACGGCTGGTATTTGGGTGGCGAACTCTATGATTTCAATGCCCCCGTCACATCAGATTTCACCCTGACAGCGGCATGGCGTTAAGCCATAAACTAGGGGTTAGGAGAAGGGGTTAGGGATCAGGGGTTAGGGGTTGGGGGTTAGGGACAAAGCTGCATAAACACAGTTGCTCTCACCGCTGTCTTGGCTGCCCCGGCAAAGAGTTGCAGGAGTTTGTTGCTTAAACAAATTGTTTTTCTTTGATGTTCTTGCCGCCTAACCGACTCAATCGAAGGTTTTCGAAAATCGAAATGCTATGAAAGGGCTAACGGACTGTTCTGTGAACAGTTCGCTAGCCCTTCTTGGACACGAAGCTGCCGGATACTCTTGCCCCCTCCGGCTGGGGTCTGAAAGGGCTGATCGGCCTGAACGGTCTGAACGGTCTGAACGGTCTGAACTGTAACATTCGGGGCTATTAATATTCATTCGTTAGAGAAGGATGTTTGACCCAAGCCAAAATGTCGAGTAAAATGACTCTAAGCTCTTTTTTGGGTTGTGAGATCAGAATCGATGTGGAGGGAAAAAGATGAGTGGTCAGCCGGTGGTTGGCATAGTTATGGGCAGCGACTCCGATTTCAACGTCATGGCGGAAGCGGCCAATACCCTTGAGAATTTCGGCATAGCCTTTGAAGTCAAGGTATCATCCGCACACCGGACTTTGGCTGGAACGCTGGCTTGGGTGAAAGAATTCGAAAAGGCGAAGGGCAAGGTCATTATCGCGGGAGCGGGTATGGCGGCCCATTTGCCGGGCGTGATTGCGGCTGCGACAACGTTGCCGGTGATTGGCGTGCCGATCAGCAGCGGGGCTCTGCAAGGGCTTGACGCTCTCTACGCTATTGTTCAAATGCCTCCGGGGGTGCCGGTGGCTACAGTGGGAATCGGCGGCGCACGCAACGCCGCGTTGCTGGCTGTGCAGATCCTAGCGGTCGCTGATCCTGATTTGCGTGCAAGCCTGCAAGCCTACCGGGAAAACATGGCGGCTGAGGTCGAAGCCAAAGACCAAGCCTTGGCCGAGCGTCTGAAAGCATAGAGGTAGATCCTTCGTCTGCATAATTTTCCAAAGGAGGATGATTATGGGAGTTACCTATAAAGAGGCCGGAGTCAACATTGCCGCCGGCAGTCTGGCTGTTGAAAAAATCAAACCTGCGGTCGCCCGGACGCGTCGCCCGGAAGTCCTGGGAGGTTTGGGCGGGTTTGCCGGACTGTTCGCTCTTGATGTCGGCAAGTACCCTGAACCGGTGTTGGTTTCCGGTACGGACGGCGTGGGGACAAAACTGCGTTTGGCTTTTGAAATGGATCGGCACGATACAATCGGCATTGATGCTGTGGCTATGTGTGTCAACGATATTTTGGTCATGGGCGCCGAACCTCTGTTCTTTCTGGATTATCTGGCGTCGGGCGAGCTTGATCCGGAACGTATGGCTGCTGTCGTCGGCGGTATGGCCGCGGGCTGCGAGATGGCCGGGTGCACTCTTATCGGCGGCGAGATGGCGGAAATGCCTGGTTTCTACCGGTCTGATGAGTATGATGTGGCCGGATTTGCCGTGGGTGTGGTCAACCGTGACCGCTTGATTGACCATAACGATGTTCGACCTGGGGATGTGTTGGTCGGTCTGCCTGCCAGCGGGCTGCACAGCAACGGGTTTTCTTTGGTGCGGAAGATCTTTGAAGGCTATGCCTGGGATGTGTGTTTGCCTGAACTGACGGAACCCTTGGGTGATGTGCTGCTGGCGCCGACACGAATCTATGTTAAGCCGGTTCTGGCTATGCTGGCGGAAGTGGCTGTTCCGGGCATGGTTCATATCACGGGGGGCGGTTTTGTGGAGAATTTGCCTCGTGTGTTGCCGGCGGGGTGTGGCGTCGAAATTTTGACTGAAAGCTGGGAGAAACCACCGATTTTTGGTCTGCTGCAAAAACTGGGTGGTGTTGATGAGGCGGAGATGTTTCGGACTTTCAATATGGGTATAGGGTTTGTGATTATTGTTCATAAGGAAGATGAAGAACAGGTAATTGATGTTTTGCGGCGTCAAGGGGAGAGACCTGTGCTCATCGGCGTTGTTACGGATAAGGATGGTATAGTCTTGTAGGGGGAAGAGGTGATAGGAGAATGGGGTTGGCGTCGATGGAAGGTGGTATTGCTTTGGCTACGCCGATCCGTTTGGCGGTGTTGGCGTCCGGCCGCGGGAGCAATTTGCAGGTTTTGCTTGACGCTTGGCGGCAGGGAGAATTGCCTGTTGAGTTTGTCGGCGTAGGATCGGACCAGCCTGAGGCGCCGGCGTTGGAGCGTGCGCGGAGGGCGGGGGTGCCAACGCGGGTTTTTGTTTGTGATAATAAGGCTGAACAGGAGGGACAGATTGTTGCGTGGCTGCGGGAGACAGGAACACAGCTTTTGGCGTTGGCCGGATATATGCGTTTGCTGAGCGGCGATTTTATTCAGAGGGCCGGAGCGCCGATTGTGAATATTCATCCTTCCCTTTTGCCGGATTTTCCCGGGTTGCGCGCTCAGAGGCAGGCTTTGGAGGCTGGGGTTAAGGTCAGCGGCTGTACGGTGCATTTTGTAGATGAGGGGATGGATACGGGGCCGGTGATTTTGCAGCGTGTGGTTCCGGTGCTGGCGGGGGATGATGAGGATAAGCTGTCTCAGCGCATTCTACAAGCTGAGCATCAAATTTTTCCTGAGGCGGTTCGTTTGGTTTGCCGCCGTCTGACCGGTTCTGACATCTAGTTGGTCGTTTGGTTTGTGGTCGTCTAACCGGTTTGCCGGTATAACTCGTTTCGCTGTTGTCAATTCTACTAAGATGGAAGTGGGGAATGAAGGATGAAGAAGAGAGCGCTTTTGAGTGTTTCTGACAAAACGGGTCTTGTAGCCTTTGCCAAGGGTTTGACTGAGCTTGGGTTTGAGCTGGTTTCCACGGGGGGGACTTTTCGTGCTTTGAGTGAATCCGGGCTTGATGTTTTGTACATAAGCGCCGTGACGGAGTTCCCGGAGATTTTGGATGGGCGGGTTAAGTCCCTGCATCCGCGGGTTCATGCCGGTATTCTGGCTATGAACACGGAGGAGCATATGCGGCAGTGCCGCGAGAATGGCATTGAGCTGATCGATCTTGTCTGCGTAAACCTCTATCCTTTTGCGGCGACGGTGGCGAAGCCTGAGGCTACTTGGGCCGATGCGATTGAGAATATTGATATTGGCGGTCCGGCTATGATCCGGGCGGCGGCCAAAAACCATGAGCGCGTGGTGGTGGTCGTGTCCCCGGATAAGTATGATGATGTGCTGAATTCCTTAAGGGATGGCGGGATGGACGCCGGTATGCGTGAGGAGCTGGCTTGGGAAGCTTTTGCCCATACGGCTGCGTATGATGGGGCGGTCGCCAAGTATTTCCAAACCCGTGTGGGAAGGGATCTAGACAATGGACAATGGACAATGGACAATGGACAATTGGGAGCAGGGAGTGAAGATGGGGGATTTCCGGAGACGCTGCGGATTGTGGCCGATAAGATTCAAATGCTGCGCTACGGCGAGAATCCCAGTCAGCAAGCCGCGGTGTACGCTGAAAGGACGCCGGAGGCCGGCGCCGGCGCGCTGGTAAAGGGCAAGCAGCTGCAAGGCAAGGAGCTTTCCTATAATAATTGGGTTGATATGGATGCCGCTTGGGCTCTGGTGAATGAATTTGATGAATGCGCCTGCGCGATTATTAAGCATACCAATCCATGCGGGTTGGCGCTGGGGGATCTTGTTTTTGAGACCTATGAGCGGGCGCTGGCTTGTGATCCGGTTTCTGCTTACGGCGGGATTATTGCGTTTAACCGTTCCATTGATGGGGCGACGGCTGATAAGATCCGCGAACGTTTCTATGAGGTGATTATTGCGCCGGATTTCGATCAGGAGGCGTTGGGGTTGCTGGCGGAGAAGAAGAACCTGCGGTTGTTCTCAATGAAAAATGCCCTTCCGGCATCCAACCTCCCGCGTCCCACCCCCCCTGTAGGCTGCAAACTGAAGTCCATTGGCGGGGGGTTCTTGCTGCAGGATGAGGATTTGGGGTCGTCGCCGCCGCATGCGTGGCGTGTTGTTTCAGCTTTGCAGCCGACGAAGGCGGATCTGGCTGAGCTGTTTTTTGCTTGGATGGCGTGTAAGCATGTTAAATCCAACGCTATTGTTGTGACCAACAACCGCGCGATTCTGGGGGTAGGCGCCGGCCAAATGAACCGTGTCGGTTCGGCTGGCATAGCGCTGGATCAGGCCGGGGAGCGTTCCCAAGGGGCTTATCTGGCCTCAGACGCGTTTTTTCCCTTTGCCGATACGGTGGAATTGGCGGCGCAGTATGCTATTCGGGCGATTGTTCAGCCAGGTGGGTCAGTTCATGATGATGACGTGATTGATGCCGCGGATAAACTGGGTATCATTCTGGTGTTCACGGATCGGCGGCATTTCAGACACTGACAATGGACAATGACAATGGACAATGGACAATGGGGAATGGGGAATGGGCAATGAGGCAATGGACAATGGGGAATGGGCAATGGGCAGTGGGCAATGAGGCATTGGACAATGGACAAAGAGGGGAAACGTGGAGTATTTAGGGGTTTACGTCGCAGTGCGCAGTTAGTATGGCCGAAAGTTGGGTAAATCAGTATGTCTTTGTTGGCGGTTAGGAAGAGGATGAACAGTTGGCAGCCAGGCAATTGATTTCGATGTATTGGGGTGACGCCAAAGGGAGACACCAAAGGGAGACACTATTCACTCTTCGAGGCATAATGGTTTGCTTCCCAATTGTCCATTGTCCATTGTCCATTGTAAAAAAGGGGGATTCTTGCATATGAACACGACAGAACCATTGCCGGGGCAAACAAACTTAACGATCTTATTAGTTGGGTCGGGGGGGCGTGAGCATGCCTTGGCCTGGAAGCTGGCCCAAAGCCCCCGCTGCGAAAGATTGTATGTGGCGTCGGGCAATGCCGGAACGGCGGCTTGGAATGTGGATATCGCCCTTGATGATTTCATTGGGTTGGCTGATTTTGCCCTGGAGAAGGGTGTTGATTTGACGGTTGTGGGGCCTGAGGGGCCTTTGTGTGACGGCATTGTTGATTGTTTTTTGGAACGGGGACTGCGGATTTTTGGGCCCGGGCGGGCGGCGGCTCAGCTGGAGGGAAGCAAGGCCTTTGCTAAGGATTTGATGCGGTTGGCGGGAATCCCGACGGCGGATTACCGGGTTTTTGACGACAGGGCAGAGGTTTTGGCTTATTTGGCTGAACATGGCGCGCCTGTGGTGGTTAAGGCTGACGGGCTGGCCGCCGGCAAAGGGGCCGTGGTGGCGATGACGCTTGAGGAGGCTGTGGAGGCTGTTGAGCGGATTATGGGCGGCGGTTTTGGCGCGGCGGGGAAACGGGTTGTGGTGGAAGAATATCTTGTGGGTCAGGAAGTCAGCTTCTTCTGTTTGTGTGACGGACAGACGGCGTTGCCGCTGATGGCGGCCCAGGATCATAAGAGGCTGTTGGATTATGATGAGGGTCCGAATACGGGTGGAATGGGGGCTTATGGGCCGCCGGCTTTCTGGCATAAGGCTTTGGAAGATGAGATTATGAGTTCTGTGGCGAACCCGACTCTGCGGGCGATGGCCGAAGCCGGTGTTCCTTTTGTGGGGGTGCTGTTTATCGGGCTGATTCTGACGGAGGCGGGGCCCAAGGTTCTTGAGTATAATGTGCGTTTCGGGGATCCGGAGACCCAAGTGCTGATGGTGATGCTGGCGTCTGATCTTGTGACACTGCTGGAGGCCGGCGCGGAGGGCTCTCTGGATAAAATGGATCTCAGTTGGCATCCCGGTTCGGCGGTCTGTGTTGTTATGGCTTCGGCTGGGTATCCTGAGGGGTCGACCAAAGGGGTGCCTGTTGTTGTGCCGGCTGTTCCCGCGGATGGCATGAAGGCTGTTTTTCACGCGGCGACGGCGTATGTTGGCGGTGATGATGACGGCGGTGTCTGCGGCGGCGGTGTTGTGAACGGCGGCGGTGTTGTGAGCAGCGGCGGCAGGGTTCTGGGGGTGACGGCGCGGGGAGCTACGCTGGCGCAGGCGCGCGGGGAAGCGTATGCCTTGGTTGAGGGGATTGAATTTCCTGGAGCTTGTTACAGAAAGGATATCGGATCGAAAGGACTTCCTGTATGAGCACAGATACTTCGTTTCGTCCTGATTCCACAAGTAAATTGACTTGGCTGTCGGTTTTGTTTGCCGCGATCCTTATCACTTCGAACCTTATGGCCGGAAAACTGATCGCGTTTGGGAATGTTGTTTTGCCTGCGGCGGTGATTCTTTATCCGTTTTGTTTTATTGTTGGGTCTGTGATTGCTGAAGTGTGGGGGTTTGGCAAGGCGCGTCAGGTTATACTGATGGGTTTTGTGGCCAATCTGGTTTTGGTGGTTTTTACGAATATTGCGATTTATTTGCCTTTTGAGCCGATGATATGGAGGGATCAGGCCAGTTATACTATGATTTATCAGGCTGTGCCAAGGATCTTTTTCGCGAGCTTTGTCGGGTATCTGGCGGGCGAGTTTGTGAATGCTTTTGTTTTGACCTGGATGAAGCGAATGGTTTTTGCCAATCGCCTCTATATTCGTGTGATTGCTTCGATGGTGGTGGGGCAGGCGTTTGATTCCGGGTTGTTTATTATGATTGCTTTTTATGGGATTATGCCGGTTAACGCTTTGCTGAAAATGATGGTGGTTCATTATTTGGCGAAGGTTCTGATTGGGTCGGTGGTGGGCACGCCTTTGGTTTATGGCGCCGTACAGTGGGCGAGGAATTGATGGGGATGGATAAAAAGGAAGCCGCGGAATTCTTGGGGGTGACACCGGAGAGCGTTACCCATTGGGTTAAACTAGGGTACCTTCAAGCGACCGCCGAGGCGTCCCAAGTGATTGACACCAAGTCGGTTGAGTTGTTGAAAAACCGATTAGTGGATGGATCCGTGCCCAAACTGCGGGCCCGGGCCAACAAGTCGCGGGCGGAAGGGTTCTTTATTCCGTACGTTTTGCCTGATAACAAGGCGGCGCAGCGGAATCTGGTAAGACTTGCCGCGTTTATTCAGAACCGCTGTCTGCCGCGAATGGCGGCTCTGTTTGCTCTTGTTCTGAATGAAGTTATGCGTTCTGATGATGATGGGATGGCAGTTCGGGAGTTGAAGCCACCGCTGGGGATGCCGTTGGCCCTTTGGCAGAATGTGCTGAGGGGTGAAGGTGAGGGTGATGGTGGTGGGCATCCGCGAGCCCCCAAGTACGGTGAGGCTCTTGGTTTGGAATTGATGGGTTTGCGTGGGCGTCTGGCAAACTCCGGAGATTGGCCGGAAGATTCTGGAAATGTGGAAGCGCCGGAGTGGAGGGAGCTTTTGTTTTGGGATTTGCCCCGGATGCCGGATATTCTTGGGGTGGTTTATCAGATTTTGACTCAGGAGCGTGTGAAGGTTGGCCAGGGGGCCTATTTTACACCACAGTCGGTGGCGGAGGCGATGGCGACGGATCATTGGCAAGAAGGGCGGCTTGTTTTGGATCCCTGCTGTGGGACGGGGAAGTTTTTGCTGGCGTTTGCGGCGCAGGGAGCTGAGCCGGGGGATCTGTGGGGTATGGATGTTGATCCGGTGGCGGTTTTGTTGGCGCGGATTAATTTGTTGCTTTTCTATCGGCGGCCTTTTGAGCCCAGAATTTTTTGTGGCGACAGCCTGGATGTTGATGGTTGGGAAGAACCGTTGCGTGGGTTGCTGGGGCGGTTTGATGTTGTGGCGACGAATCCACCTTGGGGAACCCGTGAGAGAGGTTCGAGGGTCGGGATTCGGGGTTATAACTCAGGAATCGCGCCGCGAGGGATTCTGAGTTATAACTCGGGAAAAGTGTTTGGGGAGGAGCGTTTCGCGTTGTTTCTGGCTTTGGGTCTGGAGTGCCTGCGTCCGGGAGGCTACCTGTCTTTTCTTCTGCCGGAGGCGTTTCTGATGGTGAAGCGCCATGAGGATATTAGGCGGTTTCTGTTGGAGAATTCTGTTTTGAAGCGCATTGTTTGTTTGGGCAATATTTTTTATAAGGTCATGTCAAAGGCGGTTCGGGTTGATGCGGAGAAAATAGGGGCGCTACGGAGCGTTAGGGAGGCCCATGAGGAGAGCCGAGAGGCGTGTGGGGGGGGAGGAGAGGGTAAGGAAGGAAACGGCAAGGATGGCAACAGCAAGGATGGCAACAGCAAGGAAGGCAACGGAGATGGTTGCGTTGATCCGGTCCGGTTTGGTCGCAATGAGGGTGCGGTTTTTGATGTGTGGACTTCGCCGGAGGATAGGTTGATTCTGGATAAGATTGAGAGTGGGCCTTTGCGGACTTTGGACGGGCATGTCCAATGGATTCTTGGCGTTGTGACCGGTGATAATGGGAGGTTCCTCAGCGGGACGGAAGGGGAGGGAGCCGATGGTGTTTTGTGCGGCGGCGATGTGGATCCCTTTGCTTTGCGCGAGCCGAGCCGGTTTCTGGTTTTCCGGCCGGAGAATCTTCAGCAGACGGCTCCTGAGAGGCTCTATCGTTCGCCTAAGCTGGTTTATCGTTTTATTGCTGCGAGACCGGTAGCGGCTTTTGATGCCGTTGGCCGTCTGACTCTAAACAGCGCCAACAGTGTGATTATTAATCTGGAGGATTATCCTGTGCGCGCGGTGGAGGCGCTTTGGAATACAAGGCTTTACGCTTATGTTTTTTTTCATCGTTTTCACGCGGTCAAGGTGTTGCGAGCTCATTTGGAGCGGCTGCCGCTGCCCGACTGGCCGTACACCATGCTGAGCACTCTGGCGGAATTGGCGGCAGAGTTGGGGCGTTCGGACTTGTCCGGGCCGCGGCGGACCGTGCTAAAGGCCGAATTGGACTATGAGGTTATGAGGGGATTCGGCTTGGATGCCCGTGAACAGGCCAGGGTCTATGCCTGTGTTGACTGAATTGAAAAAACGAGTAGGGGGATGGCATTATGAGTGACAGCACTAGAGGGGAAGAGGCTTCAGCTGCTGTTTGTGACGATCTTAATAAGACGGATGCTGGAACCGGTGTCTGTGCTTCCGTGTCCTACGCGTATGTTTTGCTTGATGTGGCCAACCGGCGATTTGATCGGGTTTATACATATCTTGTACCGCCGGATATGCCGGTGGCGGCGGGCATGACTGTGCTGGTTCCTTTGCAGAGCCGTCAGGTTCGTGGTATGGTGGCGTATGTTTCGGAGGTTTTGTCGGATGACGTCAGCGGCGTGGAACTGCGGCCGATTCTGAAAATTCTGGAACGGGATAATGTTTTGCCGCCGGAACTTCTGGCGCTGGCTCTTTGGATGTCTGAGACGGTTATGTGTTCGATTGCCCAGAGTTTGCACGCTGTTTGGCCTTTTTGGCGGCACAAAGTTGAGAAGTGGGCCGTTCCGCTGGTTTCCTTGGATGAGGTGAAGGATTGGCGTGTGTCTGATCCGGATGGGTTTTTGGCGATGAAGATTTTGCTGCGGGCACGACGGGGCGGGTTGCCGTTGGATGTTTTTTGCGCGCGTATGGGGGAGAATGGTTTGCCTGCCGCCGCTGACGGGACAGCGGGAGATGTTCGACAATTGGCGGAGCGTTTGGCTGGGCTGGGGGTTTTGTGCTGGGATGTTCGTGTGACGGGAGTCAGCGGTAAGAAAAAACAGCCTGGCAATCATGAGAGAGCCGATATTGAAGAGAATGCCGTTGCTGAGGAGAATGTCGTTGCTAAAGGGAGCGCCACTGAAGAGAATGTTGTTGCTGAAGTGAGTGCTGCTGAAGAGAGCCCTGCTGCGGCGGGGCAGGAAGTCACTGGGGAGTCTGCAACTGCCCACTGTCCATTGTCCACTGTCCACTGCCAACTGTCTATTGCCCAAAAGGAAGTGGTGCAGAGGGTTCTGTTTGCTCTTGACCGTGGGAAGGGCGAGACGGTTCTGTTGCATGGGGTTACGGGCAGCGGTAAGACGTTGGCTTACCGCGCTTTGGTGGCGGAGGTTGTGGCCCGGGGCCGTGATGCTATTGTGCTTGTTCCCGAGATTTCTTTGACGTCTCAGGTGGCGGGTTATTTCCTGGCTGATTTGGGGGAGAAGGCGGCGGTGGTGCATTCGAAGCTGTCTTCTCAGGAGAAACAGAAGATTTGGGCCGATATTTTGGCGGGCAAGGTTAAGGTTGTTATTGGGGCCAGGTCGGCGGTTTTTGCCCCGCTGGCGTCCTTGGGGATTGTGATTATGGATGAGGAACATGACAACGCTTACCAGCAGGATGAGAATCCCAAGTATCACACGCGGGAGGTGGCGCGGCGGCGGGTGCGCCATAACGGCGGGGTGCTTGTGCTGGGCAGCGCGACGCCGTCGTTGGAGAGTTACGCGGCGGCGCGGGCGGGGAAGACAGTGTTGGCAGAGCTGGCGGAGCGGGTCAGCAAGCGGCCTTTGCCTCGGGTTGAGGTTGTGGACATGGCGCGGGAGTTGGCGCGGGGGAATAAGAGTATTTTTTCGCAAGCGTTGACGAGGCGGTTGGAGGCGCGGTTGGCGCGGGGGGAGCAGAGCATTCTGTTTCTGAACCGGCGCGGGTACGCGACCTATGTGTTTTGCCGGGAGTGCGGGTATGTGGCGAAGTGTCCCCATTGTGACGTGGCGATGACGTATCATAGCCATGAGCAGATTCTGTTGTGCCATTATTGCGATTATCGCGGGACGGTGGATCATCGTTGTCCGGAATGCGGCAGCATTTATTTGCGGTTTTTTGGTCAGGGAACCCAGCGGCTGGAGGAGGAGATCGCGGCGTGTTTTCCGGCGGCGCGGGTGCTGCGGCTGGATACTGACGCGGCCCAGCGTCAGGGGCAGAGCGCGTTGATTGTGGAGACCTTCCGGCGGCGTGAAGCTGATATTCTGGTGGGTACCCAGATGTTGGCGAAGGGGCTTGATTTTCCGGGGGTGACGCTGGTGGGCGTGGTTTTGGCGGATCCTTTGCTGAATATGCCTGATTTTCGCGCGCGGGAGCGGGCGTTTCAGCTGTTGACCCAGGTGGCGGGTCGGGCTGGTCGCCATGAGAGACCGGGCGAGGTGGTTTTGCAGACATATATGCCTAAGGATGCGGTGTTGCGGCATGTGACTGATCATGATTACCGGCGGTTTTTCCTGGATGAAATTGCTTTTCGCCATGGGGCGGGGTATCCGCCCTTTACCCATTTTATCAGATTGACGGTGATGCATGAGAATGAGGAACGAGTGATTCGGGCGGCTCAAGAGCTTCGGGAACAGTTGGCATTAAGGACAATGGACAATGGACAATGGACAATGGACAAGGGGCAAGGGACAATGGACAATGGACAATGGACAATGAGGAGACAGGGGCACGGGACAATGGACAATGAGGAGACAGGGGCGCGGGACAATGAGGAGACAGGGGGGAGTGGGGCGGCTCAAGCGGTTCAACCGGCGCTGGCGGGGAGAGTGGGGGATGATTTGGTGCAGGTTTTGGGGCCGGCTCCGGCTGTGTTGAGTAAATTGCGCAATTCTTTTCGCTGGCAGATTTTGGTGAAGGGGAAGCAGCTGCCTTTGCTGCGCAAGGTTGTTCATGGGGGATTGGAGAGGTTCTATGGGTTGGGGGCGGTGAGTGGAGTGGATGTCAGCGTGGAGGTGAATCCGCTCCGGTAGACGATGTAAAAACATAATCATATAACAAATATTAGCAATATCAGTAGAACGGACTCCTGTTTCATTGCTCCAAAAACCGGTAATTCGGGGGTATTCATGGGGCACATGCATACGGTTCAATGAGGGACGCGTCAGGGGTTGGGGAGCGGCAGAATCCAAGCGCCTCACCGCCCGACGCAGCCCCCGAAAGGCGAAAAAAATACGCGGGCTTTTGGAGTCTGCC